>CANRMT010000021.1 GCA_947631815.1 uncultured Eisenbergiella sp.
GGAAAGCGGTCATGAAGAAAGGGATCATCATTCTCAAAGAAGATTTTTGCATCGAGTGGCTGGATATTCTGAAGAAGGGCGGGTTCGATACGCTGGGCCTGCATTTCATCGTGACGGAAAACCGGCTGGAGGACTATCTGCGCTGGCTGGACGGGCAAAGGGACCTGATCCGGGTATTTGAGGACGCCGGGATCACGGTAGAGCATGAGATCCATGCGGTGGGTGATCTGATGCCGAGGGAGCGTTTCGCTTCCGAACCGGAGATGTTCCGGATGGATGAGAGCGGAAAGCGCAGTCCGGACTACAATCTCTGCCCTTCCAGCAGCGAGGCTCTGAAATGTCTGGAGGAGAGCGCGTACCGGCTTGCCGTCCGCCTGGGGCAGAAGGGGCATGAATATCACATCTGGACAGACGATCATGAAGTCCGCTGCCATTGCGAACAGTGCAGGGGAAAATCCGTTTCGGATCTGAACCTGATCGTTTACCATGCGCTTCTGCGTGGGATCAAGCGGTATGATCCCGAAGCTAAGATCGCGTATCTGGCGTACGGGAATGCCTTTGCGCCGCCGACGCTGCCGATCGGTCCGGACGTTTTTCTGGAGTTTGCGCCCATGAACCGGAATTTACAGCACAGGCTCACGGAGCCGGACGGCGAAAAAGTGCGGACGGAGTTGGACCGCCTGCTCGAGGTCTTTCCGGCAGATTCCGCGCAGATCCTGGAGTACTGGCTGGATGAATCCCTCTATTCCAGGTACGATCGCAGCAATATCAGGAAGCTGTCGGTCAACAGGGAAGTGTTCGGATATGACATGCAGTATTATGCCGACAAAGGCGTGGGCGCCATTAAGACCTTCGGCGCATATCTTGACAAAAAGTATCTGGAAACGTACGGAGCAGAGGAAATCCTGATCTACGGAGCGCTTTTGCAGGAAGCGGAACGGAAAAAGGGGGACTGCAATGAATCTGTATAAAGAACGGGAAGCAGAAACCCTGGAGCCTGCGCTTTTTCAGAATCCGCCTGCCCGGTATCGGGCCATGCCGTTTTGGGCGTGGAATGACAGGCTGGAGGAAGAGGAGCTTTTGCGGCAGATCGAGGAGCTTTCGGAGATGGGCTTCGGCGGCTTTCATATGCATGTGCGCAGCGGCATGGCCACAGAGTATCTGGGCAGGGAATTTATGTCGCATGTGAAGGCGTGTGTGCATAAAGCGAAGGATCTGGGGATGCTGGCCTGTCTTTATGATGAAGACCGCTACGCCTCCGGCGCTGCGGGCGGTTTCGTGACCCAAAATCCCCTGTACAGCGAAAAATTCATTCGTTTTACGGTAAAAGAGGATATGGATGTGGCCGACCGCAGGGCTTACTCCGCCTATATCGGCGGCGGTCAGGCGGAGGCCTGGTCCGCTCCTGTGCCGGATTCCGCCGGATATCGGGAAGGAAAGCCCTATCTGCTGGCGGTTTACGATGTGGTCCTGGATGAAGACGGCATGCTGAAATCCTATCGCATGATGGAGCCGGATGAAAACGCGGCAGGAACGAAATGGTACGCCTATGTCCGGATCCCGGAAAAGTCCGGCTGGTTTAACGGTCATACTTATGTAGATACGCTTTCCGAGGAGGCGGTCGCTTCGTTCATCAACATCACCCATGAGGCGTACAGGCGCGAGGTGGGCGAAGCGTTTGGGGATACGGTTCCGTCCATCTTCACCGATGAGCCGAATTTCCACGCGATCGGAGCGCTGGCGTTTTCAAAAAGCAAAGACGATGTCGAAATAGCCTGGACCACAGATCTTCCCGCAACCTTCCGGCAGGCATACGGCTATGATATCGTGCCCAGGCTCCCGGAGATCATCTGGGATCTGCCGGATTGCCCGTCAAAAGCGAGATATCATTATCATGACCATGTCTGCAGCAGGTATGTACACGCGTTTATCAGACAGATCGGATCGTGGTGCGAGAAGAACGGGATTCATTTGACAGGGCACGTGCTGGACGAAAACAGGCTGGGCAGCCAGACGAGGACCGTCGGAGAGGCCATGCGCGCCTACGAATATTTTGGGATTCCCGGCATCGATATGCTTTGCAATTATGTGGAACTGACCACGGCCAAGCAGGTGCAGTCCAGCGCCAGGCAATGGGGAAAGGAAGGCGTTTTAAGCGAGCTGTACGGCGTGACCGGCTGGGAATTTGATTTCCGTGGACATAAGTTCCAGGGCGACTGGCAGGCCGCGCTGGGCGTGACCATGCGGGTGCCCCATTTGTCCTGGTACAGCATGAAGGGATCGGCAAAGCGGGATTATCCTGCCAGCATCCATTATCAGTCGGCGTGGTATAAGGAATACCGATATGTGGAGGATCACTTTGCGCGGCTGAATACCGTTCTGACGCGGGGAAGATCCCTGGTGAGGGTGGGCGTTATCCATCCGATCGAAAGCTACTGGCTTTCTTACGGACCGGCCGATCAGACGGCCGATCTGCGTTCACAGATCGAGAATAATTTTCAGAACGTGACGAATTGGCTGCTGCGGGGCACCATTGATTTTGATTTTCTCTCCGAAGCGTCTCTTCCCGGACTTTACAAAGGGATCGAGGGAAATTCTGTTCTCATCGGACAGATGCGGTATCAGGCGATCGTCCTGCCGGGCCTGCTGACGCTGCGGAGCACTACGGCGGATATCCTGGAGCGGTTTTTGGCGGCAGGCGGAAAAGTCATCCTTCTGGGGGATGCGCCCTGCTGGATCGACGCCTGCCCCGACGGGAGGGGAAAACGTCTGGCGGAGCAGGCTGTCAGGGCGGCGTTTACATCGGTATCCCTGCTCGCCGCGCTGGAGGACGAGAGAGATGTATCCATTCGGTATCAAAACGGGGAGCGGACGCATCATCTGATGTATCAGATGCGCACGGACGGCGCGGCGGAATGGCTTTTTCTGGCCAGAATGGATCCGGTCCCGCAAAGAATGCAGGTAGGACGCCCGGACGCTTACCATGACGATATCCTGATCACCGTGAAGGGAAGAAAGATCCCGGTCCTTTACGATACGGTGAATGGGACGATCAGAAACTGTGAATACGAACTGGAAGGGGATCGGACCTGTATCCGGCACAGACTGTATTGCTCGGACAGTTTACTGCTGAAGCTGATCCCGCCGGAGCTGGCATCGGAGGAAGAAAAGTTCAGCCTTCCCTATGAAGACACAACGGTCCGCAATGTCTTCCTGCACGGCAGCGGAAAGTATTATTACTACGGTCGGGAACCGGATCAGATCGTGGATGTGAAGGGCACGGTTTCCTATTCCGCGGATGAAGACAATGTACTGGTGCTGGATATCGCGCGGTGGAGCCTGGACGGACAGAACTATCAGCCGCCGGAGGAAATCCTGCGGATCGATCAGGCGCTGCGCAGACAGCGGCAGTATCCGCTGGCAGACGGAGAGGATATTCAGCCCTGGCTGATACAGGAAGCTGGCGAAGCGGAATCGGTTTTTCTGGAATACCGGTTCGAGAGCAGCGTTTCGGTTCCCTGCCGTCTGGCATCGGAAGGAGTGCATGAGATCATTTTAAACGGAGAGGAAGTGCCCGTGACGGAGAAGGGTTATTTCACGGACCGGCATATAAAGTGCTTTTTGCTTCCCTGCCTGAAGCAGGGCATGAATACGCTGGTGCTGCGGGTTCCCTTCGGAAAACGGATCAGCCTGGAGAATGCTTTTCTTCTGGGACAGTTTGGCGTCGCGGTCAGCGGTGCCATGGCCCGCATTACGGAAAGGCCGGAACAGGTGACCTTCGGTTCTCTGGTCCATCAGGGGTTTCCCTTCTACGGCGCGGGTTTTACCTATGAGATCCCGTTCAGTTGTGAGGACAGTGAGATCGTGATCGCGGCGTCTATGTATCAGGGGGCGCTGGTCCGTGTGTGGCTGGACGATGAGGCGGTCGGGAGGATCGTATATGCGCCGTACAAGCTCCGGCTGCGTGATGTGAAGGCGGGGAAGCATCTCCTGAAGCTGAAGGTGTATCTGAGCCGTGCGAACTGTTTTGGCGCGCTTCATTGCTGTACGAACGGATATTGGATCGGGCCGATCTGCTGGTATACGAAGGATACAGGCTGGGCTTATGAATACCAGCTGAAGGATACAGGAATCCTGAAATCGCCGGTGATCGAGATTTACCGGAAATCGTGACAGAGAAGACAAAACTCCGGCATGCCGGAAGGCGCATCCTTCGCGGCATGCCGGAGGAGACATCAGGGCTTCAGGAAACAAAAAATGATCGGGAACATTCTTTTCAAAAATGAAAAGGCGGCCAGGGCAGCCGATATCGGCATCCTCTGCTCAGCCGCGTATCTGGCAGTTTATTTTGCGCGAAATATATTGGGAGCGGTCACGCCGCAGATGATCGAAAAGGGGTATTCCGCGGAGTTTATCGGCCGGGTGTCTTCCCTCTATTTTATCTGTTATGCGGTGGGACAGCTCGTCAACGGAGCCATTGGGGACAGAGTCAGGGCGAGGTATATGATCTGTATCGGCCTCCTCATGGCGAGCATATCCAACCGTCTTTTTTATTATGTTATCGATACGGTCCCGTTCGCTGCGCTTCTGGCGTATGGTCTTATGGGATTTTTCCTGTCCATGATTTACGGCCCCATGACGAAGGTAGTCGCGGAAAATACGGAGCCGGTCTATACGATGAGATGCACGCTGGGGTATACCTTCGCCTCCCTTTTCGGTTCTCCTTTGGCGGGCCTTGCGGCAGCTGTGCTGACCTGGCGGAGCGTGCTGCTGACAGGGAGTCTGAGTCTTGCCGTGATGAGCGTGTGCTGCTTTATTATTTTCCGGAGCATGGAAAAAAGGGGGGTTATCAAATATGATCAGTATAGACGGGAAAAGGGGAACGGAAAGGGAGAAGGGATACGGGTCCTGTTTCAGCGCGGGATCGTAAAGTACACGCTTATCTCTATGATCACAGGTGTGGTGAGGACGACGGTGATATTCTGGATGCCGACCTACATAGCGCAGCACCTGGGATTTCCTGCGGAAACCGCGTCCTTCATTTTTACAGCGGCGACGCTGATCATTTCCATGGAGGCCTTTATTGCAGTCTTTATATATGAAAGGCTGATGAAACGGAATATGGAACGGACGATCCTGTTCATGTTCCTTTCCGCGGCCCTGTTTTTCTTTTTGCTGACCGTTTTCCGGCAGCCGGCATGGAATGTCGTCTGCCTGGTTTTGGGGATCATGTCCTCCAACGGGGCTTCCGTTATGCTCTACAGCAGGTATTGTCCCGGACTGCGGGATACCGGCATGGTTTCCGGCGCAACGGGGTTTCTTGATTTTTCAAGCTATGCCGCGGCGTCGGTGTCAAGCACTCTGTTCGCGGGCGCAGTCGGTACGGTCGGCTGGGAAGGGCTTGTCTGGACCTGGTTTGGCCTGATGGCGGTCGGTATTTTCATTTCCCTTCCATACCGTAAACGGAGTAAGAGAACAAAAGGATTTTAAATGATGGCTCCATGAATATCGATAAGGTTTACAGGGGCGATCAGCGCATCGCTGCGGCGCGTGCAAAGGCAGCGCTTTTAGCGCCGGCACCATCGGAGGGAGATGAATGGGAAACGGGGAAAGGATCGCGGGCGCGATCGATATCGGCGGAACGAAAACAGCCCTCGGCCTGATCGGGGAGGATGGGAAATGGCTGGCGCGGGAAACCTTCCCGACTCCGGTGGAAACATGGGAAGGCTGCTTTTCGTTTTGCTGTGAACGGATGGAGGCCTTGCTTGCGCGCTGCGGGATCCGGGCGGAGGAACTGGAAGGGGTCGGCGTCAATATCCCCGGAATGTACGATCATGTGCAGGATCGGCTGGTCAGAGCTCCGTATGCGGGCTGGCGGGACGTACGTGTGGGGGAGTATTTCAGGAACCGTCTGCAGATCAGCCGCGTGTATGCCGACAATGACGTGAACAGCTGTGCGCTTGCGGAATGCCGCTTCGGACATGGCCGACAGTATGACAGCTTTTTCTGGATGACGGTGAGTACAGGAATAGGCGGCGCCGCTGTGGAAGGGGGACGGCTGATCCGGGGGCGTCATAATCTGGCAGGTGAGATCGGCCATGTGAAGACAGCTTACGGGACAGAGGCAAAGTTCTGTGCCTGCGGGGCGCGGGGCTGTCTGGAGGCCCACGCATCCGGCAGCGCGATCGGAAAAGAGGTACGCATGCGATGCGGGCGTGACAGGCGGTTTGCGGAGGCGTTTGCGGAGGCCGGTTTCTCTGCGGACGCCGCAGGATGCGCCGCACTGGCGCGCGGAGGGAACCGGGCGGCGGCGCGGATCTATGAGGAGGCCGGTCTTTATCTTGCCAGAGGGATCGCGGCGGCCGCAAATCTTCTGGACCCGGAGGCGGTGTTTCTCGGCGGCGGTGTGGCAGAAGCACTGGATCTGATGCTTCCGTCGATCACCCGTCATCTGTCGGATTATGCGGTGGCAGACCTTGCGGATGTTCCCATTCTGCATACGGGTCTTGGGTATGACGCCGCACTCTTCGGAGCGGCCGCCCTGGTTTTCGAAGCGCAGACCGCAGAGGCGTGAAGGGGGGCTTTCCGTGAAGGGAACACCGGTCGGCACAGATTTGAGAAAGGGGGCTTTATGAAGAACACAGAAATGCTCCGGGAATATAAGGAGGAGCTCATTCAGGAGGTGGAGAAGCTTTCTGACCGGCTTTTCGGGCAGGCGGCGGACATCCTTCGTGACGCATATCGGGAGGACCGTCAGATCTTTTTGGCGGGCAACGGAGGAAGCGCCGGGACGGCTAATCACTTTGTCGCCGACTTCGGTAAGAACGCGATCCGGGAGGAGGGCCGGAGAAGGTTTCGCGTGATCTCGCTTTGCGATAATGTTGAGAAGCTGACGGGCCTTGGCAATGACTTCTGTTTTGAGGAGGTTTTCCGTCAGCAGCTGATCAATCTGGCCCGACCGGGAGACGTGCTGATCGCCATAAGCGCCAGCGGCAATTCAGAGGATCTGGTGCGGGCCTGCAGCTATATGAGAGAGATCGGCGGCCGCGTCATCACCCTGTCAGGATTCGGAGGCGGGAAGATCAGCCGACTGTCGGAAACGGCATTTGTGACCTCGCTTACCAGCTATGAGAGGATCGAGGATCTGCATCTCATCATCCTTCATATGATCGTCTGCTGGTTTAAGCAATACACGCATGAGGAGATCGCGTGAGGGACATCCGGGAACATGGGGCAATAAAAGGAGCTTGTTATGGCAAAACTGTTTGCAGCTAAGACAATGGAGATCAGTGAACGGGAAAGGCGGAACTGGCTCCGGGTCCGCAGGATCGGTGCAGAGGGCATGGTGCTTCTGGAGAACAACGGCGTGCTGCCCCTGAAGTCGGAGAAAAAAAGCCTGGCGCTCTATGGCAGCGGCGCCAGATATACCGTGAAGGGCGGTACCGGCTCCGGAGACGTGAACAGCCGGTTCGTGGTGGATGCGGAGCAGGGGCTGGAGGAAGCCGGGTTTACCATCACTACAAAGGGCTGGCTGGACCGCTATGACAAAATCGTGGAAACGGCCCGGAACGCCTATTTTGACAGATTGAGGGAACTGATGAAAGCGGGCGGGGACGCGGTCTCGCAGCTTTTCTTCAATCCGTTCCGGGAGCCGCCTGTGCTGCCGGTGACAGATGAGGATATCGCGGGATCGGAAACGGATACGGCAGTCTATGTGCTGTCCCGCAATTCCGGCGAGGGCAAGGACAGACATCCCGAGGCCGGAGATTATGAGCTGCTGGAGGAAGAAAAAACGGTCATCCGCCTGCTGGCGGCCCGCTATGAGAAGCTGGTCGTGGTGCTGAACGTGGGCGGCGTGATAGATACGACATTTTTGCGGGAAACGGAAGGGATCGGCGCCCTTCTGCTGATGAGTCAGGCGGGCAATGTCAGCGGACATGCTCTGGCCGATGTGCTCACCGGAAAGGTGACGCCCTGCGGGAAGCTCGCCGCGACCTGGGCGCAGAATTATCTGGATTATCCGGGTGCGGCGAACTTCAGCCATATGAACGGCGATACTGATGACGAATATTATCAGGAAGGGATTTTCGTGGGCTATCGGTATTTCGATACCTTTGGCGTGACGCCCGCCTATCCCTTCGGTTACGGTTCCTCCTATACGGCTTTTGAGATAAAGGCGGATGCGGTGACGGCGGACCCGCTGACGGTGATGGCCCGGGTCACGGTCACAAATACGGGAGCTCTGTACGCGGGGAAAGAGGTCGTACAGATTTATTATTCCGCGCCGGAGGGAAGGTTGGAGAAGCCCATGCAGGAGCTGGCAGCCTATGCGAAGACGAAGCTGCTGGCGCCGGGAGAATCCCAGACGCTGTGCGTCGCCTGGCCCCTGGCGCGCATGGCTTCTTATGATCCGGCAGAGGCCGCGTGGGTGCTGGAGGCGGGTACATATTATGTGAGAGTCGGAAACAGTTCCCGGAATACGCATATCGCTGCGGCGCTGGTGCTGGAGCGGGCAGCGTATACGGAACAGTTGAAAAACTGTCTGCCGCTGGACTGTGGAATGGAGGAGCTGTCCTGTGCGGGCGCGGTCCCTTATACCTATGAAGGGGAGGCGAAGGAAAAGGCGGGCGCGGTCAGGATCCTGATCGACGCCGGTCAGATCCCCTGCAGAACGGCAGTCTACCGCGGAGAGAACGAAACGATCCCTGCAAAGGTGACGGAGGAGAAGATCACCGCGGATGATGTGAAAGCGGGCAGATATACGCTGGACGAGCTGGTGGGGCAGTTGACGGTGGAGGAGATGGCACAACTGTGTGTGGGAACGGCCAGAGGAGGCCAGGGCGAATCCGCTGTGAGCGCGGCCATCGCTGTCTGTCCCGGCGCCGGAGGGGATACCGCCTCTCTGATGCTGGACGATCGGGATGTGCGCAATATGCTCATGTCCGACGGTCCTGCGGGACTGCGGCTTTCCAGACATTTTATGGCGGATCCGGCAGGAAATCCGGTGCCGGGAACCGAAGAAGTGCCGATTCCGGGCATGGACCTTTTGACTGTGGGAGCGCCGGAGCCCGAGATCCCTGCGGACGCCGCGGATTATTATCAGTACTGCACGGCCATTCCCATCGCCACGCTGCTGGCTCAGACCTGGGATCCGGCGGCCATAGAGGAAGCGGGGGATATCATAGGCGGGGAACTGGAGGCGTTTGGCGTCATCCTGTGGCTGGCGCCGGGCATGAACATCCACCGGAATCCGCTCTGCGGCCGGAACTTTGAATATTACTCCGAGGATCCGCTGGTGGCCGGACTGTGCGCGGCAGCGGCTACTCGGGGTGTGCAGAAGCATCCCGGCAGGGGCACCGCGGTCAAGCATTTCGCCCTGAACAATCAGGAGGATAACCGTGCACATGTCAATTCCCATGCGGGAGAGCGTGCGCTTCGGGAGATTTATCTGAAGGGATTCGAGATCGCCGTGAAGCATGTCCAGCCCATGGCGATCATGACCTCCTATAACCTGGTCAACGGTACGCATACCGCCAACAGCTATGATCTGCTGACCGCTATCGCCAGGGATGAATGGGGCTTTGCGGGCATCATCATGACGGACTGGGGGACTACGGGATACAGCGGGGTATCCATCGGTCTGTCCAGTGGTCTTAAGTATGGCGATTCCAATGCGGCAGGCTGTATCCGGGCAGGCAACGATCTGACTATGCCGGGCAGTCAGGCGGATGTGGATGAGATCATCCGTTCCGTGGACGCGGCGGAGGGCAGTGTGCCTTATCCCATCACGCTGGGCGATCTGCAGGCCTGCGCGAAACGGATCCTGAATATCATCCTGCAGAGCGCGGCCTATGAAGGAAGCAGGCCCTATGCGGCCTCAGCGAAGAAAGGAGAAGACTGATCTATGAGAATCAAAAGAGCGGCCAGCATTCCGCTGATATTGCACGATCCTTATTTTTCCATCTGGTCCTCTGCGGACCACTTGTATGACGCGGATCCGGTGCACTGGTGCGGAAAGCGGCAGCAGATACGCGGGTATATCACGGTGGACGATGCGGTTTACAGCTTTTTGGGGGATAAGGAATTTCATAAGGTGATCCCCCAGTGCTATGTGGATATATCCGCAACGGCTACAGAATACGGTTTTGAGAATGAGAAAATCCGCTTGACGGTGCGCTTTGTTTCCCCGCTTCTGCTGGAGGATCCCGTTTTGGTATCGCGCCCGTGTACATATATGAACCTTACGGTGCATAAAAAAACCGCCTGTGAGGTCAGCGCACAGATCCTGCTGTCCGATGACCTTGTCTGTACACAGAAATCGCAGACGGTGGGCTGCAGTTATCCAAGACCTGCCGTGCAGGACCAGCCCGCTTTTTCCTATGCTTCCATGGGGAAGGCCGCGCAGAGGCCTCTCGGCAACAGCGGAGACAACATTACCATAGATTGGGGCTATGTTTATCTGGCCTCTGACAGCGCGTGCGCCGACCTGTATTATGATGCGAAAAACAGCAGGATCGGCTGCCGTGTGAGTCTGCAGGACGGCGCGGAAACAGGTCTGATCATCGCGTATGACGACATGATTTCCATTCATTACTTCGGACAGTGGAGAAAGGCCCTCTGGACATCCAAATATGCGACGATCCTGGATGCGATAGGTTCGGCCTTCGCAGACAGGAAAGAAGTCCTTGCAAGAGCGGAAGCATTCGATGCCGATATCGAAGCGAAGGCCTCGGCACTCGGAGGGGAGGCCTATGTTTTTCTTTGCTGCGCGAGTTACCGTCATGCCGTCGCGGCCCACAAGCTGATAACGGATGAGAATGGAGAGATCCTTTTTCTCTCCAAGGAAAATGACTCGAACGGCTGTATTGGGACCGTAGATGTCAGCTATCCGTCCGTTCCGCTGTTTCTGCTGTACAATACGGAATATGTGAAGGGGATGCTGCGGCCGATATTTCATTTTGCGCGCTGTGATGTCTGGGAATTCGATTTCGCGCCCCATGATGTGGGAAGATATCCGTATGCCTGGGGACAGGTTTACGGCTTAAACGGAGAGGAGGAAGGAAGGGGATACACCAGAAGGGACGGCGAGATGTTCCCGCCTTATTATCAGTATCCGAAAACAGCCGGCGTTTATGACCTGCGCTGGCAGATGCCGGTCGAAGAAAGCGGAAATATGCTCATCCTGACAGCGGCGGTGTGTATGCTGGACGGCAGCCCGGCATTTGCAGTCCCATATATGGATATATTGGAGAAATGGGTCGCGTATTTGCTCAAGTACGGCGCGGACCCGGGAGAACAACTCTGTACGGACGATTTTGCCGGCCATCTGGCTCATAACGTGAATCTTTCTGTCAAGGCCATTATGGGAATTGAAGGCTACTCCATTTTGCTCCGCATGAGCGGGCAGGAAGCAAAAGCGGATGAATACCACGCAAAGGCGAAGGACATGGCCCGGTTGTGGGAGCAGCGGGCATTCGCGGGGGATCATTATGCGCTGGCCTTCGGGTTGCCCGAAACGTGGAGTCTGAAATATAATCTGATATGGGACAGGCTGTTTGGAAGCGGCCTTTTCCCGGAGCAGGTCTTTAAACGGGAGCTGGCATATTATGTGAAGAATGTCCGCCGGTACGGTACCCCTCTGGATAACCGGAATGACTATGTCAAGAGCGATTGGATTCTCTGGTGCGCCGCCATGGCGGACGAGCGGCGTATACGGGACGCTCTGATCCTTCCGGTGGCCGGATATCTGGAAAATACGCCCTGCAGAGTCCCGTTTTCGGATTGGTACGGAGCGGAAAGCGGCAAATATTATCATTTCATTGCCCGGAGCGTACAGGGAGGGATCTTTATGCCGCTGCTGCGGGAAAAGCTGTCAAAAACCGAATAAAAAAGGAAAGAGTGTTTCCCGGTAAAGTCCGGGCGATGTGAAAGGAAGGGTTTTCTATATGCTGAAAGCAGAACAAAGAATGAAGCTGCTCCGCTGTCCGGACGGGCCGGTGGACATGGTGCTGGATACGGATGCGTATAACGAGATTGACGACCAGTTTGCGATCGCCTATGCGCTTCGCGCGAAAAAGCTGACCGTCAGGGCGCTGTATGCCGCGCCGTTCTGGAATTCGAGATCTGAAGGGCCGGCTGACGGAATGCGGAAAAGTTATGACGAAATTCAGAAGCTTCTTTCTCTGATGGGAGAAAAGAGATCCGTGCGAAAGGGCTCCGAACGGTATCTGTGCGATGAAAAGACGCCGGTGGAATCGGAAGCGGCGGCCGATCTCGCGGAACGTGCCATGCAGTATTCACCGGAGCAGCCGCTTTATGTCGTGGCGATCGGCGCAATCACCAATATCGCTTCCGCACTTCTGATGCGCCCGGAAATCGCCGATCGCATCGTGATCGTCTGGCTCGGCGGTCATGCGCTTCACTTCTGCGACAATCAGGAGTTCAATATCCGTCAGGATGTGGCTGCTGCCAGGGTCGTTTTCGGGTCCGGCGCCCCGTTGGTCATGCTGCCCTGCATGGGCGTCGTCAGCAGCTTTGCCACAACGGAATATGAGCTTCGGACCTGGCTGTCCGGAAAAAGCGCACTTTGCGACTATTTGGTAGAAAATACCGTGAACGAGGCGAACGGATACGCGAAAGGGAAGGTATGGAGCCGCGTGATCTGGGATGTGACCGCTGTCGGCTGGCTGCTTAACGACGGAGGGAAATTCATGATGGACAAGCTGATTCCGACGCCGATCCCGGAATACGATCATTATTATTCGCAGGATCCGCGCCGGCCTCTGTGCTGTTATGTTTATCATATCTGGCGGGATGCGTTATTCGGAGACCTTTTTGCCCGCCTTACGGATCATTGAGGGAACGCTGCTTTTAAGCATCCGCAGATGTATATTCGCACCTTGCGATGATATGGTCCTGATATTCCTTATCCAGTTCGATGAAATAGCCGCTCCAGCCCCAGACCCGCACGATCAGGTTGCGGTGATCTTCCGGGTGCTTTTGGGCGTCGATCATCTGATCCCGATTGACCGCATTGAGCTGAAGCTGGTGGCCGCCCAGCCTGACAAAGCTTTTCACCAGCAGAGCAGTCTTGGAAATGGCCTCGGGATTCCGGAACATGGAATCGTGCAGCTCCAGCGTCAGCGGACCGCCGTTGGCCACTCTGGACAGTCCCGGTCCGGCGAAGGAGGTGACGACTGACACCGGCCCGTCACAGCGGGCAAACAGGCCCGGCGAATAGTTTGCGGGAATGGGTTCCCCGGCGTGCCGGCCGTCCGCGGTGGCGGGAAGATTTTTGCTGAATTCGATGTAAAACATCGCGGATCCGGTTCCCGCCCGAAAAATGCCGTTCCGGTCATTTCGCTTTCCCTCCAGCGAGTCGGCGAACATTTCCAGCAGAGACGCACCGATCTCATTGGCCCGGTCGTCCCGCCCCATCTTGGGACCATCGTAGCGAAGAAGATGGAACAGCCGGTCACAACCCGAGAAATTGCGGTCCAGCGCATCCAGCAGACCGGCTTTTGTCACCCGTCCCTCATGATAGACAAAACGCTCCACTCCGGCAAGCATATCTGCCGCCGTGGACAATCCGGCTCCGTGGAGACCGTAATTGTTGTAGACACAGCCCTGCGTGACATCCCTGCCTGATTCCAGACAGCCCGACATCATCAGGGAGTGCAGGGGGGCCGGCAGGATGGTGATTCCGGCAGTATCGGCGCAGATGGCGTCGGCCTCGGTCTGAATCTCCGCTTTCGTGAAGGTCAGCAGGCTCTCAAAATCCGTGCATTCCTCCAGGTGATTTCGGATCGCCCGCTGTGCGGCTCCGGCAAAGGAGAGTCCGCCCACATTGGGAATTTCCATCCCCTTCCCGGGAATGATCAGCTCCCAGCAGGCGGCCGCCGAGTAGTTACAGGCATCCTCCAAAGCATATCCCCAGTCGGTCAGCGCCCGGATGTTCACGTCGTCATTCAGATATTGCGGAAACCCAAGTCCGGTTCTGGTGAGGGCTGTACCCAGTTCATAGACTGCGGCCGGGGTATTGCTGTCCACACGCAGATTTATTTTGGGATCGATCACCCGCAGTTCCAGCGACGCCCGAAGACAGAGTTCGCTCAGCTCGTTATACTGACTGACGCCGTTTCTGTCCCTGCCGCCCAAAACCACGCTTTGGCCGTTGTCACCCTGCTGGACGCCGATGTAAAGATCGCTGTCCTTGTTGCAGCAGAGGAAAAATTCCTCCAGCAGTTCGAGCGCCTCTTCCTTTGTGAGCCGGTTCCCGGCGATGTCCTTCTGATAGTAGGGATAAAGCAACTGATCCAGCCGTCCCAGCGTATTGTGGTAGACCCCGCTTGCCCACAGGGCATAGTGAAGGATCCGCAGCATGCACAGCGCCTCCTGAAAGGTTTCGGGCGGTTTCCCCGGCAGCCGGGAGAGAACATCGGACACGGCGCGGATGCCTTTCTCCAGCGCATGGCGCCGATAACGCTCACAAAGCTCCAGGATGGCGGCAAGATGGCGCCGCATGGCGGACAGTTCTTCGATCTGCCCGGCGTTTTCCCCGGGATTCCGGGCAAGCCCGGTCAGCCTGGCCTCAATTTCGGTCAGCTTCTGATCCAGCCCGCAGGAAAGCAGCCTGGAATAGTCCACGCAGATGTTGCTGAGCATCCCGTTTTCGTGGATTTTTCGCCCCCGGACGGTCTGCTCGAAGATAAAATAAGGGAAATTGACCACTGTGCGAAGCAGCGGAAGCCGCTCCTCCGGGAAAATCACCGGATGCTCCCGTTCCAGCATGATCTCAAACACCCGCGTGACCTTTTCGAGATCACTCTGTTCCATAAAGACAGGCAGATCCAGCAGCTTCTCCCAATCCAGCGGAGGCCGGCGGAAGGATCTGTGCGCCCTGTCCTCGATATAGAATTTCCGCATTTTTCTGATTCGTTCCGTCATAGCACTCTGCACCTCAACCTGTATTTTTCAAATATTTCCACCGATTCTGCCGGATTTTTGCCCGCATCGAAGGTCTGCCCGTACTCCCGGCCTACCTGTCGGTATTTTGCCCCCGCGGCGGGCTGATACGGAAGCAGCTCCACCCAATCCAGCGTCGGATCGCCGGCCAGCAGCTCCGCCGTAGCAGTGAGGTTCTCAACCGTGTGGCTGACCCCGCCGATGAGCGGAATCCGCACGGTGTGGGGCTTGCCTGACTCCCGCAGCAGGCGGTAGTTTCGCAGAATCCTCCGATTGGATACGCCGGTATAAGACCGATGAAGCGCATCCGATATGCACTTGATGTCCATGATCACATAGTCCATGTGCGCCAGAACCCCGGAGAAAATGTCAGGCCCGGCGTATCCGCTGGTCTCTATGGCCTTGTGAATGTCGGGCAGGAAAACGGTCAGCGCCATCAGGAAGGATGCCTGAAGGAGCGGTTCTCCGCCCGAGAAGGTGACCCCGCCGCCCAATTCAGCGTAGTAGCCGGATCTTTTCAGAAGCCGGTCCGCCAGTTCTTCGGGACGATAGCGCTGTCCGCAGATTCGCCGGATCCCGGCGGGACAGATATTGATGCACTTTCCGCATCCGGTGCAGTCAGCGGCGCGGATATGCACATCGTCCCATTTGCCGGACGGACAGACCGACTGACAGCCGCCGCAACTCATACAGGATGCCGTCGATACCCACAGCTCGGGAGCCGGACACAGTCCCTCAGGGTTATGACACCATCTGCAGTGCAGAGGACATCCCTTGAAGAAAACCGTCTGCCGCACCCCCGGTCCGTCGTAGATAGCGAATTCCTTGATATCAAAAACAGTTCCTGTCATGCCTGTACCCAGTTGAAAGCGATCACCGTCAGACTGTATTCCCCGACCGTGATCCCGATTCTGCCGTCGGACGGCGCGTTCTCGGTCACCACAGAAGCGGACGGATGAGAGCCCTCCGGCCTGGCAGGGGTGTTGACGGCAGCGGGGCTGTCGGCATAGACCGTTTCCCGCATCTGCACCGTTCCCGCTCCGAAGGCATGCAGGTCAACGCCCACAGTTTTTTCCCTGCCTGTGCGGTTGACGATGCTCACGCAGACCGTCTTTTTGTCCTCCGACATGACGGCACAGGCCGAAAGCGTGTCGGTGTCCGGCATTCCCGTTTCAAGCAGACAGGGCTGATGTCCGTCCAGAAGCATCCGGTCGATGTAGGCGGGAGGCTGATACCATACGCCGGCGGTATCCATAAAGACAAGCCCCTGGTTCCAGTCGTTGTCATTGTGTCCCTGTACCTGAAGAGCGTTCGCCGAGCACATAATGTGGATCACATCACTGTGCCTGCGGGCAAAGTGTATGGCGAAGGCGTTGCAGAGAGCGCGCTCAAAGGTGTGGCAGTTGGCGTTGAGCTCCAGCACGCACAGACCGGTGTCGGCCTCCGGACAGATTTTCTTCAGCGCGGCATAAAAGGAGAGCGCAGGTTTGAAGTATTGCACGGGATCCGTGCCGCTGTTCGACCAGAAGTGAATGTCAAACCAGACCCGTCCGCCCTTTTTGACCGCATGATCCAGAATTTGTCTGTGTCCGGCCAGCGAGGTGATCTTCGAGGGATTGCCCGTAAAGTGATCCGGGTCTTCGACGATCTCCTGGTACTCAAAATCGCCCACGATCAGGGTCAGATCCGGCCTGATCGCCCAGATTTTGTCGGCGATGGCGTTGAAACGTCCGGCAAATGCCGTATCGATCTTTTCCTCGTTGCCGATCTGGAGGTATTGGAGGTTATAAGGCTTTTCCCGGCCCATCCGCATTCGGAGTCCGACCCACGGATCGGACGGGTCGTTCCCGCAGGCGAAGCGGAGAAAGTCGCCCATGTCGTCAGCGCTTTCATAGCTGGAGAAGTCGGGAACATACGCCTTGCCCAGCGCCTCGCACAGATCCATGAATTCAATGATCCCGAATCCATAGGAGGCGTGTTCATACCACCAGCCCTTATAACCGCCCCGTTCTTCGGAGGTCCCGGTCATTTTCTTCCATTTGTAGTCGGCGGCGTTGGCCATGCAGCCCCCGAAGCGAAGGACGGTGAGACCCTGATTTTCCAGCATCTGCCCCACGTCCCGCCGGACGTGCAGACCTTTATACAGCCCCCAGTCGCCCGGTTCCAGAAAGGCATAGCCCACATCCAGCGTTCCCGTCTGCCGGATTTCGATGACGAAGCGTCCGGCTCTGTCAGTACCATCCGAAATCAGTGTGAAGGGATATTTTTGATAGCCGCCCTGCACGGAAAAGGACGCTTCAGCATAGCGGCGGCTCCCGTCGGCGCTCTCCAGCGCGGTATAAACCGTTATGGCCGACTGCGATCTGGTATAGATATAGCCCTTATAGTCTTTTCCGGCGACAAATCCCATGCCGCCGCGGTTCAGCCCCATGTTACAGATCAGGAGCCTGCCGGAGCCCGAGCGGATACTCATTTGCTGCGCCTTTCTGCCGCTGCGAAGCCCGTCGGAGATCACCGAAAAATGTCCGCTGATATCTCCTTCCGCCGCGCCGCGCCACATCCCGCTGACACAGCCTGTCACCATCTTCGACTCGGAAGGGACCGCCTGCCCGGGGCCGTCCGCCTGGCTGCCGTCATCCCCCACCGGAACGCCCGCCTCTTCAAAATTCTCGCCGAAAATCATCTGCGACCATATGCCGCCATACAGCTCGTGATTGACATCCTCCATGCAGACGCCGTAGAGCAGGTCGGAGACCCGCCCGGCGCTTCTGGCCGGATCCAATGAAATCAGGCAATCATTCGCAAAAGGCTGATCAGGTTTTGTCATATCGTTGTCCTCCCGTTCTGTCTGAATTTTACCGATAAAAGAGTGCATGGTTCCCTGCAGCAGGCCGCGGGACCGCGGGACGGTTTATTTTCATTATAAGCAAAAGTCCTTGACAATGAAAGAAATACTGTGCATCATAATAGACAGAAATTATCTTTTCGGAGGCAGCGCATGATTCTGTATCAGGCCGCCAATTCCCGCGGTATCAATCACAACGACATTCGTATCTATGAGGATTTTTCCTATGTTCCTCATTTCCACCGGGATTTCGAGCTGATCTATGTGGAGAAGGGAGAGCTGGACGTTATTGTGGACGGACGGCCATACCGGGCCGTTGAGGATCAAATGGCGCTGATCCTGTCCAACCGGATCCATTCTTACGAGAGCACCGCGCCGAACCGGGTTTTCGTACACGTTTTTTCCTCCGACAACGTCCCCGCCTTCGCCAAGCTGATCGCCGACAGGGAAGCCTGCACCCCCGTCTTCGACTGCTATCAGGCGGTGCGCGACTTCTATCTGTCCTGCATTATGGGGCAAAAGCGATCGGCCCTGTCCCTGAAGGCGGCGCTGTACGCTGTCTGCAGCGAGTTTTGGGAGAAAAGCGAATTCGTCCCCGCCCGCGGCGGGAACACCCGGCTGCTCCATCAGATGCTCAGCTACATCTCGGAGCATTACTGCGAGGAGATCACGCTGGAGAAGATGGCGCAGGCGCTCGGCTATGAGCCCCACTATCTCTCCCGGGTATTCAGCGGCGGGATCAAAATCAATCTGCGCGCCTATATCAACCTCTATCGGACAGACAGCGCCCGGGAACGGCTGGTTGACGGCGAGGACAGCATTGCCCGGATCGCACTGGAAAGCGGTTTCCAGAGCATCCGCAACTTCAACCGGGTCTTTGCCGCCAGTATGGGGATGACGCCCATGGAATACCGGAAACACTTTCAGAAAGAAGAGCAGGAAGGGACCTCGAATGAAAATGGTCGGCAGGATGTCAGCCGGCGGAAGGTCATAGCAGAATGGACAAACATCTGACAGGACAGGATTTTCAGAAGTGCATACCGGGAAAAAGGTCATTTGCCAGGACGCGGTCCGGGGCGCATACTGTAATTAACAAATCTGATCAGAAAAAGGAGGTGTTTTGTTATGAAGAACGATCAGTGCGGATACTGTCAGGGCGGTGAACTGCTGGGCAAATTCGGGATCAAGATCTGCGATCTGGATGTGAGTCAGCTGATCCTGTTTAAGGAGCAGAGCCATCCGGGCAGGTGCATCGTGGCGTATCGGGACCATGTCAGCGAGATCGTGGATATTTCCGATGATGAGAGAAACCGGTTTTTCGCGGACGTGAACCGGGCGGCGAAGGCGATCCACAAGGCTTTTTCGCCGGATAAGGTCAATTACGGCGCATACGGGGATACGGGCTGCCATCTGCATGTCCATCTGGTGCCCAAATATCGGGACGGCTTCGAGTGGGGCGGCGTTTTTGCGATGAATCCGGAGCAGAAGTACCTGAGCGAGGCGGAGTATGCGGAGATGATCGGGAAGATCAAGGACTGTCTGGAGTGAGCGAAAATTGGATGGATCGCGGGAGGGCGCGATCGATCTAAGCGCTGCATTTCAGGATGTCCATGGGTGCGCTGTGTTTTATTTTCCGTCGCAGGAACGCGAACCGATCGAAAAGGCAGAGGAGAAACACCAATGATCGCTGCGATACAAATGGTCAGAGCCGTCGAGACCTGGCAGCAGGCCGGGGCCTATTATGTGCGGATACAGGCCATGGCGAAGAAGCATCACATCACGCTCCGGCAGGAGTTCGACGAGCACGATACGCCGCAGACGAAGTATATTGTCGCGCTGGATTCTGACTTTCCGGTGGCCACGGCGAGAATGTACGAGCTGGGACGGGACAGCATGATGATCGGAAGAATCGTTGTCCTGCCGGAGTACCGCCATCAGGGTATCGGATCGGCCGTGGTGAGGGAATGCGAGAAATGGGCGGCGGAATTGGGCTTTGAAAAGGCGGCCCTCGACAGCCGCGACAACAAAGTGGACTTCTACAGACAGCTGGGGTACACGGAATCCGGCGAACCGTATATTGACGGAGAAACATTCCGCTGTGTCCGTATGCAGAAGAAGCTGACGCCGGACAATGCTGCCGTCAGAAGCGGGGCGAAGGAAATGCGATGAAGGACAGGAATGTCATTTTGAGATTGGAGCGGGCAAAGAAAACTTCAGGTGGGGATGACGGTCGGTCAAACTGATCCTGGAAAACACAGCGGTGAAAAAAAGTATGAGCAGCAACCAAACCGGATCTGAAAAACCCAATATCGTCTTCATCCTGTCGGATGACCAGGGCGCATGGGCCATGCGCTGCGCCGGCACGAGGGAAATATACACGCCGAATCTGGACCGGATCGCGGCCATGGGCATGCGGTTTGACAATTTTTTCTGCGCATCTCCGGTCTGCTCTCCGGCCAGGGCATCCCTGCTCACCGGACGGATCCCTTCCGCCCACGGCATACATGACTGGCTGCGCTCGGGCAATCTGGACGCGGAGCGGTTTGCGGCCCAGGGCAGGGAAAATCCTTACGGCGGCTATGCGGATGAGAGGAAACCGATCCGCTATCTGGAGGGCCAGACCACGTATACGCAGCTGCTGCAGGAGAACGGCTATACCTGCGCGCTGTCCGGCAAATGGCATCTGGGGGACAGCCTTCAGCCCCAGTGCGGCTTTTCCAGATGGTACACCATCGGAAAGGGCGGCGCCTGCTATTATCATGCGGACATGGTGGAAAACGGAGATATCACGGTGGAGCACGGGAAATATGTGACGGAGCTGATCACCGACAAGGCGCTGGCCTATCTGGAAGAGATCAAGGACGGCCCTTTTTATCTGGGCGTGCACTACACGGCGCCCCATTCGCCCTGGGAAGCGGACCAGCATCCGAAAAAGTGGATCGACTATTACCGGGACTGCCCGTTTGAAAGCATCCCGGATGTGCCGGATCACCCCGATATGACCACCGGGCCGATGTACGGGACGCCTGCCCGGCGTGTGAATCTCACCGGATATTTTGCCGCCGTCAGCGCCATGGATGAGCAGATAGGCAGGATACTGGACCGGCTGGAGGCGCTTTCCCTGCTGGAAAATACGCTGGTGATCTTTACGGCGGACAACGGCATGAGCATGGGACATCACGGGATCTGGGGAAAGGGAAACGGCACATTCCCCATGAATATGTACGATACGGCGGTGAAGGTGCCCTTCCTGGCGGCCTGGCAGGGGCATATCCGGGCAGGAAGCGTCTGCGGTGAGCTGGTAAGCGCCTATGATCTGTTTCAGACGGTGCTGGAGCTTGCGGGGATCGAGTGGAATGGCACATCCCTTTCCGGCGGGAAAACGGTGCCCCTGCCGGGAAAAAGCTTCGCAGGGCTTTTGACGGGCGACAGTCAGGCGCGCGGGGAGAACGCCGTGACGGTATTTGACGAATACGGTCCTGTGCGGATGATCCGCACGAAGGAATGGAAATATGTGCATCGTTATCCGTACGGGAAAAACGAGCTTTATGATCTCGTGAACGATCCGGCGGAGGAGAACGATCTGTACGGACAGCCTGCCTGTGGGGAAAAGACGCTGGAAATGAAGCGGCGCATGGAGCGCTGGTTTTCCGTTTATGCCGATCCGCAGATCGACGGCACCAGGGAAGGCGTTACGGGGCTCGGCCAGCTGGATCGGGCAGGCCAGTGGGCGGACAGCATACAGGTGTATTATTCCGCTCCGGAATACGGAAACGGCGGATCTGTCTGAACGCTGAAGCGGCGTGACGGCACGTTATAAAGTGACGATCCGCCAGCCTTGACACGGTCAAAATGCGTGCTATAATGATTCCCGGACATAATACAGCTCGGAAAGACTTCTGGTTTTCTGCTGTGATTTTGGAGGTGTATTCATTATGCAAATTTTGATGCAGCTGTTTGCCGCCCTGTTCGGAGGCCTTTTGATGACACGTCTGGCGAAAAAGCTTCAGCTTCCCGCTGTCACGGCCTATCTGGTGATGGGCGTGATCCTGGGGCCCTTCTGTCTGGGCGCGCTGGGGATCGGCTTTCGCACGCCAGAAGAAGTGGCGGGCATGGACCTGATCTCCCAGATGGCGCTGGGGTTCATCGCGTTCACGATCGGCAATGAGTTCCGTCTGGAACAGCTGAAGCATATGGGGCGGCAGGCGGTCACGGTAGGCATCTTACAGGCGGTGATCACCACGGCGCTGGTGGATCTTTCGCTGACGGCGCTGCATATGATCTTTCCGCAGGTGATCTCCGTTTCTTCAGCGATCACGCTGGGCGCTATCGCCGCTGCCACGGCGCCCGCTGCCACGCTGATGGTGGTGCGGCAGTATAAGGCGGAAGGCCCCCTGACCAAGCTGCTTCTGCTCGTGGTGGCCATCGACGATGCGGTGGGACTGGTCGTGTTCGCCGCCTCCTTCGGTATCGCCAATGCCCTGGAGAGCGGTACGGTCAGCATACAGAGCATGCTGGTGGAGCCGGTCCTGGAGATCGTGCTGTCCCTGCTGCTGGGCTCCCTGGCCGGGCTGCTGCTGAACTGGGTGGAACGGTATTTCCATTCCGGCAGTAAGCGGCTGGGCATTTCCATTTCCTGTGTGCTGTTCACCGTGAGCGTATCCATGGCGGAGTTCGATGTGGCCGGAGTTCATATCAGCTTCAGCCTGCTGCTGGCATGCATGATGGCGGGGACCGTTTTCTGCAATATCTGCGATTTTTCCGAAAGCCTGATGGAGCATATCGACGACTGGACCGCGCCGCTGTATGTCTTATTTTTTGTAATTTCCGGGGCGGAGCTGGATCTGCGCATCCTGTCCAACCCCATGGTGCTGCTCATCGGCGCCGTGTATATCGTCTTCCGTTCGCTCGGCAAATACGCGGGTGCGTACGGCAGCTGTGCTCTCACGAAATGCAGCAGCAATATCACGAAATATCTCGGCATCACCCTGCTGCCCCAGGCCGGGGTTTCCCTGGGTATGGCCCTCACCGCGCAGCGGCTGCAGGCCGGGCCTACGATCCGCAGTGTGGTGCTGTTCTCCGTGCTGGTATATGAACTGGTAGGCCCTGCGCTGACCAAGTACGCGCTGATGGCCGCCGGTGAGATCCACACCGAAGGCCGGACCGATGCCCGGCGCAGGAACCGTCCTGCGGAGCTCTTCCATCTGGGCCGTCATGAGGAAGCGGAGCAGAAGTGACCGAAAAAGAGTAAGCCGGTATTTGCCGCAGGGAAACAAGCGGCGGCCCGATGTCTGCCTCTAAAGGATAAGCGGTATTGACCGCAGCCGCTCTTTTGACAGTAAAAAACGCCGAAGCCCCGGTCAGATGCAGGGCTCCGGCGTTTTTTGTCAGCCGTTCGATTCGGAAATGGACGTTCATTTGCCGCTTCTGAGCGCTTTGTAGACCACCGCCGCCAGAGTGTCGCCCACCAGCGGCCGACGATAAATACCCATACGTATGCCCGCTTTCCGTGGCAAGCTTTCAGGACAGATTATCCGGGTGAATTCCGAAAAATGTCCACACAGAGTGTCTGAAAACCTACAATACAGAGTTTCTGAAAACGGTCCGTTTCTTGACAAGCTCATGCCGGATTTGTATACTGATAGTAAAATAAAAGGGGACTATTTCTTTCGAGCCGGGCGCGAGGCCCGATCCGGGAGGGGATAAAGGAAGAAATGTTGAAAAAATACGGATTTTGCATAATCTTAGCGGCCCTGATCGCCGCATTGTCCGGCTGCAGCGGCGAAGGGGAGGGGAAGTCTGTGGCCGTGGAGAGAAAGGAAGAGGAACGGACGCCGGTCACGATGCTGTACACCGTGCCGCTTTCCGATTTCGAAGCGCTGGTGGAGAAGACATGGCCGGACATCGATCTGCAGGTGGAGGTCAATGCGGAGGCCACCATTGACGGGGAGAGCGAGCGCCGCCTGTACAACGGGCACGGAACGGATATCGTCGCCTCCACCATGCCCACGGGAAACGTGCGGGCGTATGTGGCGGACCTGAGCGCGGAGCCTTACATAGACCGGTATCAGACGGCGGCCTTCCAGAATGTATCGGAGGACGGAAAGACGCTGTTCATCCCGCTTCCCGGGCAGTACTACGGCTATATTTACAACAAAACGCTGGCGGAGCGGGGGAACATCCCGGCGGCAAAGACCCAGATGGAGATCCTGGATATGCTGGATGCCGCGGCGGAGCAGGGGCTGGGCGTGGGAGAAGACGGCGTGCTTTTCGGCGTCACATCCGCCATGGCCACAGTTTCCTCCTGGATGATGGCCACGCAGGTGCCGGATTTTCTGGGAAAGGCCAGCGGGATCGTGTGGAATCAGAAGCTTCTGGACGGAGAGGCCGGTTTCGTCGACGGAATGGGGCACTGCCTGGATATGATCTCCCTCCTGACGGAACGGGGATACCTGAACGCGGAGTCTCTGTATCTCAGCCCGCAGATGAAGATCTCATACAACGGCAACGCCATTCCGCTGGAAAAACGGATGCTGGAGGGCAGCCTGATGATGATGTACGGGACCACCCGTTTTCTCACGTTCCTGAATCAGAACAGCAGCGAATATGAGTATGCCATGCTGCCTTTTATGGGAAACGAGGGAAACCATCCCTGGACGATCACGGCGCCGGACGCCTATCTTTCCCTCAACGCGAAGCTGGACGAGCCGGGGGAGGAAGCGCTGCGGGACGCCTGCAGCAGGGTCCTGGATCTGCTTTCCACGCCGGAGGGGCAGAAGGCGTATATCGAAGACTGCGGCGCGGGGCGCTCTTATCTGAATTCCTATGATTCCATTCAGGGGGAGATCCCGGAGGGTCTGCGCGGCTGCATCGAGGGAGGATATATTTACAACATCCAGCTTCCGTCCCGCGTGATGAATTATTTCGGAAAGCAGATGGTCTCTGTACTGAACGGGGAAAAGGAGATGTACGAGGCCCTGGCAGAGGTGGACGATTATTACCGGAACGGCAGCGATGAAGTGGATTACGATCAGACGCTCATCGGGCTGGCGGGCGAAGATATGCTTTATGAAAACTACAACGTGCGCCTGGCGGAGAGCGGGCTGGGCAATCTGGTGGCGGACGCGGTGCGGGAGCAGACGGGAACGCAGATCGCATTCGTCAACGGCGGTTCCATCCGGGGCAGCCTCTATGCCGGAAATGTCTACGGCGGGGATCTGGATATCGTCTGTCCGTATGACAACCACCTCGTCACGCTGGAGGTGGATGGCGCCACCATTCGGGCCATGCTTGAAAACGGGATCAGCACCAGGACGCAGCTTAACGGGATCCCAGGGGGCCGGTTCCTCAACGTTTCCGGTCTGTGCTATTCCTTCCGCCCGGAGGAAGGGGATACCCCGGCGCAGCTTTTGGAGGTCACGCTTTCGGACGGCACGCCGATCAAGGACCGCAGGCGCTATACCGTCACTGTCACGAATTATATGGCGGGGAGCAGCGGATATCTGGACAACAACGGCGACGGATATACCATGATCAATCTTTACAGCAGTGATGTCCCTCTGGCGGAAAACGTCAAACTTCTGAAGGCGACGGAGGATACCTACGCCGATGCCCTGCAGAATTATTTTGCCGGTCACGAGGGGGAGGCCATCGTCTCCCGCTGTGAGGGCAGGATAAAGGTGGTGACGGGTCATGACTGAGAAGAAAAAGGAAAAACCCCGGTGCCGCATTCCATACCATCTGTTTCTGGCCGCCGCAGCCGCCGTGTGCGTGCTGTGCTTTTACGGGCTGGCCCGCTCTTCCAGCCGCCATGCTGCGGATTCCGGCACGGAGCTGAACCGCCTGTATCTGCGGGAGATGACGGCGCAGATCATCAGCCATTTCAATACCGGCCTGGACGCCCGATTTGCCCTGCTGCGCACGGTGGCCGACAGTGCGGATCAGGGCGACCTGGAGGATGAGGATTCCCTTACCGCGTTTCTGAAGAGAGCGGAAAGGGATACGGAATTCGGTTTTCTGGCCTTTGTAGACGATCAGGGAATGTATTACAGCAAGGACGGCGTCCGTCCCGCGGCGTCCCGGCTCAGCTTTTTGGCCGACCTTTTGGAGGGAGAGAGCGGGCTGATCTCTTATAATGAAGCGCTTCTGAATGAAAATATGATCGTCATGGGGACGCAGATCGAGCCGCTGACCTATGGGGATCAGACCTTTATCGCCATCCTGGGCGGCTTTGACAGCGAGGCGTTCAGCGCCAACCTGGCTCTTCAGAATGACGAGGCCGAGACCTATGCCAGCATCGTCTCCGGTCAGGGCAGCTTTATCGTCTATAACACCTATAATGCGGAGCTGCCCAAGGGCAGCAATATCTTCAGCAAGATGAACGCCTATGCCGAGTTCGGGGAGGGGTATTCCCTGGAACAGATGAAGGCGGATTTCACTGCGGGAAGGCCCGGAATGACCGTTTTCACCGCCACGGACCGTCTCCAGTGCATGTATTATTCCCCGGTGGAGGGAACGGACTGGTTCATTCTGCTGGAGATCCCTTATGATGTGATCGACGCCATGATCAGCAATCTGACGGGGCGGCTGTACCGGAACAGTCTGTTGGCCCTCTGCGTCATCCTGCTGGTGCTTTCCGTTCTGTTCCTGGTGTATGCGGCAAATATGCGTCAGCACGCCAGAGAGCTGATGGCGGCGAACGCGGAGGCACAGAATGCCAGGCAGCAGGCCGAGGACGCCAGCCGGGCGAAGAGTGAATTCCTGGGCCGCATGAGCCATGAGCTGCGCACGCCCATGAACGGCATCATCGGCATGACGACCATTGCCAGGAGCAATCTGGAGGATCCCGCCCGGGTGGAGGACTGCCTGAAAAAGGTCTTCCTTTCTTCCCGGCATATGCTGGCGCTGGTCAATGATGTGCTGGATATGTCCAGGATCGAAAGCGGCAGGCTGGAGCTCAAATATGAGCATTTCGACGTGCGTGATTTCCTGGAGAATCTGGACGCCATATACCGGGATCTGGCGCAGGAAAAGGGTCTGCGCTTTGAAACGGTCCTGGAGGGGAAGGTGGATTCCCAGCTGAACGGGGACGCGCTGCATGTCAATCAGATCCTGACCAATCTTTTGGCCAACGCTCTGCGCTTTACCGATCACGGCGGCATCACGCTGCGTGTCGCTGCCGGGGAGCGGGAGGAGGAGCGGCTCTGGCTGCGTTTTGATGTCGCGGATACCGGCGTGGGGATCCGGCAGGAGAATCTGCAGAAGATCTTCCAGCCCTTTGAACAGGCTGATTCCGATATCGCTGTCCAGTACGGCGGTACCGGGCTGGGACTTTCCATCGTGAAGAGCTATACTGAACTGATGGGCGGCAGCGTGGAGGTGAAGAGCGTTTTCGGACAGGGCAGCACTTTTTCGGTACGCATCCCATTCGGGCTGGTAGAGGGAAGCCATCCTCTGGTCTGGGGGGAGGAAAAAGAGGAGACCGGGGAGGAAGAGCCGGTTTCCTATGATTTCTCGGGCAAGAACATACTGCTGGCGGAGGACAACGAGCTCAACCGGGAGATCGCCATGGAGCTGCTGGGCGAGATGACCGGCGCGAACATGGTACCGGCGGAGGACGGCCTGCAGGCGGTGGAGATCTTCGAAAGATCGGAGCCCGGGTATTTCGATATGATCCTGATGGATCTGCAGATGCCAAATATGGACGGCTTTGAGGCGGCCAGGACCATCCGAGCCATGGACCGGGACGATGCCGGGACGGTTCCCATTCTGGCGGTGACCGCCAATGCGTTCGCGGAGGATGCCAGGAAGTGCTTTGAGGCGGGGATGGACGCGCACATTTCCAAGCCGCTGGAAATATCCGCGGTGTACGCGGCGGTCCAGGAGATCCTGTCCCGGCGGAAGAGCTGAGCGGGCCCACACCTCCGTCGGAAAACGCCGCAGCCCGGGGAACGGGTGTATTCCTTTTCCGGACACGCTCGCGCTCGAGAAAAACGCAGCGGTGCTAAATTCAGCTTCGCCCGAAGGGCTCGCTTCATTAAGCACCGGCGTTTTTCTAACGGTCCGGGAAAATGGAATGCACCCGTCCCCCGGGCTGCGGCGTTTTCCGACGGAGGCGTTCTGCGAAGCTGAGGACTTGCATACGGCGGAGCCGGAGATTATAATACTCACTAAATAAAAAGACAGGAGAGAAAAAGCGATGAGCAGATATCAGATCGGAACGGAATGTGTACAGGGAGGCTATACGCCGGGCAACGGGGAGCCGAGGCAGATCCCCATCGTGCAGTCCACCACATTCCGCTATGAGACCAGCGAGGACATGGGGAAGCTGTTTGATCTGGAGGCTTCCGGATACTTTTATACCAGACTGCAGAATCCCACCAACGACATGGTGGCGGCCAAGATCGCGGCGCTGGAGGGCGGCACGGCGGCCATGCTCACCTCGTCCGGTCAGGCGGCCAATTTCATGGCGCTGTTCAACATCTGCGAGGCGGGGAGCCATATCGTATCCTCTTCCTCGATCTATGGCGGGACCTTCAACCTGATCTCGGTGACCATGGCGAAGATGGGGATTTCTGCCACATTCGTGTCGCCGGACTGTACGGATGAGGAGCTGAATGCGGCGTTCCGGGAGAACACCCGGGCGGTGTTCGGGGAGACCATCGCCAATCCCGCACTGACCGTGCTGGACATCGAGCGGTTTGCGAAGGCGGCGCATGCCCACGGCGTGCCGCTGATCGTGGACAACACGTTCCCGACGCCGGTGAACTGCCGTCCCATCGAGTGGGGCGCGGATATCGTGACCCATTCCACCACGAAGTACATGGACGGCCACGGTGCAGCCGTGGGCGGCGCGATCGTGGATTCCGGGAAATTCGACTGGATGGCGCATGCGGACAAATTCCCCGGCCTGTGTACGCCGGACGAGTCCTATCACGGGATCACCTATGCGGAGAAGTTCGGAAAAGAGGGCGCCTTTATCACCAAGGCCACTTCCCAGCTGATGCGCGACCTGGGCTGCATCCAGTCGCCGCAGCACGCCTTTTATCTGAACCTGGGGCTGGAGTCCCTGCATGTGCGGATGCCCCGCCATGTGGAAAACGGGCAGGCCGTGGCGGAGTTCCTGGCCGCTCATCCGAAGGTGAAGTGTGTGAACTATTCCGGGCTGAAAACCGATAAATACTATGAACGGGCGCAGAAATACCTGCCGAACGGCGGATGCGGCGTGGTGTCCTTCGAGCTCAAGGGGGGAAAATCCGCCGCGGAAAGCTTCATGAAGCAGCTGAAGCTGGCGGCGATCGAGACCCATGTAGCGGACGCCAGGACCTGCTGTCTGAATCCGGCCACATCCACCCACAGACAGATGAACGAACAGCAGCTGAAGGAGGCTGGCGTTCCGGCTGGACTGATCCGCATATCCTGCGGACTGGAGGATAAGGCGGATCTGATCGCGGATCTGGCGCAGGCGCTGGACGCGGTGGAAGAATAACGCGGAGGCAATGCCGCAGGGGAGGGATGGAAGATGAAACTGCTGTTCAAGCAGCGCCTTTTTTCCTGGTTTGACAGCTACGATATCTACGATGAAACCGGGGAGACGGTCTATACCGTGAAAGGCCAGCTCTCCTGGGGACACTGTCTGAAAATATTTGACAGGAATGACAGCGAGATCGGAACCGTGAAGGAACGTGTCCTCACCTGGCTTCCCAAATTTGAGATCTGGGTGGGTGACCGGTATCTGGGCTGTATTTCCAAGGAATTCACATTTCTGCGGCCGAAGTTCGATATCGATTATAACGGCTGGCATGTGGAAGGGGATTTCATGGAATGGGACTATACCATCCAAAACTCCGCCGGACAGCGTATCGCCGCCGTATCAAAGGAGCTTCTTCACTGGACTGATACCTATGTGATCGATGTGGAGGATCCGCAGGACGCCCTCGGCGCGCTGATGCTTGTGCTCGCCATCGACGCGGAGAAATGTTCGCGCAATTAGCGCGGCCGTTCGCTGTAGAGTACCTCCGGCAGAAAACGCCGCCCGCCTGCCGCTCATATGCATTCCATTTTCCCGGACCGTTAGAAAAGCGCTGGTCCTTGACGAAGCAAGTCCGTCAGGACGCAGCTGAGTCTAGGACCAGCGCTTTTCTCCGAGCGCGAGCGTGTCCGGAAAAGGAATGCATATGAGCGGCAGGCGGGCGGCGTTTTCTGCCGGGGGCTTTTCGCGGCGGACGGTCTATGCAAAATACCTGAAAAGGCCTAAAAAGTTTTTGCCCGAGCTTGTATA
>CANRMT010000022.1 GCA_947631815.1 uncultured Eisenbergiella sp.
TATCTGCTGGTTTTCTTAAAAGCTTTACAAAATGGGATAATGATGAGAATCAGGTTAATTAATCAGCATTTCCCTAATATTTATCATGTGTGGAAAGATCGGGGGTGGGAGGAACCGGTAATTGTAGAACAATTTGAGCCGGAGCGGACTCTGTTATCGTTGTCTGTTGAAAAAATCGGCGATAAAAAATCGGCGATAAGAGAAAATAACGATGGATCGGCGATAAAAAACGGCGATAAAAAAACGGCGATAAAGGCGGAGAACAAGATGCGTATCATCGAGTTTCTCACCGGAGCGGACTCTGCAAAAGCTTCTGAAATTGCGGAATACGTGGGATTGAAGCCGTCGAGGACAAGGGATTATCTGAAAGAGCTGATCTCAGAGGAAATTGTTGCCGCAAAAGGCGCAAATCGGAACCGGACATATCAGTTGAAACGATAGAAAAACTTCGCGGATTTTCTGATGCTATAAGAAAAAACGCAGATCGCAAGGGAGGAAAATCAAATGTTCTGGAACAGGAAAGAGAAACCGCAGCCCAAATCCTTTGACCGGGAAAACGAAACGCCCGTCATTCGGAGCAGCATCTGCAACGGGGAGCAGGTGGCCGGGTTCAAGGACAGGCGAAACGGTCAGTTCCGGGAGGTCATGTTCGTCCGGACGCCGGAGGACCGGCAGATGTTTTTGGCCGAGTACGGGCTGAAGCCGGAGGAAGTGCGAAAGGAATATTGATGTCATGGGCAAAAAATACACGCTGCTGTACGGCACGGGAAACACGGCGAAGCTGACCGCCATGCGCGGTTACCTGAAAGAGCTGACGGATCTGGAGATCATCGGCCTGAAGGATCTTCCCCTGGCGTGGGAAACGCCGGAGGAAACAGGGCGGGATCCGCTGGAGAACGCGAGGCAGAAGGCGCTCTGCTATTACCGGGTCTGCAGACGGCCCGTTTTTTCGGCGGACAGCGGCCTTTATATCGAAGGACTGTCTGAGGAGGAACAGCCGGGCGTTCATGTGCGGCGCGTGGGCGGCGTGAATCTGACGGACAAGCAGATGCGCGCGCATTATAAACAGATCGCGGCGCGGCTTGGCGGGAGATGCGCGGCGCAGTACCAGAACGCGGTCTGTCTTGTTTTTTCTGAGGATGAGATTTATGAGAGCCGGGCGGAGGATCTGTGCTGGGATAAGTTCTGGCTGACCACGGAGGAGCGGCCCCAGCGGATGGCGGGCTTTCCACTGGATGCCATCAGCGTGGATATGGCCAGCGGGAGGCATTTTTATGACTGCGTCTGGGAGAAGGTGCCGGACGGGGATGGAAACGGCTTCTCCCGTTTTATGAGAGAGGCGCTGCAAAAACACGAAGAACGGCTGCAGGGGGAAGCGCGTTTGCGGGAAAGAGGAGAGGACAGTCAGGAGATAAAGCCAACAGAGAACAGGAAATGCGGCCGGGAAGGGGCGCATCTGACGGCGGAGCCGGAAAGCACGGCCGGAACAAAGCGGCAGGACGGAGACGGAAAATGACGGAACGGATTTATTATAAAGATGCGTATCAGACGGCTTTTGAGGCGAGGGTGGAGCGCTGTAAGCCCACGGAGGGCGGGTACGCGCTGATCCTGGACCGGACCGCGTTCTATCCGGAGGGCGGCGGTCAGCCCTGCGATCTGGGCGTGATCATACCGTCGGACATGCCGTGCGGGTCGGCTGCGGACATGCCGACCGACAGGCCCTGCGAACCTGTTGCGGACGTATCGGCCGACAGACCCTACAAACCTGCTGCGGACATGTCGGCCGACAGGCCCTGCGGCCCCGTGCGTGTTCTGGATGTGCAGGAAAAGGACGGCGAGGTGGTGCATCTGACGGACGGCCCCGTCCCTGTGGGCAGTGCGGTGCGCGGGGAGATCGACTGGTCCCGCCGTCTGACTCATATGCGGGAGCATTCCGGGGAACACATTCTGTCCGGGATCATCTGTCATGCCTTTGACTGCTCCAATGTGGGCTTCCATATGGGAAAGGATTTCGTGACTGTGGATTTTTCCAGGGCGCTGACGGAGGAGGAGATCCGGCAGGCCCAGCGGGCGGCGAACGAAAAGGTGCTGGAGGATGTGGAGATCCGGGCGGAGTATCCGGACGCGCAGACGCTTCAAAGGCTGGAATACCGCAGCAAAAAGGAGCTGACCGGCGATATCCGGATCGTGACGGTGCCGGGAGCGGACTGCTGCGCCTGCTGCGGCACGCATGTGCGGCGGACCGGAGAGGTGGGCCCCATTCGCGTGATCGGCAGCGAGCATTTCCGGGGCGGCATCCGGCTGAACGTTCTGATCGGGGAAAAGGCGCTGGCGGATTATGAGATGAGATCGGAAAATACGGCCGCGATCTCCGCGCTGCTTTCGGTGAAGCCGGACAGGACCGCGGAGGCGGTGGAAAAGCTGCAGAAGGCGATGAACGCGCTCCGCCTGGAATACGGAGCGTTGAAGATGAAGCTCCTGGAGCAGAAGGCGGAGGCAGTGCGGGACGGACAGGCCGCCTGTGTGCTGTTTGAACAGGATCTGACGGCTGTGGAGGCGCGGAAGCTGGCCGACCGTCTGCGGGAAAAGACGGGATTCGCGGCCGTGTTCTGCGGAGATGATCAGAAGGGATATCAGTATGTGATCATCAGCGAGACGGTGGATGTGTCGGCCTTCGGCAGAGAATTCAACCGGGCTCTGAACGGCCGGGGCGGCGGGCACAGCCCGATGATCCAGGGCTCGCTGTGCGCGAAGCGGGAGGAGATCGAAGGGTTTCTGCGGGAAAGAGGGCTGTCGGAAGACTGAAATCGAAAACGGAAGCAAAAAACGGAAATAAAAAACGGAAATTAAAAACGGAAATAAAAAACGGAATAGGGACAGCGCCGCCGGAAGCCGCGCTGTGCGCCCGGGCGGCGCACGGCACAGCCTCCGGCGGCGCTGTCATAGCATCCGGATCGACATGATGATTTCTGTCAAAAGTGCTGTGAGCAACGCTTTTGTTTGTTTGACAGAACCCGATAAACTTTGAAAAGAGCGATTTTTGATAGGCAAATAATATGCCGGAAAGAGCATCCCGAGACATCTCCTTTGCGTCATGATCGGTAAAAGGGGGAATTTGCCATGAAAAGACAGATCACAGCGATTCTTTTGGCGGGAATGCTGCTGCTCGCAGGGTGCGAAAGCGGCGCGGCAGATGAGACGGGAGCGTCCGGAACACCTGGCGTCTCAGGAGGGAACGGGACAGAAAGTACGGCGGAAGAAGAAACCGGGAATTTTCCCGGCGGTGCCGGTGAAGCGGCGCAGGAGACCGCCGTGTCGGGCAGGATTTCCTATATTTATGAGGGCTTCTGCAGCATGAGCCTGGCGCTGCCGGAGGGCTGGGCGTATCGATACGACCCGGCGGAACCGGAACCGTCCGGCACAGGAGAGCCGGGGGAGGAAGAAACGCCCGCGTTCCGGTATGGGATCCGGTTCTGGGCAGAGGACTTCCCGGAGGATACATTCGGGCTGTATTATTATCCGGACAGGATCGGCATGTGCGGGACCGGCGTGACCATTGAGCCCGTGGCATTTGCGAACGGGCTGACCGGCACCAGTTACACAGAGCAGATTTCGGACGGCCTGTGGCGCACCGTCATCTATGACCGGCCGGACGATTTCGTCGGTTCCGTCGCGCTGGAATACGTCGGCGTTTCAGAGGATATGCTTACGGCACATAAGGCCCAGCTGGAGGAAATCCTGGAAAGCGTCCAGATCGGTGAGTGAGACGCGCCGCTTTACAGAAGATGGACCTGCAGGTTCCGGCACGATATCGGCCGACCCAAACGCCCTATGAGAACAGCCCCGCCGGAAGAACGCCCCGCCGCAGGGGTGCATTCCATTTTCCCGGACCGTTAGAAAAGCGCTGGTCCTTAACGAAGCAAGTCCGTCAGGACGCAGCTGAGTTTAGGACCACTGCGCTTTTCTCCGAGCGCGAGCGTGTCCGGAAAAGGAATGCACTCCTGCGGCGGGGCGTTCTTCCGGCGGGGCTGTTCCCATAGGGCGTTTGGCCTAGCTGATGTTGCAGGCCCGATCCTGCCGTTTGGCCTTGTCAATTCCGTGCGGAAACTCTATAATGGAAGAAACGGCGAAGGGACAGAGGCCGTGACGGAAAAACGCGAAGGGGGAATATGCGATGTGTGAGAAAATGAACCGGGAGTTTCTGTATGAAAAGATCGGCCTGCAGGAGGAAGTGCGCGGGAGACTGCGAGAACTGGAAAAGACGTTCCCGATGGCGGAATACGAGATGGAGCTGAACGCGCTGACGGACCCGGATGCGGCGGAGGGGACAATGGAAAAGCTGCTGGACCGCATGGGGGAGGATCCGGGGCATATGCGGATGCTGCTGTGTTATATGGAGGCGGCGTGCCGGGTATATGCGAAATACCGGGCGGCGGGCATGGAGGATGAGGTCTTTTTCGACACGATGAAGACGTTTCCCAGGTTCCTTGAGGAATGCAGGCGCAAGACCGGCAGATACGATTACGACCGGGTGTGGTGGAACTGGCGTCAGGTCAGCATGCGGCTGTTCCGGCTGGGGGAGCTGGAATACGAGCCGGGACAGGACGGACAGCAGAAGGTGATGGCGGTCCATATCCCGTCGGACGCCCGCTTTGATGCGGCGTCGGTGGATGCGTCCCTGCGGACGGCCCGGGCTTTTTTTGCGCGGTTCATGCCGGAGTGGGCGGACTGTACCTATTCCTGCTGTTCCTGGCTGCTGTCCCCGATGTTGCGGGAGCTGCTGGGGCCGGATTCCAATATCCTCCGGTTCCAGAGCCGGTTTGAGATCGTGCGCGTGGATGAGGGCGACAGGGGCTTTCTGCAGTGGATCTACGATGTGCCGGACGTGAATAACGTGGATGTCTCCGATCTGCCGGAGGACACATCCCTGCGCCGGGCCGTGAAGGAAGCGCTTTTGCATGGAAAGTCGGTAGGAGCCGCGGTGGGGTATCTGCGCGGGTGAATATGCCCCGCGGATTTCCGGCACGAAGCGGTCGGTTGACAGTGTTCAGAGGAAAACAGGAGGGGAAGCCTGAAAATGAGCCTGACGGCTTGTTTTCAAGCCGCGTTTTGTGCCGCGGGCGTCGCAAAACGCGGGATCGCAGCGCCGAATCTGAGATCTGGCGCGTGCCGGTCTGCATACGTCTGCGGAATGGAGGGAGAATATGAAACAGATCGCACTGGGCCAGTGGTATGCAGTGGGGACGCTGCCTTATCAGGCCGATTTTTCCAGACATCTGCAGCTCGGGGTCATGATCCCCAATCAGACGAAATGGTTCCCGGCCACGGTGCCGGGGAGCATATACCGGGATCTTCTGGCCGCCGGGCTGATCGAGGATCCCTATTATGGGGAGAACAGCCTGCACTGCGAGTGGGTGGCGAACCGCTGGTGGGTGTACCGCACCTCTTTTTTCCTGCAGAAGGAGGATCTGGAGGACACGCTGAAGCTGACGTTTGGCGGCATCGACTATTCCGCCCGGATCTATTTAAACGGGGTGGACCTGGGGCACCATGAGGGCATGTACATTCCCTTCACAGCCGTTGTGAACGGGGCGGCGGTCGAGGGGGAAAATGTGCTGGTCTGCGTGCTGGAGCATGCGCCGCAGGCGGATCCGCAGCCGGGCTATACGTCCAAGACCCGCTATCTGAAGGCGCGGTTCAATTACAAATGGGATTTCGCATGCCGTCTGGTAAATCTGGGGATCTATGACGAGGTGAAGCTGGAGACCCATCGGGCGCTGAGCGTTTCCCATTTCTTTTTCCGGCCGGTGAAAAAAGAAAACGGCTGGGCGCTGGCCTGCAGCTTTGAGGCGGATGGGTATCGGAATGCGGATGCCGTTCTGGAGATCAGCGCCGATATCCTGACGGCGGATGGGACAAGGAGCGTCGGGACTTCGTGTCAGGTAAAGGTGAAAGAAGGGCCGAACGCCTGGGCGGCCACGCTGGAGCTGGACGGCGCACGGCCGCTGCTCTGGTGGCCCAACGGATACGGCGCACAGCCGCTGCACGAAGTGCGGGCTTCCTTTACCGTAGAGGGCGCCGTGGACGATGCGGTGAGCGCCAGGGTAGGTTTCCGGACGCTGGCTTTCCGCCATGCCGAGGGCCGGGAGGACGCCCTGCCCTATCTGGTTGAGGTGAACGGAAAGCGGATCTATCTGAAGGGAACCAACATGGTCCCCATGGACTGCATGACGGGCATTTCGGAGGAGGCCGTGCGGCGCTGCCTGGAGGCGGCCCGGGATGCCAACATTGATTTCCTGCGCATCTGGGGCGGCGGCCATATCGAAAGCGAGCTGTTTTACCGGCTCTGCGATGAATTCGGCCTGATGGTCCTGCAGGAATTCACCATGTCCAGCTCCGGCTGCGACGACGTGCCCTCCCGCGATCCGGAATTTCTGGCGCTGCTGGAGCAGGCGGCCCGGCATGCCGTCAAGCAGAAGCGCAATCACGTGTCGCTGATCATGATGAACGGCGGCAACGAGCTGACGGATCACCGGTATCTGGGCCGGGAGGATCATGAGGGTCATCCGGCCACCTTTGACGAGCCCGCGCTGGCCATGCTGCTGGGGATCGTGACGCAGTTCGCGCCGGATATCATGATGCTGCCTTCCTCCGCCTCCGGTCCCAACGCGCTGCTGAAGGTCGGCGATCTCGGGAACAATCACGATGTACACGGTCCCTGGAATTATGTGGGCGTCTACGATCACTATGATTTTTATAACGGTTCGGACAGCATCGTGCACGGGGAATTCGGCTGCGGCGGGATGAGCAATGAGGAATCCGTCCGCCGTTTCATGCCGCCGGAGAAGCTGCGGCTGGCCACCTCCGATACGGACCGGATCTGGGCTCACCACAGCGGCGGCTGGGACAGCTATAACGGCCGGGAGCGGCTGATGTTCGGGGAGCTTTATGACCTGCCGTTTTCCGATTATATCAAGGTGAGTCAGTTCGTACAGGCGGAGTCGCTGCGGTATTCGCTGGAGGCCAACCGCCGCCGCCAGTGGAAAAACGTGGGGCAGATGACCTGGCAGTTCAACGAGCCCTGGCCCAACGTCCAATGCTCCAATCTGGTGGATTATTACGGCGGGAAAAAGCTGGCCTGGTATTTCCTGAAGGAAGCCTATGCGGGCGTGATGACCAGCATGCGGTATCATAAGCTGTTTTTTGCCGCGGGAGAGACCTTTGAGGCGTCCCTGCACATCCTCAACGACTATGCGGACGCGCCCTATGCGATCGACTGCTGCGTCATCACCTGGCAGGGAGAGCAGCTGTACCTGGAGCGATTTTCGGGGACCGTTCGGGAGGACGAGTCCAAAACCGCGGGAGAGCTGCGGATCGCGCTGCCGACGGATCTGACCGGCGCGTTCCGCGTGGTGCTGCGGACGGAATGCGGCGCTTACAGCGGGGAAAAGGAATATCTGCTCCTGATCGCTGACAAAGAAATTCCGCTCATTCCGTCCGAGCAGGATAAGCGGATGGCGCAGATGGCTCCGGATCGGCCGAAGAATCCGCAGTTCGACATGCTGCGGGCGGACACCGCGCCGGTGATCGATTACGTGGACAGGATGCGGGAGCGGTATCTGTAAGCCGGGCGGCCTCAGCTTGGGGCCGCCGTCAATCTCCGGGGAAGCCCTCAGCCCCGGGACGGTCTTCTGCCTTCCGGGGCTGTTTCCGTTCCCGGCTCTTCCCTCACCGCCCGCTCACCTGATACCGGCTCCACGCTCTGCGCCCGGCCAGGGAGAACAGAACGGCGAAGACCGCATACACCGGCAGCGCCAGCTGCCACAGGGTCAGGTAGGAGCCGAAGAATGGCGTCAGGTAGGTGCTGAGCACGCCCCAGACGCTGACCATGTTGGAGGGCAGCAGGTCGAAAAGCTGACAGGCCAGCCGGTATTCCTCCGGGATGTTCAGGAACATGGTCATCAGGATCAGCCCCGCGTTGACGGAGAGCGCGCCGATGCTGCTGTTTAAGGCCGCGGACAGCAGCATGACGAAGGCGGCGGTGACGGCGGAGGCGGCCAGCAGCAGCGCGGAAAGGATCAGGAGCAGCTGGCCCGCGCTCAGGGACATGGAGGAGCGCCAGCTGGCGAACTGGATGGGCGCGGAAAAGCCGTCAAAGCCGTAAATGGAAAGGCCGGTCAGGATCATGAGAAGGTCCAGAAGCGCGGCGCAGAGGAGGGCGTAGCTGATGCCTGCCAGGAGCTTGGCACGGTAAAGCTCTTTTTTCCCCAGAGAGCTGCTCAGCAGGAGCTGGTCGGTGCGCCGGGTGTGTTCGTCCGAGAAGATGCCGGACAGGCAGATGGCGATCAGGAGAAAGATCTCCAGCCCGAGAGTGTAAAAGCAGGAACCCAGCGACCAGTAGCCTTCGGCGTATCGAAAAACGAAAGGCTTTGGCAGGCGCGCGTCCTGTTCCAGCCAGTAGGACTGTTCCTTTTCGCTCAGATGGCGCAGGCTGTTTTTCACATTTTCCAGCCGGGCGGCGTAGAGGGCGTCCTCGTCCGCTTCCCATTCCTGCATTTCACTCAGATCGGAAAAGCCTAGGATGCTGTCGGCAAACTGAAAAACGGCGCTGTAGGGCCGGGCCCAGGTCTGATATTCCTTCGTCATGGAATAGCGGTCCCGGTTCAGCGGGATCTTTCGGTAGGCATCCTGCATTTCAGAAAGGAGCGTCTGGTTGATGGGGCGCCCGTTCAGGGCCCGGGCGTAGGCCGAGTCCTTCCGCATGGCTTCATAATGGGATTCCAGGACCGTTCCGTCCACATAGCTCTGCCCGAACAGAGGGGAGATTACGGTGAGCAGGGAGACGGCCAGGATCACGGCCAGGGTGATCCACTGCAGCTTCCGGTTCAGGATCTTGCGGAATTCATATCGATATAAGGTCATCAGATTACGCATGTTCTGTCTCCTCTCCGAACAGTTCCAGATAAAAAGCCTCCAGTTCTTCTTCGCCTTTTTCCCATTTTCCCGAAAAACAGATCTGCCCTTCCTTCATGATCAGAACGGTGTCCGCGATGTGGACGATATCGGAAACGATATGGGTGGAAAGCAGGACGATGCTGCGTTTGCCCAGTTCGGCGATCAGATTGCGGAACCGCACCCGCTCCTTGGGGTCCAGACCGGCGGTGGGCTCGTCCAGCACCAGCAGCTCGGGATCGTTCAGCAGCGCCTGCGCGATGCCCAGCCGCTGCTTCATGCCGCCGGAATAGGTTTTGATCTTTTTGTCCGCGTCGTGCTCCAGGGAGACCAGCGCCAGCAGCTTTTCCGCCTTTCTGCGGGCGGCGGCTTTGGGCAGTCCCTTCAGCGCGGCCAGATAGAGCAGGAAATCCCGGCCCGTGAATTCCGGATAATAGCCGAAATCCTGCGGCAGATACCCCAGCTTTTCCCGGTACTGCTCCGAAGAGACATCCATGCCGTCCAGCGTGACGGAGCCGCCGGTGGGCTTCAGGATCCCGCAGAGCATGCGCATGAGCGTGGTCTTTCCCGCGCCGTTGGCGCCCAGCAGGCCGCAGACGCCCTGATGCAGCGTCAGGGAGGTGCGGTCCACCGCGATCTTGTTCTGATATTGCTTTGAGATTCTGTCTATGACAAGTTCCATGTGAGTTCCTCCGTTTCCTTAAGATTTTTCCGGTATTCAAGGACTGTGAGCGCCGTCAGGCCCGTCAGGAGAAAAAGCAGCGGGCCCGTGCCGCCGCAATATGCGGAGGACACGGGGGAGGTGTGCCAGGAAAAAGGCGCCGCGGCCGTCAGGACCGACTCGCCCAGGCAGGCGTAGAGCCCTTCCTTTCCCCGGAGCTTTCGGGTGATCCACAGGCCGAAGGCGCAGGCGGACAGGTAGGGGATCAGCAGGCAGGCCGCGCTTTGCAGGAGCGCTTCGGCGGGCAGGGCCGCCTCCGGCACGCCGCGGGCGGCGAGCGGGATCAGGATCAGAAAGGCTATCCCATGAAACAGGCCCAGGAGCTCCATGCGCGCCAGGACGATGTTTTTCAGGGAAAAACGGGAGGCCATTTCCAGCTCTTCCATTTCATATACGCCGGAGCGGGCGCTCTCCGCCACCGCCGTCAGTGCCAGAAAGGGCAGCAGGGCCGACAGAAGCCAGACATCGTCCGCAGGCAGCAGGCAGGCGAGATAGAGAGCGGCCAGAAAGAGTGCCGCGGATGCCGCCCAGATCCATTTGCGGATATATCCCGCCTGGAGCAGCAGGAAGGCGAAGTGACCGGTCTTAGGCCGGGGGAGCGTGCGCAGAAAGGCGTCCGCCTCCAGCGGCGGGGGCGGAGCGAAGGCGGCCGTCAGAGCGGCCCTGCGTTTTTCTTTTCCAGCGAAAGCATCGGTCAGAGCGGCCCTGTGCTTTCTTTTTCCGGAGAAGGCATCGCTCAGAGCGGCCCTGCGCGTTTCTTTTCCGGCCAGGCGGCCGGATACGGGCGGATGCGGCGCATGAACGCGGCATTTTTTCCCTGTATTCCTTTTCTTCATTTCAGATCGACTCCTTTTCCAGCAAAAGCCGCAGCTGCTTCAGCGCGTGCCGGAGCCTGCGGTAGACGGCAAAACGGGAGAGCCCGGTGATCCGGCAGATGATGTGGACGGGCACCTCGTTGACATAGCGCAGCAGAAGCAGCTCCTGTTCTTCCTGCGGCAGCCTCGCCAGCGCGTTCTGCAGGTCGAGACGGGCGGCGATATCGGATTCCGTTTCGGCGGGGCCGGAGGAAAACCGTTCCGGAAGAAAGCGCTTCGGGGAGAGCTCCTCCGCGGATGTGCACGCAGGAGGGGATACCTCCGCGGAAACCCCCGTTTCCGTCAGGAACCGTTCTCCTGCCTCTTCCAGGGGCAGGTGCTTTTGCCGCCGGAACTCATCCATGCAGAGATTGCGGGCCACGGTGTACAGCCAGGGCAGGATGCGCTCCACCGCCTGGGACTGCTCCTGCTCAAAATAGCGCAGAAAGGCTTCTTGGGTGACGTCCTCCGCCGCCTGGCGGTCCCGCAGGCGGAAATAGCAGTAGCGGTATATCTGATAATATTGTTCTTCCAGATCCGCGGTCATGCGGGCCCCCTTTCTTCGCTTTTGCGGAAAACGTCCGCGCATCCGCGTCCGTTCTATATGGTTTGACGTCCGGCGCGGGGAAAATGTGCGGGCGCGGAAAAAAATTTTTGCCGCGAAACGGCCCGCCTGTGCTTTCAGGCGGGCCGTCGGAAATGTCTGAGAAAAAAGAGAGGATGTCCGGGGCGATGGCGAACGGCTTTGCCGCGTTCCGTTCCCGAAGCGGAAAAAAGGAGCTGCCGCATCCTGTGCCCGGGCGGCAAAGAAATGGCTCCGCCGCGGCACGCCTCAGCGGTATTGCGGCAGATAGTCCCCGTGAGCGGCGATCAGCTCGTCCACCATCTTCCGGATGGTGTCGATATCCAGCTCGCTGCCGGTGTGAGGATCCAGCATGGCCGCCTGATAGATATGGTCCAGACGGCGGGTGCGGGCGGCCTCGATGGTGAGCAGCTGCACGTTGATGTTGGTCATGTTCATGGCGGCGCACTGCACGGGAAGCGGTCCCACATGACAGGGATGGACGCCGCTGCCGTTCACCAGGCAGGGCACCTCCACGCAGGCGTCCTCCGGCAGGTTGGCGATCAGGTGTCCGGTGTTCAGGACGTTTCCGCCGATCTGATAAGGGCGGCCGGTCACGCAGGCCTCCATGATCCAGGAAGCGTATTCGCGGGAGCGCTCGTGCTCCTTCACGCCGTTTTCCAGCAGTCCGGCGTATTCCTTTTTCCAGCCCTCGATCTGATCGACGCAGCGGCGGGGATATTCGTCCAGCGGGATGTTGAACCGGCTGATCCGGTCCGGATAACGGTCCTTGATGTAGAACATGTTGTACTCGGCGTTGTGCTCGCTGGACTCGGTGCAGTAATAGCCGAAATTGCGGATGTAGTCCAGCCGCACCTTGTCCGTGAAATCGGGATCCGCCATTTTCTCCGGGATCCGCGCTTTGATCTCCGGATAGAGATCCGCGCCGTTCTTGTCCTTCAGCTCCAGGAGCCAGCCCATGTGATTGATCCCGGCGATCAGTTCCTTGCGGCCCTCCAGCTTATCCTCCATTCCCAGCTCCCGCAGCAGGCTCTCGGAGCAGACCTGGACGCTGTGGCAGAGCCCCACGGTGCGGACGCCCGTATAGCGCTGCATGTAGCCGGAGAGCATGGCCATGGGATTGGTGTAGTTTAAGAACAGCGCGTCCGGACAGACCTCTTCCATATCTCTGGCGAAGTCCTCCATGACGGGAATGGTGCGCAGGGCCCGCATGATGCCGCCGATGCCCAGCGTATCGCCGATGGTCTGGCGCAGGCCGTACTTCTTCGGCACCTCGAAATCGATGATCGTGCAGGGATCGTAAAGCCCCACCTGGATGGCGTTGATCACGAAATCCGCGCCCCGAAGAGCGGCCTTGCGCTGTTCGATGCCCAGGAAGCACTCGATGGTCCCGTACCCGCCAAGCGTTTGGCGCATGGCCTCCAGGATGGACCGGCTCTCCTCCAGCCGCGTGCCGTCGATGTCGTAGAGCGCGAAGGTGCTCTCCCGCAGCGCTTCGCTGCACATGCAGTCCCCGATGACATTGCGCGCGAAAACAGTGCTTCCCGCGCCCATAAAGGTGATTTTCATAATTCTTTCTGTACCCCCTTGTTTTCCTTGTACCGACATTGTATCCTGAAAAGGGGCGGAACGGAAATCGTTTTATGTGGGAAATAGTTGTCGTTTTGTGAGGTGCATAGAATGGGCATGAAAGCGGTCATTGTGATGGACGCCCATTATGGCGGGTTGAATCCGGTCCAGCTGGGGCGGCAGGACTGTGAGCCGGGGTATGCCTTCGGCCCGGCGGTGCGCACGCACTGGCTATTGCATTATGTGCATTCCGGTACGGGGTGCTTTCAGCGGGACGGCGTGACGTATCAGATAAAGCCGGGGGAGATCTTCGTGATCCCGCCCTATATGGAGACCTGGTACGGAGCGGATGCGGAAAAACCGTGGAAATACACGTGGATCGGCTTTGAGGCGGACGGGCCGCTGCCGGAGATTTTGTCCCGGCCGGTGATCTCCTGTCCGGAGGCGGGCGTGCTGTTTGACGAAATGCTCACCTGCGACAAGATGGAAAACGGCCGCAGCGCGTTTCTGGCCGGCTGTCTGTGGAAGCTGATGAGCCTGTTCCTGGAACGGGGAGAGAAAAAGCCGGACTATGTGGACAAGGCGATCCACTGCATGCGCTCGGAATACGCCAGCGGGATCACCATTCAGGAGGTGGCGGACCGCTTGGGGATCGACAGGAGTTATTTTTCCGCGCTGTTCTCCGGACAGACGGGCATGCCGCCCAACGAATACCTGATCCGGCTGCGCCTGTCCAGAGCGGCGGAGCTGATGAAGGTCCACGGCGAGCGTCCGTCCACCGCGGCGATCTCCGTGGGCTATCACGACCTGTATCATTTTTCGCGGATCTTCAAAAAATACTACGGCATGTCGCCGCGGACATGGATGAAACATGAGACAGAGCAAACTGCGGCGAAGCAGGGGGCGGTGGAATGGAGCGCCGCGGAGCAGTATGTGAAGGAACAGGACACGGCGGAAATGACGGATTTTTTCCGAAAAGAGGACGTCAGAGGGCAGGATCGGCAGAGGGGAGCTGAACAGGATGGCTGAAAAGGTACAGATCTTTCTGCCGGAACAGGTATCCGGCATCATAAGGACCCTGCGGAACGCGGGCTTTGAGGCCTGGGCCGTGGGAGGCTGCGTGCGGGACAGCCTGCTGGGGCGCGTGCCGGACGATTGGGATATCACCACCTCGGCCAGGCCCGGACAGGTGAAGCGGCTTTTTCCCCGCACGGTGGATACCGGCATACGGCACGGCACGGTGACGGTCCTGATCGGGCGGACGGGATACGAGGTGACGACCTACCGCATCGACGGCGCATATGAGGACGGACGGCACCCGAAGGAGGTGGCGTTCACCGCGTCCCTGGAGGAGGACCTGAAGCGCCGGGATTTCACGATCAATGCCATGGCGTACAGCGAGGAAGGCGGACTGGTGGACCTGTTTCACGGCGCGGAGGATATGGAGCGCCGCCTGATCCGCTGCGTGGGGGATCCGACGGAGCGTTTTTCGGAGGACGGACTGCGCATGATGCGGGCCGTGCGCTTCGCCGCGCAGCTGGACTATGAGATCGAGCCGGGGACCCGGGCGGCCATCTGCGCTCTGGCGCCCACGCTTGGCCGGATCAGCGCGGAACGCATCCAGACGGAGCTGGTGAAGCTGCTGTGCAGCCCGCATCCGGAGCTGATCCGCGACTGCTTTGAGACCGGACTGACCGCGGTGTTCCTGCCGGAATTCGACCGCATGATGGAAACGCCGCAGCACAATCCGCATCACTGTTATTCGGTGGGGGAGCATACGGTGCGGGCGCTGACGGAGACCACGCCTGATAAGGCGCTGCGGCTGGCCGCCCTCTTTCACGATGCGGGGAAGCCGCAGACGAAGACCGCGGACGCCGCGGGATGGGACCATTTTTACGGGCACGCCGGGGTCAGCGCCGGGATCGCCCGGACGGCGTTGCGCCGTCTGAAATTCGACAACGAAACGACGGACCGGGTGGTGCGGCTGGTGAAGGCCCATGACGTGAAGATCGAGCCCGGACAGAAATATATGCGCAGGGCCCTGAACCGGCTGGGAACGGATCTGTTCCCGGCGCTGTTCGACCTGAAGGAAGCGGACATGAAGGCGCAGAGCACATATGAACGGGAGAAAAAGCAGGAACAGCTGGCCGTCATGCGCAGGGACTACGCCGCGGTCATGGCCGCCGGGGACTGCGTCTCCTTAAAGACGCTGGCCGTGAACGGGGGCGATCTCATTGCCCTGGGGATACAGCCGGGGCCGCGGCTGGGCAGCATTCTGCAGGCGCTTCTGGAGCAGGTGATCGAGGAGCCCTCCCGCAACGCGCGGGAATATCTGCTGGAGGAGGCCCGAAAAGCGGCGGGTCTCTGACGCCTTCAAAATCATTTTCCGGCTAACATAACCGAAAGATTTCCCTCATAAGATAGTATCACCTTAGCCTTGGGAGGGGATCTTCAGTGAATGACAGAGCGGTGAGCGTGCTGGAAAATTATGATCTTGAGGTGCTTCGGACACAGAAAAGCAGGAATGCCATTCTTTTGGAAACGAATAAAGGATGGATGATCCTGAAAGAATATAAAGGACCGCTGTTCCGGCTGGAGCTCATGGAAAGGCTGCTGGAGGAGACCGCCCAAAACGGCTTCGCACAGACCGAGCGGATCGTCCGCACCAGGGAAGGGGAGCTGATCAGCAGGGATCAGGAGCAGACGGCCTGCGTCGTGAAGACCTGGCCGGGCGGACGGGAGTGCAGCCTGAAGGACGGACAGGAATGCAGGGCCGCCATGACGCTGCTGGCCAGGCTCCACAAGGCCATGTGCCTTCCGCGGCTGGCGGCGGAGAGCGGGATGCGCGCCCAGGGCCTGTACGAGGATTATGAAAAGCGGAACCGGGAGCTGAAAAAGGTGCGCCGCTTTCTGCGGGAAAAGGGGCAGAAGACGGCATTCGAGATCTATCTGCAGCAGAACTTCGACCTTTTTCTGGAGGAGGCGCTGCGGGTGACGGAGGACGTGAAGGCGTACGGGGAGGTGCTGGGCGCCGGCGCCGTCGATGCGGACGGGACCTTCTGCCACGGGGATTTCCAGCATCACAACCTGCTCTGCGCACAGACCCTTTCCGCCGTCAATTTTGAGAAGTTCGCGCTGGACTGCCAGATGAGGGACCTGTACCTGTTCCTGCGCAAGCTGCTGGAAAAGAGCAGCTGGTCCGTGCCGTTGGCCAGAGGGCTTCTGGACGTGTACGGGAAGGAAAAGAAGCTGACCGCCGCGGATACGCTGCAGCTGTATTACCGCTTTGCCTATCCCGAAAAATTCTGGAAGATCGCGAATTTTTACTATAACGGCGGCAAAGCGTGGATACCGGGACGCTACATGGAGAAGCTGGAGAAGAATCTGGCGCAGAGAGCGGTAAAAAAAGCCTTTTTGGAACAGACATTTTCCCTATAACCCTTGACAAAATGGGCGAGTGCGCGTATAAATAGAATATGGCGCTCCGGGAAAAAGGTGATTCCGGGCGTTCGAACCGTTATTTTTGACGATAGAAGATCTGCTTCGAGGGATCGCAGCGGGGCCGGTCTTCTGCAGGATCAGAATTTACAGGAGGAGTCTATAATGAACAAAGCAGAGTTGATCGCAGCCATCGCGGAAGAGGCCGGGCTGTCCAAGAAGGACGCGGAGAAGGCGCTGAAGGCGTTCACGGATGTCGTGACGGCACAGATGAAGAAGGGTGAGAAGGTTCAGCTGGTCGGCTTCGGTACTTTCGAGGTATCCGAGAGAGGCGAGAGAGAGGGCCGGAACCCGCAGACCGGCGAGCCGATGATGATCTCGGCTTCCAAGACGCCCAGGTTCAAGGCCGGTAAGGCGTTAAAGGATTCCCTTAACTGAGGATCGCGCGGCAGCTGCCAACGGCGGCTGCTGTTTTTTTGCGCCGGATGCGCGTCTGCGCATCGGAGGAATGTTATGAGATTGGATAAATATCTGAAGGTGTCCCGCCTGATCAAGCGCAGGACGGTGGCGAACGAGGCCTGCGATGCAGGCCGCGTTTCCCTGAACGGGAAACCCGCGAAGGCCTCGGCGGAGGTGAAGGCCGGGGACGTGATCACGATCCAGTTCGGCAACCGGGAGGTGAGCGCCGAGGTGCTGTCCGTGCAGGAGACGGTGCGCAAGGAAGAAGCGAAGGAAATGTTCCGGTATCTGTAGGGAGGTTCTGCCGGAGGCGGTCATATTTGGGATCCGTGGCGCGTATATTCTAACAGGCTCCCCGTTTTGCGGGAGCGGACAGGAGGCGCTATGGAAGAGTTGAATGGCAGCAGAAGCAGACAGCACAGGATCAGCCTGACCGAGCGGCAGACCTGCGCGCTGACCGGCGTTTCCGACGTGCTTTCCTTCGATGTGGGGGAAGTGCTGCTGGAGACGGAGCAGGGGATGCTGATGATAAAGGGGAACGATCTTCATGTCAGCCGGTTGTCGCTGGAGAAGGGCGAGGTGGACGTGGACGGCAGGATCGACAGCCTCACCTATTCGGAGAACGGAAATGCGGCAGGCAGGGCGGAATCTCTGTTCGCCAGGCTGTTTCGGTGAACCATGAGCCCGTTCATCCTGGAGGAGGGTTGGTTCCTGCTGTATTCGGTTCTGCTGGGGATCGGGATCACCTTCGTCTACGACTGCCTTCGGATCTGCCGCAGGGTGGTGGCCCACGGCGTTTTCTGGGTCTCCCTGGAGGACATGGTCTACTGGATCTTCGTGTCCTGCTGTGTTTTTTATCTGCTGTACTGTGAAAATAACGGTGTGCTGCGCTGGTTCGCGGTCATGGGAACGGCGCTCGGCATGTTCCTTTTCAAAAAAACGCTGAGCCCGTTCTGGGTCCGGTACGGTTCCCTGCTGTTCGGGCAGGTGCGCCGGGCGATCCGCTTCGTCCGGAGGCTGTGCATGCGGCCCGTCAGGGCTGTCGGGCGCTTTGCCGGGAAAAAAGCGGCGCTCATGGACCGAAAGCTCCGTCAGACCGCGCGTATTTTGAAAAAACGGTTGACGGTCGGCGTAAAAATGTTTAAAATAACTCTGTACGGACACCGTGAAAATGGGCAGCGGGGAAAGAGAAATGGTAAAGCGTAAGATTGTTTTCCGCCGGAAGAAAAAAGAGAACAGGCTGAGCATGGTGATGGTGACCATGGCCGTGCTGATGCTGCTGATCGTCATATCCATCAAGAGTGTGGCGCTCCGGCAGGAGCAGGCGGTCTACGATGAGAAGATAGAGGCGCTCAACAGCCAGATCGAGCAGGAGCAGATGCGGACGGCGGAGATCGAGGAATACGGCAAATACACCCAGACCATGAAGTACGTGGAGGAAGTCGCCAAGGATAAGCTCGGGCTGGTGTATGAGGGGGAGATCATTTTCAGATCAGAGGACTGAGAGGATCATGGGACAGCGTTCCTTCGGGGGCGCTGTTTTTTGATTGCGGTCTCTGACGGAAACATCCGCGCCGGGGCGGCCGTGCCCGGCGTCTGTCTGGGCGTCCGTGCCATGCGTCCGTCCCGGAGCGTCTGTGCCCGGTGCCCGCGCCAACGGCATCCGTGCCGAAAAAATTTACCCGTTTTCTTCCTTTGACAAATCTTGCAGAGGGGACAGGCTATACTGAGGAAAATGCGCTTGTCAAAAGGAGGATGCGGAATGAAAAACGAAATGGAAACCTATGGGATGTGGCGTTCGTCCTATCTGCTGGAATATGACAGAAGGCAGATCCTGAACTGCGCGGATACGCTGGACAGTCTGGCGGCCGTTTTCCAGGAAATGGGCCGGGAGGAGGAAGGGCAGAAAACGGAGTCCGCCGACCGGGAAACGCTCTGGCGCGCCCGGCGCGCCCGGGAGAGCCGCAGCAGCTATGCTTTTTATATGAAGCAGATGTCGGGGCTGATGCAGGCGGTGGCCGGATATGACGCTCAGATCATCCGGCTGGGCGGAAAGCAGGAAAAAAGGATCCTGCGCGCGCTGGCCGGAGAAGGGATCCAGGCGCGGGACGTCCGGCTGGTGAGGGGCCCCGGCGGACAGCTGGAGATCAGCGTTCAGGCGTGCGCCAGAAAGGGCGTCAGCGTCACCGCGGCGGAGATCGCCGGGTATCTTTCGGTGCTGATGGATATCCGTCTGGTCCCGGAACGGAGGAATCCATATTTCATCGGTCCGGATGCGGTCACGCTTTATTTTGAGGAGGAGCCGGTCTTTTGTTATATGTCAGCTTCCGCAACGGCGATCCGGGAAAACGAGCCGATCTCCGGGGACAGCTTTTCCTTTTTCGAAGCGGACGGAACGATGACGGTGATCCTGTCGGACGGTGTGGGCTCCGGGGACCGGGCGGCAAAGGACTCCAGCCGCATTGTGGATCTGGCGGAGCAGATCCTGGATGCCGGGCTGGGATGTCAGACAGCCGCCGGGATGCTGGGCGGTCTGCTGGGCATGGAAGAGGAGGAGAACCGGATGTCCACGCTGGATCTGTGCCGCATCGATCTGCGTACCGGGGAGTGCGTCATCGCCAAGGCCGGTGCGGTCAGCACCTTCATCAAGCGCGGCGCCGTGGTGGAGCGGGTGGGTTCTCCGGCGCTGCCGCTGGGCATGCTGGCCGGAGAGCTGCCGGGGGAGAACGTGCGGCAGCTGGAGGACGGGGATATGGTGATCCTCGTGTCCGACGGAGTCCTGCAGGACATGCCCTGCGAGGACAGCGAGCTCATCCTGGCGCGGCAGATCGAGCGGATGGTGTTTCATTCCCCCGTGGACATCGCCAACGCGCTGCTGCAGTTCGCCATCGGCCAGTCGCAGGGACGGATCCGGGACGATATGACCGTGCTGGTGGCCGGTATCTGGAAAAATGAGGGAAATATGTTTGAGTAAACGCTGAAAAGAGAGTATACTTATTTCCGGGTTGAGATCCTGAACAAAAGAGGGTGGAGGAAACGGAATGGAGAAACGAAAGGGCCGGAGGACGTGACTTCACCGCGGCGCGGATAAGACGAAATAAAACGGATGCGGATCGCGGATGAGACGGAATAAAACGGATACGGATCGCGGATGAGACGAAATAAAACGGATACGGATCGCGGATAAATCGGGATAAAACGGACGCGGACTGCGGATAAGGCGGGATAAAACAGATGCGGGCCGCTGATAAGGCGGGATCGATCAGATAAGACAGGATGAAATGCTGACAGAGAAGATAGAAGCCTACATGACCCAACTTCATATGTGGCCGGAGAACGGGCAGATCGTGGCCGGTGTTTCGGGCGGGGCGGATTCGGTCTGTCTGCTGGAGACGCTGGCGCGGCTGAGGGCCGCCCACGGTCTGCAGCTGACCGTGGTGCACGTGGACCACGGGATTCGGCCGGAATCCGGGGAGGATGCGGATTTCGTGCGGACCCTTTGTGAACGTCTGGATGTCCCCTTTGTGCTGGTAAAGGAGGATGTGGAGGCGCTGGCGGAAGCGGAAAGGATCTCCTGCGAAGAGGCGGGAAGGCGCGTGCGTTACCGGGCCTTTGCGGACGTCCTGCGGGCTCGGTGCGGGCAGGATGCGGCGGGCGGGTGTATCGCCGTGGCCCATAACCGGGACGACCGGGCGGAGACCCTTCTGTTCCACCTGCTCCGGGGGACCGGACTGGAGGGGATGGGGAGCATCCGTCCCGTGCGCCGGACGGAGGACGGCCTGAAGCTCGTGCGCCCTCTGCTGTTCGCGGGGCGGGAGGAGATCGAGGCTTTTTTACGGGAAGAGGGGATCGGCTGGCGGACGGACCGGACGAACGCGCAGGACATCTATACGCGCAATAAGATCCGCAATCGGATCCTGCCCTATGCGGAGCGGGAGATCAGCGCCGGTGCGAGATCCCATCTGGCGCAGGAGGCGGAACTTCTGGAGCAGACGGCCCGGTTCGTGCGCGCGCAGGCGGAGGCGGCGCTGGAGGAGTGCCGTGTCCGGGAAAAGGATGCGCTGCAGGCGGAGCACTCTGTCGGCGGACGGGATGCGCCGCCAGAGGAGCGCTATGTCGGCGGACAGGACACGCAGGACCCTGTAAGGTGCGCCGGGGACCGACAGGGTGGCCCGGCGGAGGGCGGTCAAAGACGCGAGATCCGCCTTCGCGCGGCACTCTTTTGGGAGAAGGACCCTTTTCTGCAGGATCAGATGCTTTATCTGGCCCTGGGACGGCTGGGAACGGGGCGGGACCTGACGGCGGCCCACGTCCGCGAGATCAAAAAGCTGTTCGCGCCGGAATGTCTCAGCGGACGGCGGGTGGAGCTTCCGGTCTGCGGGGTCCGGGCCTTCCGGGAATTCGGGACCGTGCGCATGGAAACGGCGGACGGACGGGACGAAACAGGCAATGCTCTGTTCCCCCTGCGGCTCGGGCAGTGCCGCGTGCCGGGGCTGGGAGAGGTGAGGGCCCGTCTGCTGCCCGGTCCGGGGGCGGAAGGGGCGGAAAAGTCCGCGGCAGGCACTTTTTTCGAAAATATCCCGCAAAAAACGTATACGAAATGGCTGGCATATGATAAAATGGCCTTGAATTCGCCGACCGTGGGATTTCGGACCCGCAGGGAGGGCGATTATCTGACCGTGGACGGCGCGCTGCATCGGAAGAGCCTGAAGCGCTATATGATAGAGGAGAAGATCCCTGCCGGGAAACGGGCGGAAGCGGTGCTTCTGGCGGACGGCGCGCATGTTGTCTGGCTGCCGGGGCACCGGATCAGCGCGGCCTATAAAGTGACGCCGCGGACCGCGGCCATATTGGAGATCACCGTCGTTCCGGAGGGGAGCGGCGAAAGCACGAGCGAGGAGGATCAGGGAAGATGTCTGAAAGAGTAGAAGTCATGCTGACCGAGAAGGAAGTGGATGAGCGGATCCAGGCCATTGGGAAACAGATCAGCGAGGATTACGCGGGAAAGCAGGTGCATCTCGTCTGCGTGCTGAAGGGCGGCAGCTTCTTCATGTGCGAGCTGGCGAAGCGGATCACCGTGCCGGTATCCATGGATTTCATGTCCGTGTCCAGCTACGGCGGCGGCACCAGCTCCAGCGGCGTGATCCGGATCGTGAAGGATCTGGATGAGCCTCTGGCGGGCAAGAACGTGATCGTCGTGGAGGACATCGTGGACTCCGGGCGGACGCTGAGCTATCTGCTCAAGATGCTGGGGGACAGGGGACCGGCCAGTCTGGCGCTGTGTACGCTCCTGGATAAGCCTGACCGGCGCGTGGTGGATGTGAAGGTGGACTATACCGGTTTTTCCATTCCGGATGAATTCGTGGTCGGCTACGGACTGGATTACGATCAGCGCTACCGCAATCTGCCCTATATCGGCGTCGTGCGGTTTGACTGAATGCGTTCCGCCGCGTGAGGGTCGGCGGAAATATTGCTTTTTTGAAGGAGGATACCGTGAACAGAAACGGCAGAGGAATCAATCTGGTGATTTCCCTGGTGCTGGTGGCATTGGTGCTGTTCTGGTTTTCCGGCACGCTACGGCGGATGGAGAACACGTGCACACAGGCGGAATTTGACCGGATGCTGGAGGCCGGAGATGTTTCCGGCGTGGTGATCGTGCAGAACCGGGAGGTACCCACCGGCTCCGCACAGGTCAATCTGAAGGACGGCGGGGAACGGCTTCTGGTCGTGACGGACGTCAACGAGCTGATCGAACAGCTGGAAGCGGCGGGCGTTGATTACATGCCGCAGGATGTGCCGGGCGAGAATGTGTTCCTGACATCGATCCTGCCCGCGCTCATCATGGTGGGCGGCGTAGCGCTGCTCTTTATGATGATGAACGCCCAGAATGCTCAGCTGAACGGCGGCAGCAAGATGATGAACTTCGGCAAGAGCCGGGCGCGTCTGAGCATGGCCGGGGACACCAAGATCACGCTGAAGGATGTGGCCGGACTGAAGGAAGAAAAGGAAGATCTGGAAGAGATCGTGGAGTTTTTGAAGGACCCGGAGAAATTCACGCGGGTCGGCGCCCGGATCCCGAAGGGCGTGCTGCTGGAGGGCCCTCCCGGCACCGGCAAGACGCTGCTGGCCAAGGCCATCGCGGGAGAGGCGAACGTGCCGTTTTTCTCCATTTCCGGATCGGATTTCGTGGAGATGTTCGTCGGCGTGGGCGCATCCCGGGTGAGAGACCTGTTCGAGGAGGCGAAGAAAAATTCGCCCTGTATCGTGTTCATCGATGAGATCGACGCCGTGGCCAGGCGCAGAGGCACCGGCATGGGCGGCGGCCACGACGAGAGAGAGCAGACCCTGAACCAGATGCTGGTGGAGATGGACGGCTTCGGCGTCAATGAGGGGATCATCGTCATGGCGGCCACCAACCGGGTGGACATCCTGGATCCCGCGATCCTGCGTCCGGGCCGTTTCGACCGGAAGATCAGCGTGGGGACGCCGGATGTGGGCGGACGAGAGGACATCCTGAAGGTCCATGCCAAAAACAAGCCGCTGGCGGACGACGTGGACTTAAAGCAGGTGGCGCAGACCACGGCCGGGTTCACGGGCGCGGACCTGGAGAACCTCATGAACGAGGCGGCCATCGCGGCGGCCAAGGCGGACCGGGCGTTCGTGATGCAGGAGGATATCCGCAAGGCATTTATTAAAGTAGGGATCGGCGCGGAAAAGAAGAGCCGCATCATCTCCGACCGGGAGAAGAAGATCACGGCCTATCACGAGGCCGGTCACGCGATCCTGTTCCATGTGCTTCCCGATGTGGGACCGGTGTATACCGTATCCATCATCCCCACGGGGCTCGGGGCCGCGGGTTATACGATGCCCCTGCCGGAGCGGGACGATATGTTCATGACGAAGGGGCGCATGCTCCAGGAGATCATGGTCTCTCTGGGCGGCCGCATCGCGGAGGAGATCATCTTTGACGATATCACCACGGGCGCGTCCAGCGATATCAAGCAGGCGACGAAGATTGCCAGGAAGATGGTGACCCGCTACGGGATGTCCGAGAACGTGGGCGTCATCTGCTACGATGACGATGACGACGAGGTGTTCATCGGGCGGGATCTGGCCCATGCCAGGGCCCGCAGCGAGCTGGTGAGCGGAGAGATCGATCAGGAGGTCAAGCGGATCATTGACAGATGCTATGAGAAGGCGAGAGATCTGATCCGCCGTCACGAGAATGTGCTGCACGCCTGCGCGAGCCTGCTTTTGGAAAAAGAAAAGATCGGACGCGCCGAGTTCGAGGCCCTGTTCCTTCCGTCCGGCACGCCTGAACAGACCGGGAACTGAACACAATGCACAAAAATTAAGGACATTTTTTGTAAAGTTTGTGAAAGCGGGGTATGTACAAAAGAGGTACGGTCTGCTACTATAATAGACGTAACCCCCCAATACATTTTGTTTTTTGCTATACCCCATAAGAGGAATACCTTCTCTGAAAAGGACAGTGATTTTCACTGTCCTTTTTACATTTTATGATTTACACGGAGGCAAAATCGGGATATGATGAAAGAAGCATAACAAAGGGGAGATTTTGCATGGACCCAGAGCGGTTTTTCAGGGATCAGAAGTATCTGAGCGAGATGCGTCCCGTTTTTACCAAGCGGGCGATCTTCAGCGATACGACGGAGAACTTTGTGACACCGGCCCAGCCAGCCCCATACAGCAGGGTGAAGATCGGTCTGCGCACCAAGCGCAGGAACGTGGATCGGGTCTTTCTGATATGCAGGAACCAGAAAAACCTGATGTTCAAGGTGAATTCGGACGAGCTGTTCGATTATTACGAGGCGGAGCTGCAGCTGGACGATGAAAAAATAACATATTACTTTCAGATCACGGCGGGAAGCATTATCTGCGATTATGACTGCCGCGGCGTGGTGAGGCGTTCGGAGGAAGCGTACCGCTTCACGATCGTTCCCGGCTTTGCGACACCCGCGTGGGCACAGGGAGCGGTCATGTATCAGATCTTCGTGGACCGGTTCTGCAACGGCGACCCGGACAACGACGTGCTCACGAACGAATATCAGTATGTGAACGCGAAGAGCCGCCATGTGGAGGACTGGTACAGTTATCCGGCGGCCATGGATGTGGGGAATTTTTACGGCGGCGATCTGCAGGGCGTGATGGACCGCCTGGACTATCTGGAAGGGCTGGGCGTGGAAGTGATCTATTTCAATCCGCTCTTCGTTTCGCCGTCCAATCACAAATACGATATCCAGGATTACGATCATATCGATCCCCACTACGGGAAGATCGTGAAGGACGGGGGACGTCTCCTGGAGGACTGGGAGAAGGAGAACGTCAACGCCCAGCGCTATATCACCCGGGTGACCGACCGGGAAAACCTGGAGGCCAGCGACGCGCTGTTCGCAAAGCTGGTGGAGGAAGCCCACAGGCGCGGGATCCGCGTCATCCTGGACGGCGTGTTCAATCACTGCGGCTCCTTCAACAAATGGATGGACAGGGAGCGGATCTATGAGAACGCGCCCGGGTACGAAAAGGGCGCCTATGTGTCGGCGGACAGCCCGTATCACGGTTATTTCAGCTTTCGGGAGGAGAACCGTTTTCCCTATAATCCCACATACGACGGCTGGTGGGGACACGATACCCTGCCCAAGCTCAACTACGAGGGCTCCAGAGAGCTGGAGGAATATATTCTCTACATCGGCAGGAAATGGGTGTCCCCTCCCTATAACGCGGACGGCTGGCGGCTGGATGTGGCCGCCGACCTGGGGCATTCGCCGGAGTACAATCATCAGTTCTGGAAGAAATTCCGCAGAGCGGTGCGGGAGGCCAATCCGGACGCCATCGTGCTGGCGGAGCACTACGGCGATCCGTCTCCCTGGCTGCAGGGCGACGAATGGGACACCGTCATGAACTACGATGCCTTCATGGAGCCCGTGACGTGGTTTTTGACCGGGATGGAAAAGCACAGCGACGACTGCCGCCGGGATCTGCTGGGAAATGCGGAGGCTTTTTTTGAAGCCATGACCCGTTACGGGGCGCGCATGGCGATGCCCTCCGGCATGACCGCCATGAATCAGCTTTCCAATCACGATCATTCCCGCTTTCTGACGCGGACGAGCCGCACCGTCGGACGGGCCAACAGCCTGGGGCCGGAGGCGGCTGAACGGGGCGTGGACAAGGCGGTGCTGCGGGAGGCCGTCGTGATCCAGATGACGTGGACGGGAGCCCCGACGCTGTATTACGGGGACGAGGCGGGACTGTGCGGCTTTACGGATCCGGACAACCGCAGGACCTACCCCTGGGGGCGGGAGGACCGTCAGCTCATCGAGTTTCACAGAGACGCGATCCGGCTGCACAGACAGAATCCGGAGTTTCGGACGGGTTCCCTGAAGCGGCTGTACGCGGATTACAATTTCATCGCATACGGCAGGTTCGACCGGACGCGGCATTCCGTGGTCCTGGTCAACAACAACGATCACGCGGTCACGAAGAGCGTTTCGGTCTGGGAGCTGGGGATCCCGCTGAACGCGCGGTTGAAACGGCTGCTGTATACGCACGACGAAGGGTATGATACGGATCCCATCCTGTACGAGGCCGTTGGCGGGAAAGTGCAGGTCACGATGGCGAAGACGTCCGCCATGGTGCTGAAGTACGAAAACGACGGGGAACCGCACATGGAAAAGCAGACGGTGCAGGAGAATTTCTGGCAGCAGGGCTGAGTGAAGGGGCCCGGCCGGGATCATATAAAAAGGAGGAGACAGCAATGTGTACGGCAGCGAACTATAAGACAAAGGATCATTATTTCGGGCGCAATCTGGATCTGGAATATTCCTATCATGAGACGGTCACGGTGACGCCCAGACGGCATCCGTTCCACTTCCGGAAGGCGGGGAGCCTGACGGAGCATTATGCCATGATCGGCATGGCCTATGTGGTGGGGGATTATCCGCTTTATTACGATGCGGTCAATGAAAAGGGGCTGGGGATGGCCGGTCTGAATTTCCCGGGAAACGCGGATTACAAGCCGGAGGAGCCGGGAAAGGACAATGTTTCCCCCTTTGAGTTCATCCCGTGGATCCTGGGCCAGTGCGCCACGGTGGAGGAGGCCAAAACGCTGCTGGCGCGCCTGAACCTGGTGAAGATCGATTTCAGTGAGGAGCTTCCGCTCTCGCCGCTGCACTGGATCATTTCCGACCGGGACGCCTCCCTCACGGTGGAGTCCGTGAAGGATGGCCTGAAGGTCTACGACAATCCGGTGGGCGTCCTGACCAACAACCCCACCTTCGATATCCAGATGTTCGGCCTGAACAATTACAGATACCTGACCGCGGAGATGCCGGAGAACACCTTCGCGAAGGGGCTGGAGCTTTCCGCCTACAGCCGCGGGATGGGCGGCATGGGGCTTCCCGGGGATCTTTCCTCGGCCTCCCGTTTCGTGAAGGCCGTCTTCACGAAGATGAATTCCCTTTCCGGCGATTCGGAATCCGAGAGCATCAGCCAGTTTTTCCACATCCTGGGTTCGGTGGCCCAGCAGAGGGGCTGCGTCCACATGGGCGGCGGCAAATATGAGATCACCATTTACAGCTCGTGCTGCAACACTGACAAGGGGATCTATTATTATACGACCTACGAAAACAGCCAGATCACGGCGGTGGATATGCACCGGGAGGATCTGGAGGGCAGCGCCCTAGCGGTCTATCCGCTGATCACGGGGCAGCAGATCCGGCAGCAGAACTGAGAGGCGCATCCGACCTCCGGGACAGGGAACAGCCAGCGGACTCTGCGGACCCGAGCCGGAACGCATCATCCGCCTGCCGCCTTTTTGCCCCAAAGCTGTCAGAAAATACGGGAAACTCGCTTCGCTCAGACAACCCGTATTTTCTGACATGGGCCAAAAAGACAGTGGGTGGATTAAAAGATGCGTTTCCGGCAAAGGGCCCCGCAGAGTCCGCTGGCTGTTCCCTTTTTCGGAGGTCGGATGCGGCAGAAAAAACAGGGAGGCCCGCCAACTTTTGGCGGGCTTTGTGCATCTATAAGACAGGAGCGGTACAGAATAGAGATGTGCCGGGAGAGGAGGCGGGCATGGCGCAGGAGATTTATGAGCGCGCGGTTTCTCATATTCTGGAAAACCAGGACCGGTTTTATCGGCTGGCCTACAGCTACGTGCGGAACCGGGACGGCGCGCTGGATGTGGTGCAGAACGCGATCGTGAAGGGGCTGGAGAAATGCCATGGACTTCGGAATCCTGACGCGCTGAAAACCTGGTTCTACCGGATCGTGGTGAATGAGTCGCTGCAGTATCTGCGGGAAAACCGCAGGGAAACGCCGGAGGAGGAGCTGCCGGAGCAGCCGTATCGGGAAAGCGCTTATGACCGGGACCGGGAGCTGTACGAAGAAGTGCTGAGACTCCCGGAACCGATGAAGACCGTGGTGATCCTGCATTTTTATGAGGATCTGACGCTGAAGCAGATCTCGGAGATCACCGGAGTGAATCTGAACACGGTGAAATCCAGACTGTACAGCGCGCTGAGGCGTTTGAGAAAGGACTGGAGGTGACGGCAGGATGAGGCGTGAGGAATGGAACCGGATCAAGGATGCCGGAAAATATTATGATGCCATACAGATCCCGGAGGAGCTGGACGAAGCAGTCCGACGCGCAGTCGCTTCCGTGAAGCCGGATCGGGACGGCGCAGAAGGGTCGGAAGCGGAAAGCGGATGGGAAGAGCAGGGGAAAAAGATGGAGCAGACAGAAAAGATGGGAATGACGGAAAAGATGGAAAAGACAGATAAAATAGAAAAAACAGGGGAATCGAAAAAAGCCGGGAAAAACGAAATACCGGAAAAGAAACAAAAGCGCCTTGGCGGACGTATATTCCGATACGCCGTCGCCGCCGCCGCGGCGCTGCTGCTGATATTGGGGATCGGGGCCAACACCAGCGAGGTGTTTGCGAAGGAAATGGGCCAGCTCCCGGTCCTGGGAAAGCTCGTCCAAGTGCTGACGATCCGTTCCTGGCACGGCACGGACGGAGATTATGAAATGAACCTGGAGGTCCCACAGATCGCGGACGACGGGAACAGCGATGAGGTCAATGCGGAGATCCAGGAGATCGTGGACGCCTATATGGCGCAGGCGAAGGAGGAGTTTGCGGAATATAAGGAGGCCTTTTTTGCCACCGGCGGCACCGAGGAGGAGTGGGGCGGCCGGACCATGGATATTTATGTGGACTATGATGTTACCTATCAGGAGGGGGATATCCTGTCCTTCGTGCTGGTCACCGCAAAGGATTGGGTGTCCGCGGAGGAGGAACGCCATTATTACAACCTGAACCTGGCAGAAAAACGCGCGCTGACGCTGCAGGAGCTTCTGGGCGACGATTATATCGATCTTTGCAACAAAAGCATCACAGAGCAGATCGAGCAGAGGATACAGAACGACGAAAATGCGATGTATTTCGGATTTGGCGATCTGGCGGATACAGAGGGCTTCACCACCGTCACGCCGGAGACGATGTTCTACCTGAACGGGGACGGGAAGGTCGTGATCGTGTTTGGAGAATACGAGATCGCGCCCGGCTCCATGGGCTTCCCGGAGTTTGTGATCGGCTGAACGGCACCGTTCGACCGGCCCGCCAGTCCCGCAGGTGTTGCAGCGGTCCGGCCTTCGAAAAGGGAACAGCCCGCGGACCCCGCGAGCCCGAACCGGAACGCATCATCCGCCCGCCGTCTTTTTTGCCCAAAGCTGTCAGAAAATACGGGAAACTCGCTTCGCTCAGACAACCCGTATTTTCTGACATGGGCCAAAAAGACAGCGGGCGGATCGAAAGATGCGTTTCCGGCAAAGGGCTCTGCAGGGTCCGCGGGCTGTTCTCTTTTCGGAGGCCGGACGCTGCGGCGCCTGCGGGACTGGCGGGGCTTGACAAACGGCGTCGGCTGTCCTAAACTGAGAACAGAGGTTTAAATGGTTTAGACCGGTTCGGCAGAACGGATTCGAAAAAGGATACGGTTGCGGGAAAGGGGAATGTCGGATGATCGTTTATGTGATGACGGAAGCCGAGATGCTGCTGGCGGAGCTCATCTGGGAGAAGGAACCGATAGGCAGCGGCGAGCTGGTGCGGCTGGCGCAGGAGCGCCTGAACTGGAAGAAGTCGACCACCTATACGGTGCTGCGCAAGATCTGTGCCAACGGGATCTTTCAGAACCGGGATACAGTGGTGACATCGCTGATGAGCCGGGAGGAATATGTGCGCCGCAAGGGAGAGCGGTATCTGGATGAGAATTACGGCGGTTCCCTGCCTGGTTTCGTGGCGGCGTTTTTGAAGAGAAAGAAGCTGAGCCGAAAGGAGATCGAGGAGCTGGC
>CANRMT010000023.1 GCA_947631815.1 uncultured Eisenbergiella sp.
CCTGACGCTATTTTATGAGCTAAAGTATTGATTTTTCAAGGTGCGAATCCCATTTTTAATATGGGAAGTTTGAGTATATGATAAATACAGCGCCCGGCCGTCTTACCTTCCGATCAGCCAGTCGTACATCTCCTGATATTTCCGGGCGGAGACGTGCCAGGAGAAATCCGCCGCCATGGCGCGGTCCACGATCTTGTTCCATTCGCGCTTGCGGTCATAATAGATCTTCTCCGCATAGCGGATGGTGGAAAGCATCTCATGCGCGTTGTAGTTGCGGAAGGAAAATCCGGTGCCGGTCCCCTCATATTCATTGTAGGGCTCCACGGTATCCTTCAGGCCGCCCGTCTCACGGACGATGGGTACCGTGCCGTAACGCAGGCTCATCAGCTGGCTCAGGCCGCAGGGCTCGAACAGGGACGGCATCAGGAACGCGTCGCAGGCCGCATAGATCTTGTGGGACAGCTCCTCCGAATAATAGATCTGCGCCGAGACCTTGCCGTCGTACTTCCAGGCGAAATGGCGGAACATGTTCTCATAGCGCTCTTCCCCGGTCCCCAGCACCACGATCTGAACGTTGTCCTGGCAGAGCTCATCCATCACATAGGCGATCAGATCGAAGCCCTTCTGGTCCGTCAGGCGGGATACGATGCCGATCATCATCGTTTTGTCGCTCTTGTTCAGCCCCAGCTCCGCCTGCAGCGCGCGCTTGTTCTTGATCTTCTCCTTGCGGAAGTTCACCGCGTCGTACGGATTGACGATATATATATCCTTCTCCGGGCTGAACTCGTCGTAGTCGATGCCGTTGACGATGCCCCGCAGATCGTGCTCTCTGGCGCGGAGCAGACCGTCCAGGCCCTCTCCGTAAAACTCTGTCCGTATCTCCTGCGCATATGTATCGCTCACCGTAGTGATGGCGTCCGCATAGACGAGGCCGCCCTTGAGCAGATTCGCGTCGCGGTACGCTTCCAGCTTATCCGAGGTGAAATAATAGTCCGGCAGCCCCGTGATCTCCTGCACATCGCGGATATTCCACCTGCCCTGGAACTTCAGATTGTGGATCGTCATCACGGTCTTGATCCCACGGTAAAATTCGCCGCCCGCGAAACGCTCGTGCAGATAAACGGGGATCAGTCCGGTCTGCCAGTCGTGACAGTGGATGATGTCCGGCCGAAACCCTATGACGGGCAGAATAGACAGCGCGGCCTTGGAAAAGAAAGCGAATTTCTCGATCTCAAAGAGCGCATTGTCGCAGTAGGGCTTGAACCCGTTGAAATAGTACTCGTTATCCACAAAATAATACTTGATGCCCTCGTATTCCGCCTCCAGGATGCCGACATACTCGTTCTTCCAGTGGAACTCCATGTAGAAATGGTCCCTGTAATGGAGCATATCCTTCCGGTTCTGGTGCATACAGTTATATTTCGGCAGAATGACCCTGACATCATAATATTCTTTATCAATGCATTTGGGCAGCGATCCAACCACATCCGCAAGACCGCCCGTTTTGATGAATGGCACGCCTTCCGATGCCACAAACAGAATGTTCTTCATGCCGCAAATCCTCCCATTCCAATGTCCGCAACAGCGCATCTGTCACAGCCGTTTTCCTGCTGTTTCCCATTATACACTATTTCCCCACTGAATGAAAGAACTTTTTGCGGGCGTTCCGAACGCCTCCTTTTGCGGGACGGACGCGGCCGTCTCACTCCTTATAACGCAGCCGGATCTTATCCGCGATCAGGGCGATGAACTCGGAGTTGGTCGGCTTCCCTTTCCCGGTATTGATCGTATAGCCGAACAGTTCGTCCAGCGTTTCCATCCTTCCCCGGTTCCACGCGACCTCGATCGCATGCCGGATGGCGCGCTCCACCCTGCTGGGCGTGGTCTGATACTTCACGGCAATGGTGGGATACAGGGACTTCGTGATCGCCCCGAGCATATCCATATCGTTGACCGACATCTGGATCGCTTCCCGCAGATACTGGTATCCCTTGATATGGGCCGGCACGCCGATCTCGTGGATCATGTCGGTGACATCCTTCTCCAGATTGTGCGCTGCGTAGGAACGGAGCGTTTCCGCCTGCCCTTTTGCCGGTTCCTCGTCCATCCCCTGAGGGCCGGACGCCGGTACAGTGATCATGATCTGAAATTCCCGGTTGTTCTTCATCAGGTCGGTCAATATCTGCACCACTCTTTCCCGCTCGCTGCCTACTGTCATGCTTAGCTGTTCCATGCTCTTCCTCCATTCCACTTTCAGCTCTGTCAATAGGCACATTATAGACTGACGGGAACGATTTGCGCAAGGAAATGGTGTCGGGAAAAAGTGTACGGATTTCCTCTTATTCGACATGTTTCAACAGGATTCCACATGACATTTTTCGAAAAATCGCGAAGCGGGTCGAAAAAAAGATGGGGATTCCTCGCACCCCTTCCGGGATCTAGCCTTCCCGCCTCCTGTTCTTCTTCCGGTACTCGTTGGGCGTGCATCCCGTATTTTCTTTGAACATCCTGCAGAAATAAGAATAATTTTCATACCCCACCCGGTGGGATATGGCGTTCACGGGCAGATCCGTGCTCTCCAGCAGTCCTTTGGCCAGATCCAGCCGCTTGCCCACCAGATAGGAGCTGATGGAGATGCCCGTTCCTTTTTTGAAAAGTCTGGAAATATAATCGGGATTCAGATAGACCAGCTCGGCCAGATCGCTTCTGGACACGTCCGACTGATAATTCGCATCCAGATAGTCCCGGATGATCGCCACCACGGCGTGCGGCTTTTCCGCTGTCCCCGGCCCGGCGCCCCCGCGCCCCGTTCCCACCCGTTCCGCGGCCGTCTGCACTGCCTCGGAAATGCCCGCCTCCAGCTTGTCGTAATCCAGCGGTTTCATGAAATAATTCCGGCTTTTCAGCGCGATCGCCCGCTGCGCATATTCGCACTGCTCATAGCAGGTCAGAAAGATCGTCTGAACGTCAAACCCCTCCTGCTGGATCCACTCCAGCAGATCCAGCCCCCTTCCCTCAGAAAGCTCGATATCGCACACCATGACCTGAACGGATCCGTTCCGCAGGATCTCCTTCGCCTGATGGATATCGGTAGCCGAAAACACCTCCCCGACCCCCAGCCCCTCCCAGTCCAGCTTTTCCTTCAAGACCCGTATCACGTTTTCATCATCGTCCACCAACAAAATATTCATGCTTTTTCTCCTTATGTGAATCCGCGGTTCTGTTGTACAGCATTATCATACCATGCGGGTGTGTTTTTTCGAATAAAGCCGTCTGACAGAAAACTATCACTATTCTGACCTGTTTCGTAAAAAAATATACCGGTTTCCAGAAAGTCCCCGAAACGCCAAAAATACCCACGGTTCCCGAAAAAGCCGTGGGTATCTCTGCTCTCTTCATCTGCTTGTGCGCGGAAAGCCTCGTGCTGGCCGCCGCTCGTCGGTTCCGTAAAGCGGGAAGCCCTGCTGCGATGCAGCGCGCCGCGCCTCCTTATTTCCGCGCAGGCGGCAGCACGGCCAGCCTGGCCACCGTGAAGCTCATGGGCTCCAGCCGGATGCTGCCCGTAAAGGCAGCCTCCCGCGTCCGGACGCAGACCCTCTGCGGATCTTCGACCGTGTTGCAGTCCCCTTCCCGTCCTGCCATCACGTACAGCCGCGCGGTATCCGGCGTCCGGAAACGCTCCGGCAGGCACAGCGTCAGCTCCTTTTCCTCCGCGCTGTGATTGACCGCCTTGACGATCAGCTCGCCGTCCTCCTCCTGCAGGCTGCAGTTCACATAAATTCCTTCCTTTTCCAGTTCCTTTTCCTGACCGTCCATGGGGACCGTGACGGTGCCCAGATGCTCCCCGTACAGCTTCTGTACATGATAACTCGGCGTCCCGTATGCAAAGCGCTCGTCGAACCAGATCATGTCCGGCGTCCACTGGACATAGCCGACGCGCGCGAACAGAGGCGCATAGGAAGCCAGCACCACCACGTCCGCGTTGCGCTCCACGCCGGTGAGGAACGCGGCCTCCGCCAGCGCGCCGCCCAGCGTATTGGCCTCCTCTTTTTTCTCAAAGGCGGGGTGGGCCGCATATTCCCCGGAGAACACCTTCACGTTCCTGGGATAGCGGTCATAAAAATCCGTATGCGCATAAAACCATTCCGGCTTCACGTAATAGTGCTCGTCCACCGCATAGCAGAAATTCCCGTTCTCCCGCGCTTTTTCCTGATAAAAGGCCCAGGCGTCCCGATAGTGGTCCGAAACGATGTCCGGCCCCGCGGAGCCGATCAGGCGCATCTTTGGATACTTCCCATGGATCGCCTTCTCAAAGGCCGTATAGCGTTCAAAGAACCGCGACTCCGGCGTTTCCCACTGCTCGTTTCCAATGCCAAGCATCGTCAGGCCGAACGGCGCCGGATGCCCCATCCGGGCCCGCAGGCCGCCCCAGTATGTATCCGCGTCCCCGTTGGCGAATTCGATCAGATCCAGCGCGTCCTGCACGAACTCTCCGAAAGCCGGATCCTCCGGCTCCACCTTTTCCAGAGACTGATACTGACAGGCCAGCCCCACGTTCAGCACGGGCAGCGGCTTCGCGCCGATCAGCTCGCACAGCAGGAAATATTCGTAAAAGCCCAGCCCCAGCGTCTGATTATAATGAGAGAATTCGGTGTGCCAGCCGTTCTCCTCACAGGTCTGGTGCACCGCCCAGCGGTTGAAATTGCAGCGGCGTCCCTCCAGCGGCCCCACGCTCTCCTTCCAGCGGTAACGGTTCTCCAGCGTGTTCCCCTCGATGATGCAGCCGCCCGGGAAACGCAAAAAGCCCGGATGCAGCCCCTTCAGCAGTTCGAACAGATCCCGGCGGAAAACGCCCGCCGCGGCATCCTGCGGCATCATGGAAAAGAAATCGAACTCCGCGGTTCCGGGCCGGTCCAGCGCCACCGCGAACAGCGCCCCTTCCGTATCCGACGGCGCGGTCAGCGTCAGCTCATAGCGCTCCCACTTATGTCCTTCCTTCTCCCCGGGAATCCGCACGGGAACTTTTCCGCAGAGCAGCTCCTCCCCGTCCTTTCGCACCGAGACCAGGAAATTCCCTTCGGCCGTGATCGCTCTCGCATAAAAGGAAACCCGGTAGGACGCTCCCTTTTTCAGATACAGGCCGCGGTACGCCTGATTGGAAAAGCCCTGCCCCGCCCTGTCCGCCGTAAAGCGCAGATAGTGCGGATTCGCGCGGTTGACCGGACTTCCCGTAACGAACCAAAGCCTTCCCGCTCCGCAGTCCCGCGTCGCGGCCCAGCCATAGCCATAGTCCGGCAGCACATAATAATCCCCCGCGGTCCCATAGCAATCCACGAACTCAAACGCGCGGTTCTCCAAAAGCTCCGCGTACAGCCCGCCGTCCGCCGCGTAATTGATATCCTCAAAAAACAGCCCGATCATATCCTGACGGATGGGCACGCCCTTTCGGTCCGAAATATTCAGTATCATCCTGTCTCCTCCCGGCGGAACCGCTTCTGTCCGCCCCTTTTCCCGACCGTCCGCTCCGGCGGCCTTTTTTCGGAAAAGCAGTCTCATACTATCATCTTTCCGGCCTTTTCGCAAGCGTTTTATCCCAGAACCGCACAGATTTTCCGCGGACTCCGCGCGACGCACCTCCGGTCGTGCGCGCATCCCGATCCTGCGCGGCGAGCTTTTGTCCGTGCACACGCCCTGCCGCTGCGGACTCTCACAGCCGTCATCCCAGCATGGTGAAGCACCAGTAGATCAGCCCCAAAAGCCAGCTCGTGAAAATGCCGTACAGGATCACCGGACCGGCGATGGTGAAGATCTTGCAGCCGATGCCGAAAACCTGTCCCTCCTTCTTATATTCGATGGCGGGAGCCGCCACCGAATTGGCAAACCCGGTGATGGGCACCAGCGCGCCCGCGCCGCCCCACTTGACGATGGAGGGATAGACGTTGAATCCCGTCAGGAGGACGGCGGCCAGCACCAGCGTCAGCGAACAGATGCTCCCCGCCGTTTCCTGATCCGCCCCGAGAGATGCGGCATAGTTCATGATCCCCTGCCCCAGCGCGCAGATGACGCCGCCCGTCAGGAACGCCTTTCCCATCTGCCGCGGCAGACTGTGCGCGGGCGTCATCTGCTTCACATACGCCTGATATTCCTTTTGCTTCGCCCCGTCCATTTGCAGAACCTCCCTCTTCTTTTTTCCTCTCACAGCCCCGTCTCGTAGAAACGGAGAACGAAATAGATCAGGCTTCCGGCCAGCTTCCCGAGCGCGACGGAGAGCACCATGAAGCCCAGGCCGTGCCGGAATCCGATCCTCCTCGTAAGGATCGGAATGGAATCCAGCATCTCCGCGATGGCCACCGCCAGACAGCCCACGAAAATACCCGCGAAAAGCCCGAACAGCAGCAGGATCAGGAAGGAAACGCCCCTCCAGATCTGGACCGTCTGGCCGCCGAAGGGCAACCGTTCCCGGATCAGGCGTCCCAGCTGATCTGTTCCCCGGTAAATGCTGACCGCGCCGCCCGTCAGCGTGCCTAAGACCACCATCTCTTCATACAGAAAGATCTTTCTTCCGGTATGGGTCTTCCCGGCAAAGCGCGGCACAAGTCCCACCGCCAGAAGCACGGTGAACACACCGGCCGAGACCAGTATCCCGGCTCCGGCCCCCAGCACCGCCAGAAACAGTTGTTTTCCCATCCGATCCCCTCCGTCCTCACTGCGCGTCCACGGTCTTTCCCTCCCGGTCCGCGGTCTCCGCCAGCGCGCTGTTCACCTGATCCTCGTACACGCGCATTTCCACCTCGATGGGCGTCGGGTCCTTCGTGATGCGCCGTCCGCCTATATGGTTGAAAAAGGTGATGATGCCCACGGCCAGGCCGACGGAGTAGCTGATCTCCAGCACCGTCACGCCGTCGGATACCCGTCCGGTGACCGTCTCATAGATCCTGTCAAACACGCGGATGATGCCGATATCGTTATGGAACGCGATGATCGTGAAGGCCGCGCCGAAGAAGCAGATGCACGACACAAAGCAGATCTTCGCCGTCACCCATACGCCCTTGTCCCTTTGTGCCCTCACCAGCTCCACGACCGTCTCCGTCTCCCCAACGTTTTCCACCTCCAGCTCCGGGAACTCCTCCTGCAGCATTTCGATCAGCTTCATCACACTGACCACCTTTCTGCTCTGCTCTCCGGGCCCCAGCTTTGTCACCTTCCGCGTCCGAACCCGAGCCAGCAGCGCTTTGTCCCTGCAATAGGTCTTCCCCAGATCCGCGATCCGCACGTCCTCCTTCGATATCTCCGCGTTCCGGTCCATTTTCAGATAAAGCGTTTCCTTCTGCATGCCGATCCCCCGCTGTGCCGATCCGATTGGCTGTACCGCCTCACTATGACGCTCCACATATTGCCGATCCCAGCTTATGCCGCCCCGTATTGCCGCCTCCAGCTTTGCCGCTTCCAACCCCGCTGCCCCACGTTTCGCACACAAAAAGGGCCGCGCAGTGCGCGACCCTTCTGCCGCTGGCGCTCTGGCACCAGTATGTCCTCTTTTTCTCTTTTTATTCGATACCGCTCTCCGCAGTCATTCGACGCCGTTCTCCACGGTCATTCGATGCCGCTCTCTGCGGTCATCCGGCGTCATCCTCCGCGGTCATTCGATTTCATCCCCTGCGGCATCATCGCTGTACTGCGGCGTCTGGACCATCCTGTTCAGGATGCCGTGCACCACGAACCGCTGTGTGCCCCCCGCCGCGCCGTAACAGGTGGAGAGCGTCACCATCGGCTGATCCTCGGGGATCTCCTCCGGACACTTGTAAGGCGTGCTCCGCAGCACCATGGACTTATATTTCTCATAATCCTCCCCGTCGACGGGAAGATAATAGGTGGAGCTGCCGTCCCGCGTCACATAATAGCTGACGATCAGGTACTGATATATGTTGTCCTCCGTATAGATATAAAAATACGGGTTCTCGGCGCACATCTCCTCATCCCGGCTGAGCAGCTTGAGCTTGCCGAACATGCTCAGATTCCGCATGTTGTGCCCGAAGATAAAAGTGTTGTAATCGGTCAGATCGGGGCTCGCCCAGGCATCCATGAAGATGGACCCGGCCCGGTTGTCCTCCCGCTCAAACGTGCGGTACATATAGTAATCGTTGTCCTCGCCCTGCACAACGGGATATTCCAGCTCCAGGACCGGGATCACCAGCCAGCCCAAGAAATCCTCGTTGATCTCCTTCAGGGCCTTGTAATTCACGTCGATGTCCGGGAACTCCACCAGATCGTCCGCGGCCTCCGGCGTCTCTTCCTCCTCCCGCTCCGGCGCGGCCCCCTGGATCACATACCGCTGCTGCAGGGAATCATAGGCGTCCACCCCGGCCTTGTACTCCAGGAAGATCCCGGCCAGCTTGTAGCCGCTCACGAGAAAGACGCAGACTGCCGCCAGCAGGATCACAACCTCGATAGGCTTCCAGCCCTTTTTCCCGCCGCCCTTCTTCCCGGACGCCGCCTGCCCGTTCTCCGGCGCTCTGCCCAGATTCCCGGCTTTTTTCTTCCTGCTCATGCTTTCCTCCCGTTCTGCCGTCCGCGGCACATGCGTGCGGCGGCAAAATCGTACTTTTTTCCGACACTTTCTTCACCTTTCATTATAGCGGAATCTTCTCAAATTGCAACATGGTTTTTTATCAAATATTTCCTTTTTTAACTCTGTTGTTTACATTTTCTCCGAACATTCCCGCATCCGGATCAGGATCCGCTTTTCCAGCCTGCTCACTTGTACCTGACTGATCCCCAGCTCCCGCGCGATCTGGGTCTGCGTCTTCTCCTCGAAATAACGCATCCGGATCAGGCGGCGGTCCTGTTCCGGCAGCCCGTCCAACAGCTGGCGCAGCACCATCCGGTCCAGCAGGCGGTTCTTTTCCCGGTCCTCCAGCTGGCCGTCCGGGACCGCCGCGGCGATCTGGTCCAGCAGACGGATCTCCTTCCCGTCCCCTTCATAGACGGGCTTGTACAGCGACTCCACCTCTCCCGACGCGCCGATCGCCAGCACCGCGTCCTCATAGGCCACCCCCGACGCCTCGCACGCCTCCTGCAGGGTCGGCTCCCGCCCGTTCTGCCGCACGAAGGCCTCCTGCGCCCTGTGCAGCTTATAGGCCGCATCCTTCAGGGAACGGCTCACCTTCACCATCCCGTCGTCCCGCAGGAAGCGGCGGATCTCCCCCGCGATCAACGGGACCGCATAGGTGGAAAACTTCACGTCATAATTCAGATCAAAATGGTCGATGGCCTTCATCAGTCCGATGGTCCCCGTCTGAAAAAGGTCCTCCGTATCGTATCCTCTGCCCGCATAGCGCTTCACGATGTGCCGCACCAGTCCCAGGTTTTCCTCGATCAGCATATCTCTTGCGGCGCCGTCCCCCGCCTGCGCCTTCGCGATCAATACCGATACATTTTCCATGGACTACTCCCCACAGAGCGTGCTGCCGAACTTCTTTTCCATGATGATCCGGGTGCCCTTGCCCGGCTCGGACTTCACGTCCAGGCTGTCCATGAACGCCTCCATGAAAGCGAACCCCATCCCGGAGCGCTCCAGCTCCGGCCTGGTCGTGAACAACGGCTCCATCGCCTTCGGGATGTCCTCGATCCCTCTGCCGAAATCCTCGATCTCGATATGTAACAGCCCGTTCTCCAGACTGCATCGGATGACGATGCGGCCCCCTTTTTCCTCATAAGCGTGTATCACGGCATTGGTCACCGCCTCGGATACCGCCGTCTTCACATCGCAGACCTCCTCCACCGTCGGGTTCTGCGGCGTGATGAACGCCGCGGCGGCAACCCGCGCAAAGCCCTCGTTTTCCGGCAGGGCCTCCATCTCAATCCTGATCTCGTTTTTCATTCTCTTCCTCCTGCTCCATAAACTCCAGATACTTCATCAGCCCGGACAGCTTCAGGATCTTCCGGATGCGCCGGTTGGCGTTCGCCACGAACACCTTCCCGCCGAAGCAGGAAACCTTCCGGTAGCGCCCCGCCAGCACGCCCACGCCGGAGCTGTCCATGAACATGGTGCGCGAAAAATCGAATACGACATGCTTCACCTCGCTGTCCAGCAGCATACGATCCGCCTTTCGGGAAATCTCCTGACAGCTTTTGTGATCGATCTCCTCCGGGAGCCGGATCATCAGATAATGGTCGATGATCCTGAATTCTTCTTCCATACGGTTTCTCCTTTCTTTTATAAAAAAAGAGAACATGCTCTGCACATGTCCTCTTTCGTAAACAATCTTTATAAGGGATGCCCGTCCGGGCCCCTGCCCTTTCTCAGCCCGCCTCCAGCTGATCGATGTATGCCTGGGACTGCCCCGCCTTCTGCGTATCGGGGAACAGCTCCGTCACCTTCTTGAAGGATTCGATTGCCGCCTGCGTATCTCCTTTTTCCATATAGCATAAGCTCAGCGCATACAGCGCCTCTTCGTTCCCGGCATCGTAGGAAACGGCCCGCTCCAGATTCTCGATCGCGGTCTCATAATCCTGCGAACGGTATGCGTCATAACCCGTATCGTAATAGGACTTGGCAAGCGTCTCTCCGGCAGCGCCCAGGATCTCGCTGTAGATATTGCGCACCACCTCCGGCGTGGACGCGTTGCGGATCACATCCACATCCACCTGCGCCATGGCCTCCGAAAGCTGCTCCGTATCCGAGGGAGACTTCAGATAGACATACACCGCGTTCAGGAGCATCTCGATGGAGCCCATCCGGCCGTTCACCCCGTTCAGCTCTTCCAGCTGCTCCTCCAGGCCCTGCTTTTCATTCTGCAGCGATTCTACCTGCTGGGTCAGGCGGCTGATCTCGGTATTCCGGCGGTCCACCTCGTCCCCCAGCTCCGTCTGCTTTACGGTCATATCCTCCCGCACGGCGTTCTCCCGGGCGGGCAGGATCAGAAACCAGACGGCGGCCGCTCCGATGGCCAGACCGGCCAGCAGTCCCAGGATCCATCCGCCGCTCTTTTTGGGCTCCTTCACATTCACCGGCTGAATGATCAGCTCATTGCCGCTCTTGTACTTGACGACCTCCTCCGACTTCTGCCGCCTGGGTCCCCGGCCCTCTTCCTCTTTGCGCAGGGCACGGTCGACCTCCTGCATATAGCGCAGGGCCATGGTATTGCCCCGGTCGATCTTCAGGCAGCGGTCCAGCTCGCGGCGCGCGCGCTCCCATTCGCCCGTCTCCATATACAAAAGTGCCAGCAAAAGATGGGCCTGTACGTAGTTGGGCGCGTCGGAAAGGATCTTCTTGAGCTGAAGGATCGCCAGATCCTTGTTGTTCTGATAACAGAAGTTCAGCGCGATATTGAACTTCTTGCTCTTCTGGTTGATCGCTTCCAGCTGCGCGGGGCTCTTCTGGATCGTGTTCAGATAATCGTCGGCGATATTCTTGTTCGGGCGCAGGTTCTTGCTGATGACCCATTCGCTCAGGGCCGCGACCTGTTCGCCCATCTCAAAATAGACAAGTCCCAGAAGGTTCCTTGCCGCGATATGATTCTTATTGATGGCCAGGCACTGTCTCAGACTCTCCACCGCGCCGGAAAGATCGCGCACGTTCGCCTTGCTCAGCCCTTCATTATAATAATAGTTGGAGAAGCTGATCAGCTTTTTATAACGGGAAACATCCGCGCCGCAGTTGGTGCAGAAATCCTTCTCCGTCAGCTTCGCTCCGCAGTTATAGCATTTCATAGACGGCTCCTTTACGCTTTCCTGTTCCGTGTTTCTTCGGCGTTCTCTCCCACCATCTTAACAAGAATATCCGTAAAGTCAGTCAGATTATGTCCCGTAATAACATCCTCAGCCTCATCCACTTCGATGCTGGGATGGAATTTTTTCAGTTCTTCTTCAAAATTGATCACAGCAAACCTCCCTGCGTCCCACCGCAGACGTCCGGCCTCTTACGCCCCGCGGCCCAAAGCGCGCATGCCCCCCTCCGGCACGGCATTTCCGCGTACAGACAAGCCTCAATATATTTATAATACGCAGACTCTGTTAAAAAATCAATCTTATTTTGGGCCTTTTTTGAAAAATTAACGCCCCGTTTCGACATCAGGAACCGGGGCGCTCCGGCGGCCTTTGCCTTTCCGACAAAGGCCGACCGGGCTCCCTCTCCCGCCGCGGCGCGCTCACCTGTTTTTCAGCTGTCCCAGCCGTTCCTGCACCTGTGCCATCATCTGGGTGTACTTCTCCAGCTTGGCGCGTTCCTCCGCGATCTTCTTCTCCGGCGCCCGGCTGATGAATCTCTCGTTGTTCAGCATGCCGTTGACCCGGGCCAGCTCGCCGTTCAGACGGTTTTCCTCTTTCTCGAGGCGCTCGATCTCCTGGGCGATGTCCACCAGCTCCGCAAAGGGGATGTAGAGCGTCGCGTTCGCGAGCACGACGGAGACCGCATCCTGGGCGATGCCCGTCCGGTCCGCCTGCAGGGTGATCTCGGAAGCGCCCGCCAGGGAGGCGAAGAAAAGCCTGCCTCTCTCAAACGCGTCCCGGATCTCCTCTTTTTCGCTGACCACGAAGATGTGCGCCTTTTTCGCCGCCGGTACGTTCATCTGAATGCGGACGCCGCGCACGCCGCGCACCGCCTCCTTGAGGATCTCGATCTCCTTTTCTTCCTGCTCGAAATGCCGGTCCTCCCGGTACACAGGCCAGGAGGAGATCATGATGGATTCCTCCTCAGACTGGATCGCGCCGAAGATTTCCTCGGTCACGAAGGGCATATAGGGATGCAGCAGCTTGAGCGCGTCGACCAGCGCCGTCTGCAGCGTCCAGAGCGCGGCATTCTGGCTGTCGGCGTCGTCCGTCGCATACAGGCGCGGCTTGACCATCTCGATATACCAGTCACAGAACTCATCCCAGATGAAGTCGTACACCTTCTGCACCGCGATGCCCAGCTCGAAGCTCTCCATGTTGTCCGTGACCTCGCGGATCACGTTGTTCAGCCGGGAAAGGATCCACTTGTCCGCGGGCTGCAGATGTTTCCTGCCGTCCGCGATGTTTTCCTTTCCTTCCATATTCATGCAGATGAAGCGGGACGCGTTCCAAACCTTGTTGGCGAAATTGCGGTTGGCCTCCACCCGTTCCATATAGAAACGCATATCGTTGCCGGGCGCGTTGCCAGTGATCAGCGTCAGCCGCAGCGCGTCCGCGCCGTACTTCTCGATGATCTCCAGCGGATCGATGCCGTTGCCCAGGGATTTGCTCATCTTGCGCCCCTGCGCGTCCCGCACCAGCCCGTGGAACAGCACGGTCTTGAAGGGCTTTTCTCCCATCTGCTCATAGCCCGAAAAGATCATGCGGATGACCCAGAAAAAGATGATGTCATATCCGGTCACCAGCACATCTGTGGGATAAAAGTACTTCAGATCCTCGGTCTGCTCCGGCCAGCCCAGCGTGGAAAACGGCCAGAGGGCGGAGGAAAACCAGGTGTCCAGCGTATCCGGATCCTGCGTGAAATGCGTGCCGCCGCACTTCGGGCAGACGGACGGCATCTCCTTCGCCACCACCGTTTCGCCGCAGGCGTCGCAGTAATAGGCCGGGATCCGATGACCCCACCAGAGCTGACGGGAAATGCACCAGTCCCTGATGTTGTCCGTCCAGTTGTAATAGATCTTCTCCATGCGCTCCGGGATCAGGCGGATCTCCCCGTCCTGCACCGCCTTCACGGCGGGCTTGATCAGCTCATCCATCTTCACGAACCACTGTTTTTTGATCATCGGCTCGATGGTGGTGCCGCAGCGGTCGTGGGTGCCCACGTTGTGGGTGTGATCCTCCACGCGCACCAGAAGCCCCAGCCGCTCCAGCTCGGCGACGATGGCTTTTCTGGCCTCATAGCGGTCCATGCCCGCGTATCTGCCGCCGTTTTCGTTGATGGTGGCATCGTCGTTCAGGATATTGATCTGGGCCAGACCGTGCCGCTTCCCCACCTCAAAGTCATTGGGGTCGTGAGCGGGCGTGATCTTCACCACGCCGGTCCCGAACTCCATGTCCACATAGGAATCCGCCACCACGGGGATCCTGCGGTCCACGATGGGCAGAAGCACCTCCCGGCCGACGAGATGCTGATACCGCTCGTCCTCCGGGTTCACCGCCACCGCCGTATCGCCCAGCATGGTCTCCGGCCGGGTGGTGGCCAGCTCCAGAAATTCCGTATCGCTGACGCTGCCGTCCGCATTGATCAGCGGATACTTGATATGCCAGAAGTGACCGGCCTGCTCCTCATACAACACCTCCGCATCGGAGATGGACGTCTTACAGACAGGACACCAGTTGCCGATCCGGTTTCCTTTATAGATCCAGCCTTTTTCGTGCATCCGGCAGAACACTTCCGTGACGGCCTTATTGCAGCCCTCATCCATCGTGAAGCGCTCCCGGTCCCAGTCGCAGGAGGAGCCCAGCTTCTTTAGCTGATTGATGATGCGGCCGCCGTATTCCCTCTTCCAGTCCCAGGCCCGCTCCAGGAACCCTTCCCGGCCCAGATCGTTCTTGTCGATCCCCTCTTTTTTCAGGTTCTCGATGATCTTCACCTCGGTAGCGATGCTGGCGTGGTCCGTGCCCGGCTGCCAGAGCGCGTTGTACCCCTGCATGCGCTTGAAACGGATCAGGATATCCTGCATCGTGTTGTCCAGGGCGTGCCCCATGTGCAGCTGCCCCGTGATGTTCGGGGGCGGGATCACGATGGTGAAGGGCGTTCTGGAATGATCCACCTCCGCGTGAAAATATTTTTTCTCCATCCATCTCTCATAGATCTTGTCCTCGATCCCGTGGGGATCGTAGGTTTTCGCCATTTCTCTGCTCATAAAAACCTCCTTTTGCACGGCGCCGCCCGCTTCCCGCCGGGAGCAAACCTCCGCGGCCCGGACGGACGTAAGCGGCCCGTTTCTCATTTTCCGCGGCAGGCACAAAAAAGCCCTTCGGAGAGTTTCCTCACCAAAGGGCGACTTGACGCGCGGTACCACCTTTTGTTCGCCGTCCGGCAAATGCGGACAGCCTCTTCTTATCCGATAACGGGGACGGACCGGAACCGCTTACCCCGGCGAAACCGCACCGGCTCTCCTATCCCGCATGCGCGGCAGGATTTCCCTGTGAATGCCGTTTCCCTGTTCTGGTCGGTTCGATTCGGAAGCCACGTTCCACATTCCGCCGCTGAAGCGCCCTTGCAGCCGGTGAGGCGCTCTCTCTGTCAGCCAGGAGTGTGTACTCCTCTTCTTCATCATCTTTGGCACGGCGGCCGGACCGGCGCGCCGCTTCTGCTGTATCGGGACGCCCCGCCCGCAGGGCGCGGCGTCCGCCGTTTCATTCACTATAATCAATGGGAATGCGTTTGTCAAGAGAAAATCACTGCAAAATAAACACGTTCATTGCAAAAGAGAACCCGTTCTCTCATGGCGGCGCACCTGAGCCAAAAACGCCTCCTCGCTCATCCCGGCCTGCCTTGCGGCGTCCGCCACGGTAAGCATCCGCTTTCGGACCAGATCGGACAGCGTAATGAAGATTCCTTCCTCTTTCCCGGCCGCTATTCCTTCCTGGCGGCCTTCCTCCCGACCTCTTTCTCTGCCTTCCTCAATTCCTCTCCGCAGGATCGTCTTCTCTTCGTACTCCAGGATCTTTCCTCCCATAACCGACTTCACCCCTTCCCGAACATTCGCGTATTTTGCGGCGATGCCCTCCGTCACACGGCCGGTCATCTCCGCCAGCGTCCTTTTCGTATAGACACTGATCTCTCCGGTTTCCTCCATCGTCTCCAGATATTTTGCTATCCGGGCGTATTCCCGTTTCAGCTGCTCCAGCTTCTCGCTGTCCCGCTCGTACACTCTGAACCTTTTTTCATGGGTAAAGATGTAAAACGGGATCAGAAACAACAGCTTCTTCGAGAAGATCTCCTCCAGTGTATAATCCCGGATCTTCATCACACGGACCGGGAATTCCACCGTTCCTCCGGGCGTCGCCAGCTCGATCCTCAGCTTCGGAGCATTCTCCAGCTTCGGATATACTCTCTTCCCCAATGACGGTAAAGGCGGAGTCCGTTATCCTACGCTCTTCCTTTCCGTCCTGTCGGTTCAGATAATGCTCATTCCCGGAAAAAACAATGCGTTCTGTTCCGGAGTAGTGTTCTCCGAAGATCTCATTGAGAACGGGAAGGACCAGTTCGCTGCAATCGTTCAGCAGGGTACGGAACACGTCGTCGTAGGGCGTGCCGAACGCTCTCTCCTTCGCCGGTTCCGGTTTCAGGCCGTCCAATGCCGACGGCTTATCCAGTTTTTCATTCACGGTACTTTTTCCCTATTTATCTCTGAAAATAGGAGCCCCATACACCGTGTAATCATTTTAGCATGCTACTGTGGATCGGGCAAGGGAGAATTGAAACCGTTTATAAGCAGAATTGAGGCACAGTGTATAACTATGCCCCAATCCTGTAACCCCGTTCAATTCATTTGATCATTCGCGCATTTGCTCATAGCGGCGCACCTGATCCAGAAAAGCCTCTTCACTTATCCCTGCCTGCTTTGCGGCGTCCGCCACGGTGAGCATCCGCTTTCGAACCAGATCGGACAGCGTAATAAGAATCCCTTCCTCTCTGCCCTCTTCAATTCCTCTCCGCAGGATCGTCTTCGCTTCGTACTCCAGAATCTTTCCTCCCATAACCGACTTCACCCCTTCCCGAACATTCGCGTATTTTGCGGCGATGCCCTCCGTCACACGGCCCGTCATCTCCGCCAGCGTCCTTTTCGTATAGACGCTGATCTCTCCGGTTTCCTCCATTGTCTCCAGATGTTTTGCTATCCGAACGTATTCCCGCTTCAGCTGCTCCAGCTTCTCGCTGTCCCGCTCGTACAGTCTGAACCTTTTTTCATGGGTAAAGATGTAGAACGGGATCAGAAACAACAGCTTCTTCGAGAAGATCTCCTCCAGCGAATAATCCCGGATCTTCATCACGCGGACCGGGAATTCCACCGTTCCTCCGGGCGTCGCCAGCTCGATCCGCATCTCTTCCGGCGTCTTCCCCGTGCTCCGCAGAAAGAGCACCGCACTGTGCGGAATCGTCACCTTCAGCCGGTTCCCCGTCAATTCTCCGTCATCCAGCGCGATCTGCGCGGCATATTCAAAGATCCGGATCAGAAGGCTGCTGTCCGCCGTGCTCTGACATTCGAAAAGATATTTCTTTCCCCGGACCGCGGCGCTTCCTGCCTCCCGCAGCGCGGTTTCCGCTTCGGTCCCTCCGCCGCCTGCGGTTCTCCGCGCATCTTCGGAACGTTTCTCGGCTCCGAAACGTTTCCCAGCTTCGGAACATTTCTCATCTTCGGAGCGTTCCCCATCTTCGAAACGTTTCCCAGCTTTGGAGCATTCCCCATCTTCTGAACGTTCACCATCTCCGGAGCCTTCCCCATCTTTAGAATGCTTCCCGTCTTCAAAGCGTTCCCCATCTTCAGATATACTCTCTTCCCCAATGACGGTAAAGGCGGAGTCCGTTATCCTACGCTCTTCCTTTCCGTCCTGTCGGTTCAGATAATGCTCATTTCCGGAAAAAACAATGCGTTCCGTTCCGGAGTAATGCTCCCCGAAGATCTCATTGAGAACGGGAAGGACCAGTTCGCTGCAATCGTTCAGCAGGGTACGGAACACGTCGTCGTAGGGCGTGCTGAACGCTCTCTCCTTCGCCGGTTCCGGGTTCAGGCCGTCCAACTCTGACGGCTTATCCAGTTTTTCATTCACGGTACTTTTTCCCTATTTATCCCTGAAAATAGGAGCCCCATACACCGTGTAATCATTTTAACATGCCGCTGTGAATCGGGCAAGGGAGAATTGCGCGAGTTTCCGCAGAACGCGGAACGAATGCGGAACGACAGCATTTCCGCTGGCTTCGCAGCCTTTTCTATGGTAAAATAACGAGGAAAACACCGACGGCGCTAGCGTCGGTCGGTGTTTGACGAGTATCCCCCATCGAGGCGTCAGCCGAGATGGTACAATGACCGCAGGGTCATGATACCGCGCCGACAGGCGCACGGAATCCGCCAAAGGCTTCATGCCCGAAGGACATGGCATCAGCGGGATCGGAAAAAGGGGAGGGGAGCCGTATGTTCAGAGTGATCAAAAACAGGGGAAATATTCTTCATGCCTACCGGCTGGGCTCTGACAGCCCGGTACTGGCCAGACTGGCCGCGGAAGGGAAGATCGTGCAGAGAAAAGACGGCAGATACGAGATTTTTTCACAGGAGGTGCAAAGATCGGGCGCCGAACACGGAGAACTGGCATCCGCCGGAGATTATGTGAAGCTCGACAGCACCGGCGCACCCTATCCCAATGACGCCGCCTTTTTTGAGGCGAATCACAGACATCTGTCCGGCGATATGTACGAACAGCTTCCGAAGGTTCTCCTCGCCTGGGACGCGAAGGAACCGATGTGCGAGGAGATCCGGTTTCTGATCCGCGAAAAAGGGCTGGTCCTCGACCCTGCCTGTCCCGAACGCTATTATACTGTCCCGCTGTGGGGAACGACAGAGGCCGGCGATACCCGTGCGGTCCTGGTTTTTTATTCCGTTTCATACCGGGAGGACGGCACGGTGGCGGACGCCTCCTTCAACCTGGTGGAACGGACGGAATTCGAGAGAACCTACAGCAGGTGCTGAGATGCGCTATGACCTCAGCTTCAGCGCCTCCAGGATCATATGATAGACAGCCATCTGTTCCGGTGTGTCCAGCCCGTCCAGCAGCAGACCAATCTGTTCCGTGACATTGAAGTCGCCCGCAGCGGAATCATCCGGCACGATGCCGTAAAAAAGCTGATCCATCGTGATCTGCAGTCCCCGGCAGATGCTTTGAACGGACTCCAGCGTGGCGTTCTTCTCCCCGCGCTCCAGTTGCCCTATGTATGCGGGATGCAGACCGCATCTCTCCGCCAGCTCTCCCTGGCTGAGGTGCTGCATCTTCCGAAAACCACGGATTCTGTTTCCGATGAGCTGTGATAATCCTGACATCATTTTTCTCCTGCTGCGCCGGTTTCCTGCCCGGCGCGTTCCCTTCGGAACATCTGAAACAAAAAATCCTGATATAAAGTACTCCTGTCTGCTTTTTCGTTTCTCAGACAATTTCATACTTTATATCAGGATCTTTCTGCCCGGATATCCGCTCAGGACCGCTCACCGGTTTTTGATCAAATAATTCTCCGGCCGCCATAAATTCCGGGATGTTTTTGTGGGGAATCCCGTTCTTCTTCTGCAGCAGGTCATTTCTGGTCAGTATATATTGGGGATAATTGTCCCTTTCGGATTCCAGATGCTTACATTTCTTAAACTACTGGTTCTCACAGGAACGGTATGCCTGCATAATCAATTTACCAAGGACTAATGACGGGGATGGATACCGTCCAGATTTATATGCCTGCAGCAACTTTCCAATGGGTTTTCATTTTCAGGGACTAAAAACGGTATTATCCGACAGCCCCTTTCGTTTTGCAGAAAACACCTGTTTTCCCGTAATTATATTAGCACCAAATTATTACTTATTGTATATGTAATGCTGCCAAGTACGCAGAGAAAGTCGCTGCCGGAAGCATACGGCGTCTTCGAATCATATCCGACCAAATTGTATTGCCCTCTGCTTCTGTAATAATCCCGGCGTCCATGGCCTCCATCAGAATATCCCCGGTCGTAATATGTGAGATCTCATATTTCTCCACATATGGGCGGATATCACGCAGATTATTACTGGCAAGCGTTCCGCCTCTCTGTTTCGCCATAGCGATTCCTGCGGCTTCGCCTCTGCCAATGATTCGCATCCCTGTTTCTGGCGACGTTGTCATCCGCAGGTAATCGTTGTATTCCTCAGTCCCTGCTTCCATGCTCTCAACGGAAAGACACCCATTTTCCTTCAACGTATCGACCCGCGCCAGAAGATGGGGCACTTTCTGAAGCTCCTGATAGACTTGTGCGGGCAAAATAATTCTTCCTGCATATAACCTCGCCAGAATGCTCTCCTCACGAACCCAGAGAAAAGCGGAGAGACAATCTGTGTCAAAGAAATACTTCTCAGTCAATCGCGTCGCCTCCCTGATCATCTTCATTCTGGCCAAACGCGATATCATCGCGGAAAGCATCAAGCAGCAGCTCGTCGATCTTACCTGACGAGACCAGGTCTTTTTGCCGTAACTCTTCTACCTGCTTCAAATAATATCCATACGTTCTTTTCTGCAGTTCAACAGGTGTCGGTTTATACAGCTTATCGTCAAATCCGAGGTATCTTGCCGCAGACATGACTCCGGAACTGTAATCTTCCAACTCGTCAGAAGACAGATACCCTTCCGAGACCAGTCGCCAGAACATTGCCAGATGACTCATCCCAAAGTATTGCTCAAGCGCAATAACATGCTGTATAGACAGTTGGCCGTCACCGGCAGCTTTCTTTACTGCTGCCCGCAAAGACTTGTAAGGTGCGAGGAAGTAGGAGGCGAACTGATCCGCACACTTCTCATTCTCACTTTTGGGATCAAGTCTTTTAGAGCAAATATTAAAGCCCGATTCATCATCGAAATACAGATGGTAAAACTCATGAGCAAGTGAAAACCGCTGACGGCCGTATGACATGGTCGAGTTGATCGCTATCAGCTTTATCATATTATCCCGGACGCACATTCCGCTGATGTTTTCCCCAAGAGGATAAAACACGAGCGTAAGTCCATCAATCTGGTTCGCAAAAGAAAAAATGTCAACCGGCGAATTGGCATCTTCTCCCAGCAATTCCCTTAATTCCTGCGCTTTTGTGCTAAGATCCAGCTTATCCAACATTCGATCCCTCCAGTGCTTTCGCCATAAATCTGCTGTTGATCGCGATCTTCCCTATATCGGCAATGATACGCAGATCTTCCTGACTGACATCCTGTGCTCTAAAAGCAAATTGGATCGGATGAATCTCTTCCTCCGTATCCGCAAAGGCAGCGAGACTATATCCGTAAAGATTCACAACATTTTCCAACTGATCTACAGTGAGGTTTCTCTCTCCGGTTTCAACCTTTGATATGAAAGCCTGGGTCACTCCCAGATAACCCGCAATCTGTCCCTGCCTCAGGCCTGCTTTCTCCCTCATCATTTTAAGTTTTTCATAAATTGTGGCCATGGAAAATCCTCCTTTTCCTCATGGGTACATGATACACTCTTTATGTCATATTTTCAAGTACCTATTATGCAAAAAAATAACATATGCGGACGGTTCAAAAAATGGCGTATCCCGCTTATAAAAAAACACAGACAAACGGCTCCTCTTTCTCTGCACAAGCGGCAACCACAGGCCGGTTTCACATCCTCTTCCATGTTACAATAACGGCAGTATACCGTTCCGCTGTGGGGAACAACGGACGCCGACATTTACATTTGCAAAAACAAAGAAAAGCCGCGGCACACCAAATATATGGCGCACTGCGGCCTTATACGTATGGTCTCACGACCGAATGATCCGCTTCCTCCCTCTCCGCGCGGCCTGATACCGGACGCGGTAACGCCACAGCGTCACCAGATCGAAGGAGTAGACGGCGCTGTACATCACAGCTGCCATGATGAGAGCGGTCAGCACATCGAACATGGAATGCTGTTTGATGAGCACCGTAGAAAGGATGATGGAAACACACAGCACGAAGGACGCCGTGCGGACCAGCCGGTTCTTTGACAGCTTTTCATTGTTGATCACCGCGAAATGCGCCCCCAGCGAGTTGAACACATGGATGCTGGGGAACAGGTTGGTGGCCGTGTCGGTCTTCCAGAGCAGCCCGATCATCCAGGTGAACACGTTGTCCCTCGGGAACGTCCGCAGCCGCAGATGATGTCCGTTCGGAATGAACGTGGAAATGATCAGAAACACCGTCATCCCCGCGCAGAGGAACGCCGCGTTCCTCCAGTAATCGTCCCGGTCCTTCAGGAACAGGTAGATCAGCACGGCCGGGACGTAAAGAAACCACAGCAGATACGGAACGACGAACACCTCGCAGAACGGGATGTAGTCGTCAATGTTCATATGCACCAGCATGATGTCCGTTTCCCTGCGCTGCTCCAGCAGGAAAAACCACACCAGATATATGACCCCGTACACAATGACGGGCACACCGTGCTTATATTTTTCATAAAACGCTTTCAAGAAAACACCCCTTTTTCTATCGTCAGGCCGCGGTTCCGGCTCAAAAGACGAACCGCAGCTTCTGTTTCAATACCGTCACCGTCATCCGGTCCAGCTCCCCCGCCGGAACCTCTCCGTCGGTATGCACCCAAAGAGGCCGCTGTGTCCGGATCTCCACCTTTGACGCCCGGTAAAACCGGACTCCCTTGAACATGCCGTGTCTGCCCTTCAGCGCCATGGGGATCGCGGCCGGGAATTTCCACTTCGGCAGCCCGTCTACCACGCACAGATCCAGCATTCCGTCCTGCGCGTCGGCGTCAGGGCAGAAGCAAAAGCCGCCTCCCTCATAGCGGTGGGACATGACGGCCGCAAAAAGCATTCGGTTCATGGGGATCTTCTCCCCGCCGTCCAGCCGCAGGACGGCGCGGTTATATCTGACGGCCAGCATCTGACGGATCCCGACGAGCAGATACGTCAGCTTCCCCAGACCGAACCGGTTCAGCGCCGCCTTCACGGAGGAGGACTGTACGCCTGCGCACACCGCGGCGTCATAACCGATCCCGCAGCTCACCAGGAAACGCCTGTGCATCGTCACATCTCCCGCCTTCCAGGAAAGGCAGCCCACATCCATGGCGATCTCCCGGCCGCCGTCCGCCAGCGCCAGAAGCGCCTCCCTTTCCGAACGGAACAGGCCCATGTCCCTGGCCAGATCGTTGCTGGAGCCGGTGGGGATGTATCCGAACCGCACCTTTTCAAAATTGGAGATTCCCTGGACCGCCTCGTTGATGGAGCCGTCCCCGCCCAGGATCACGAGGAACAGCTCCTCGTCCTCTCCCAGCCTTTCGGTCAGACCTGCCGTGATCCGCTGAAAATCCCCGCTCTTTTCCGAAAAAAAGACCTCATAGGGAAGCGCCAGCTCCTTCAGAAGCGCTTCGATGCGCTTCCATATCTTCAGGCCCTGGCCCGAGTGCGAAGCCGGATTCACGATGAAGTTCATTTTTTCGTGCGTTTCGTATGACATGTTCCGTTCCTGAGTATATGCATGATACCGCGCAACGATCCCTGCGCCGCGCTTTTTTCGGGGCGGCGGAAAAACTCTTGCGGCGCTTTTTTATGCCGCTGGGCCGGATGTCCCTCGGCACTTTCGGATACTGTTGTGCCGGACATCTCTCAGCGCTTTTGGGTGCCGCTGTACCGGACATCTCCCGGCGCTGTTTGGCACTGCTGTGCCGGGAACCTTTCAGCGCTTCTCCCGCCATCAAAACTGTATTTTAGCACAAAAAAATCCAAAGTCAATAGAGCGGAACAAAGCTTAAGGAATCCTAATAAAACTTTAAGATTTATGAAAATACAGGGAAATCGGGCGGGAGATCCAGAAGCCCGTATCCCGCCCGAAAGCGGCCTTTTCCGAAAACGCATGGGCTTCTATCGCGCTCCGGTAGCAGTCCAGCGCCCTGCGGGCGATCCTGTCCGCTTCATAACCGCGCGCCGTCTGACGCGCGCCCTCCCGGAGGACGGCAAGCTTTTTTTCATCCGCCAGCAGCTCCGCCAGCTTTCCTGCGAAATCAGCCGGATCCTCCCCGGTCATGTACCCGTTTTTCCCGTCAGTGACGATATCCTCCGCCCCGGTGGCGCGCACGGCCAGCACAGGTGTTCCTGCGGCCATCGCCTCCAGAGAAACGATCCCCTGGGTCTCCGAGGTGGACGGGAACAGGAACAGATCGGCAGCGGCGCAGTAATTGACGATCTCCCGGTTCTCCACCCGGCCCGCGAAGCGGACCTGCGCATCCAGCCCCAGCTCCTCCACACGGCGGCGAAGATGCTTCTCCTGCGGTCCCTCTCCAACCAGCGCCAGCACAAAATCCTCTCCTGTGCTGCGCTTATAGAGCGCAAGGCTCTCCAGAAGAAAATCGATATTTTTTTCCTTTGCGAGACGGGCCGTACAGACGAACAGCCGCTTTCCGCCCGCCGCAAGCTCCTCCCGCAGCGCGGCGGCTTTTTCCTTTTCCGGATGAAAGCTCTCCTCCGGCAGGCCCGTGGGCAGCACGGTGACAGGTACGGTGACGCCAATCCCTTCCAGATAGCGTTTCATGCCGGGAGACGGCGCGATCAGGCCGTCGCAGTGTCCGACGAAATACCGGATATAGGCCGGTACGAGCCGTTTCGCGCCGGAGAGCTTCAGATAATGCAGATACTGCTCGTACCGGGTGTGATAGGTGAACACCAGCGGCACATGAAACCTGCGCGACAGGTGCAGCGCCGCGTTTCCCATCGCCACCGGATGGTGTACATGGATCACGTCGAACCGCTCTCTGGCGAACGCCTCCGCCACGGCCGGATCAAAGCCGTCCGGCACGGAAAAGCCGCCGTAGACGCCGGAAAGCAGATTCCTGCAGCGGACCACATTTCCCTCCGCCTCCTCAGCGCCCACCGTCCCATAGGTAGGCGCAAAGACCGTCACCTCATGCCCCAGCTTCCGCAGGCTGTCCGACAGCCGCTCCACGGAGATCGGCACGCCGCCCATAAACGGCTTATAGTTGTTGGTCATCATCGCGATCTTCATATCTCTTTCCCTTTCCTACACTGACGGCAGTTCACGTCAGATACCTCAGCACGGCGTCCCCCAGAAAATATCCCGCGCCCACAAAGAACAGGTTCCAGACCGCTACGCCCAGCGCGGAGCTGACCGTATATTTCCAGAAATCCATGCGCAGCACCCCGGCCGGAATGGAGATCAGCGTCCGCACCATCGGGATCAGCTTGCCGACGAACACGCCGACGCAGCCCTTTTTCCGCAGCATTTCAAAATTCCGGTCGATGGCCTGTCTGTGTCCGGGGAATTTGTTCAGATACCATTGCAGAAACAGCCCGCCGCCCACATAGCCCAGCAGGTACAGGATCCAGCTGCCCAGCAGGCCCGCGGCCACCGTGACCAGAAGGGCGACCGGGAAACGGATGCCTCCCCGCGCGGCCCAGACCCCTGCCAGCGGCATGATCACACCCGCCGGGAAGCCCGGAAGATTCATATATTCCAGCAGAACGATCACGAAGATCGCCACCGCTCCGTACTGCACAAAATATTGCATCAATATATCCAGATTCATTTTTTCCTGCATTTTCCTTTCCTGAGGCTTGTTTCTGGATACCAGTATATGTGTGAAAAATGAAAATACCCGTCCGGGAAAGGGAAAGCTTTTCTGAAAAAAAGCGAAAAAAGAGAAGAGAAATCTTAAGAAAAACCAAAGCAGAGGCTTTTAAAAAAACCGAAAGCAGGACTCTTAAGAAAAACCGAAACCAGGACTCTGTGCGAAACGCCCATTCCGGGCATGAAAAAAAGCGAAAGCTTTTCACTTTCGCCTTTTCCCTGATCTGTATTCGGACGGATCATTTATTCCTCACGGCCTGCATCAAGACGGAGCGCTTATTCTTCACGCTCTGTATCCGAATGGAATGCTTATTCTTCACGGCCTGTGTGCGAACAGCCCATTTATTTGTCAGTGATCTGCGCGTGGAACTCCTGCAGAGACTGCACCGGGAGCTTGCCGTCGCGCTTCGCGCTGCGGATGCCCTCCACGGTAGCGCGGGCCATGGCCATGGTGGTCATATACGGGATCCGGTTCTTGATCGCCGCCTTGCGGATATAGCTGTCGTCCACGGCGCCCTTCTTGCCGTTGGGCGTGTTGACGATCAGCTGGATCTTGCCGTTGGTGATCTTATCCAGGATGTTGGGACGTCCCTCGTTGATCTTGCATACCTTCAGCGCAGGGATCCCCGCCGCCTCGATCATATCGCAGGTCCTCCCGGTCGCCATGATGGAGAAGCCGCATTCGTAGAAGCCCTTCGCGATCTCCACCAGCTCCGGCTTATCCCTGTCGTTGACGGAGATCAGCACGCAGCCCTCCGTAGGGATCTGGCACTTGGCGGCCTCCTCCGCCTTGAAGAACGCGTCTCCGAAGTCGGCGGACAGGCCGAGCACCTCGCCCGTGGAGCGCATCTCCGGTCCCAGCAGCGGATCCACCTCGGGGAACATGTTGAACGGGAACACCGCTTCCTTCACGCCGTAGTGCGCGAATTTCTTCTCATGCAGATCCGGAACGGGGCTCTTGCGGCCGGTGAACGGCATCGTGATGATGTCCGTGGCGATCTGCACCATGTTGATGCCGCAGACCTTGGACACCAGCGGCACCGTGCGGGACGCTCTGGGGTTGGCCTCGATGACGAACACCCTGCCGTCCTCGATGGCGTACTGCATATTCATCAGACCGACAACGTGCATCTGGCTGGCGATCTTTCTCGTATATTCCTTGATGGTCGCGATCTGCTGCTCCGTCAGCCCTCTGGGCGGGATGATGCAGGCGGAATCGCCGGAATGGATACCGGCCAGCTCGATATGCTCCATGACGGAGGGCACGAACACGTTCTCGCCGTCGCTGATGGCGTCCGCCTCGCACTCGGTGGCATGGTGCAGGAACCGGTCGATCAGGATCGGACGGTCGGGCGTCACGCCCACCGCCTGCTGCATGTAGAAGGTCATGGCCTCGTCATCATAGACCACTTCCATACCGCGGCCGCCCAGTACATAGGACGGGCGGACCATGACGGGATAGCCGATCTCGTGCGCCACCGCCAGCGCTTCGTCCACGTTCACCGCCATACCGGCCTCGGGCATGGGAATCTCCAGCCTCGCCATCATCTCGCGAAACAGATCCCGGTCTTCGGCCAGATCGATGGTCTCGGGCGTGGTGCCGAGGATGTTCACACCGTATTTCTTCAGATCGGCCGCCAGATTCAGAGGCGTCTGTCCGCCGAACTGCGCGATCACGCCCACCGGCTTCTCCTTCTCATAAATGGCCAGCACATCCTCCAGGGTCAGCGGCTCGAAATACAGCTTGTCGGACGTATCGTAGTCCGTGGAGACCGTCTCCGGATTGCAGTTGACAATGATCGTAGAAAATCCCAGCTTGCGCAGCGCCTTCGCGGCGTGCACACAGCAGTAGTCGAATTCGATCCCCTGTCCGATCCGGTTGGGGCCGCCGCCCAGGATCATGACCTTCGGCTTCGAATTGTCCACCGGGCTCTTATCCTCTATATGATAGCTGGAATAATAGTAGGCGGAATCCTGCGTGCTGCTGACGTGGACGCCCTCCCAGGCCTCCACAATGCCGTTTTTCATCCGCTCGTCCCGGATATCCTCTTCGGAGACGCCCAGGATCTCGCTCAGATATTTATCCGCAAAACCGTCCAGCTTCGCCTGACGCAGATCCTCCACCTCGGGCACCCTTCCTTTGTACCGGGCAGCGAGGCGCTCCTCCTCTTCCACAAGCTCCTTCATCTGCTCGATGAAATAGTGCTTCACCATCGTCAGCCTGTGAATCTCGTCCACGGACGCGCCCTTCCGCAGCGCCTCGTACATGATGAAGTAACGCTCGCTGGAGGGCGTCGCCAGCATGGTGAGCAGCTCTTTCCTGCTCTTTTTGTCAAAGCCGCCCACATGGCCCAGGCCGTAGCGGTTCTTCTCCAGGGAACGGATGGCCTTCTGGAACGCTTCCTTGTAGGTCTTGCCGATGCTCATGACCTCGCCCACCGCGCGCATCTGCGTGCCCAGCTTGTCCTCCACGCCCTTGAATTTCTCAAACGCCCATCTCGCGAACTTGATGACCACGTAATCGCCGTCGGGCACATATTTATCCAGCGTCCCGTATTTGCCGCAGGGGATCTCATCCAGCGTCAGCCCGCTGGCGAGCATGGCAGAAACCAGCGCGATGGGGAATCCGGTGGCCTTGCTGGCCAGCGCAGAGGAACGGGATGTCCTGGGGTTGATCTCGATGACGACGATACGGCCGGAAACCGGATCGTGCGCGAACTGCACGTTGGTCCCGCCGATGACCTGGATCGCGTCCACGATCCGGTACGCCTGCTCCTGCATGATCTTCTGCACATCCTCGGAGATCGTCAGCATCGGGGCGGAGCAGAAGGAATCCCCCGTATGGACGCCCACCGGATCGATATTCTCGATAAAGCAGACCGTGATCATATTGCCCTTCGCATCGCGGACCACCTCCAGCTCCAGCTCCTCCCAGCCCAAAATGGATTCCTCCACCAGGACCTGCCCCACCAGGCTGGCCTGCAGGCCGCGCGCACACACGGTCTTCAGCTCTTCTTTATTGTATACAAGGCCGCCGCCCGCGCCTCCCATGGTATAAGCGGGACGCAGCACCACCGGGTATCCCAGGCCGTCCGCGATCTTCAGCGCCTCCTCCACGGAATAGGCCACATCGCTCCTGGCCATCTCCACGCCCAGGGCATTCATCGTGTTCTTGAACTCGATCCGGTCCTCGCCGCGCTCGATGGCGTCCACCTGTACGCCGATCACCTTCACGCCGTATTTGTCCAGAACACCGGACGTATGCAGCTCAGAGCAGAGATTCAGGCCGGACTGTCCGCCCAGGTTGGGCAGCAGAGCGTCGGGCCGCTCCTTCTCGATGATCTGCTCCAGACGCTCCGCATCCAGCGGCTCGATATAGGTGATGTCCGCCGTATCCGGGTCCGTCATGATCGTCGCCGGATTGGAGTTCACCAATACGATCTCGTAGCCCAGCTTCTTTAGGGCCTTGCACGCCTGTGTGCCGGAATAGTCGAATTCACATGCCTGTCCGATGATGATCGGGCCGGAACCGATGATCAATACCTTGTGAATGTCTTCCCTTTTCATAAATCCACCCAGTCCTTTCTTTTGATTCCCCAAAAACTCAACCTATTCTAGCATACTTTTCAGATGGGGGCAATCCTTTCTTCCCCGCGAAAATGATGAACTTTTTAATTGAATCCGAAGAATTTCTGGCAGATTTTGTAGCCCTCCACGGAAATCCACCGCCCGGTCCTGCCGGGCAGGTTCATGCAGTTTCCGAGGAGCCCGTAACGCAGCTTGCGGTAAAGGGAGCGGTCCTTCTGGCGGATATAGGTCAACAGCTCTTTTTTCTTCTCCAGCGCTTCCTCCGTCCCGGAACGGATCAGCAGGATGGAGGAGATCGTCGTGATGATGTCGAGGTAGCTGAGCATGTAGCTGCCCATCTTCTTATTGGATGCGATCAGCCCCTTCTTCCCGACAAAATAATCCACCATCAGCTTATTCACCCGGATCTGCTGATCGATCCTGCCGATCATCACCTGCTCATTGACGGACTGATCGGCGCGTCCGATATAATACCGGTAAAAATTCACGTCCAGATAATAGATATTGCGCACATAGGGGAGCGGCTCAAACACATACAGATTGTCCACATAAAACGTATGCTCCGGCAGATGCAGCCCGCATTCCCGCAGGAGCTTCGTGCGGTAGATGACGGAATGCATCAGGATATACTTTCCCGGAATAAAATGCCCCGTTTCTCCCCAGGTGAACATCTGTCCCACAGGAAGGATATGCCGGTAGCGCATGACCTTTTTCCGACGTTCTCCCTCTTTCTCATAGACGAAATTGCTGACCAGCATATCCAGCGTCTTTTCCCCACCGGCCAGCTCCCGCAGCGTCTCCAGCACCTCCTGATAAGCATCCGCCTTCACCCAGTCGTCGCTGTCCACCACCTTGAAGAAAAGCCCTGATGCATTTGCGATGCCGGTATTGACCGCCGCGCCGTGCCCGCCGTTCTCCTGGTGAATCGCCCTGACGATGCCGGGAAATCTGGACTCATATTCGTCGGCGATCCGGGCCGTATCGTCCGTCGATCCGTCGTCCACGATCAGGATCTCCACATCCTCCCCGCCGGGCAGCAGCGACTCGATACAG
>CANRMT010000024.1 GCA_947631815.1 uncultured Eisenbergiella sp.
GAGGCGGATCTGGTGGACGGCGGTCTGCGCTACGACCTGACCGTGCCGCTGGCGCGCTTTTACGCCAATCACGCCAATGAGCTGCCCGCCCCCTTCAAGGCGCTGCAGATCGGCAATGTATGGCGGGCGGACCGGCCGCAGAAGGGGCGCTACCGTCAGTTCATGCAGTGCGATATCGATATTTTGGGAGAGCCCTCCAATCTGGCGGAGATCGAGCTGATCCTGGCCACCACCACCACGCTGGGGCGGCTGGGCTTTCGCGGGTTTCAGGTCCGCATCAACGAACGGCGGATCCTGAAGGCCATGGCCGCTTACAGCGGTTTTCCGGAGGACTCCTATGATACGGTGTTCATCATCCTGGACAAGATGGACAAGATCGGCGCCGAGGGCGTGGCGAAGGAGCTGGAGGAGAGCGGCTTTTCAAAGGAGTCCGTGGATCGGTACATGGCGCTGTTTGCCGGGCTGGAGCAGGGGACGGCGGACGGCATCGCGTGGCTGGCGGAGAGGCTGGGCAGCTTTCTGGAACCGGAGATCGGACGGAACCTGCAGGAGATCATCGACGGCGTGAAGGCCACCGGCTCCTCCGATTTTGAGATCGTTTTCGATCCCACGCTGGTGCGGGGCATGTCCTACTACACGGGCACGATCTTCGAGATCGTCATGCCCGGTCTGGGGATCAGCTGCGCGGGCGGCGGACGTTACGATAAGATGATCGGCAGGTTTACAGGCAATGACGTACCGGCCTGCGGTTTTTCCATCGGCTTCGAGCGGATCGTCCTGCTCCTGCTGGAGAACGGCTTCACGATCCCGGGGCAGCCGAAGAAGATCGCCTATCTGGTGGAAAAGGGCGTGGCGGGGCAGCGGCTCTGCGAGGTCATCGCCGCGGCGCAGCAGGCCAGACAGGACGGCTCTCAGGTGCTGGTGGCCCGCATGAACAAAAATAAAAAGTTCCAGAAGGAGCAGCTGACCAAAGAGGGTTATGAGGAATTCGCGGAATTTTACCGGGATCCGCTCAGATAGGTGAATCCGCTGAATAAGGATGCTATCGAAACCGGACCGGTTTCCATCAAAAGAAATGTATAAAGCGCGGGTTGGTCCGTGCGGGAGAGAGGAAAAATGGCAGAGACAATGAAAGGCTTGAAGCGCACCTGCCGGTGCGGGGAGCTGTCCGCGGCCAACGCGGGGCAGACCGTCACCGTCATGGGATGGGTGGCGAAACAGAGAAACAAGGGCGGCATCGTATTTGTGGACCTGCGGGACCGTTCCGGTCTTTTGCAGATCATCTTTGAAGAATCGGACTGCGGCAGCGACAGCTTCGCCAAAGCGGAGCGGCTGCGCAGCGAGTTCGTGGTGGCCGTGGTGGGCCGGGTGGAACGCCGTCTGGGCGCGGTGAACGAAAATCTCGCCACCGGCGAGATCGAGGTGCGGGCCCAGGAGGTCCGGGTGCTTTCCGAGGCGCTGACGCCGCCGTTCCCCATCGAGTCCAATTCCAGGACCAAAGAGGAGATCCGCCTGAAATACCGGTATCTGGACTTAAGAAGGCCGGATCTGCAGGAAAAGATCATCCTGCGCAGCAAGATCTGTGCGGCGGTGCGCCGCTTCATGACGGACGAGGGCTTCCTGGAGATCGAGACGCCGATCCTGTGCAAGTCCACGCCGGAGGGGGCCCGGGACTATCTGGTGCCCAGCCGCGTGCATCCCGGCACGTTCTATGCGCTGCCGCAGTCCCCGCAGCTGTTCAAGCAGCTTCTGATGTGTTCCGGCTATGACCGCTATTTCCAGATCGCCAGGTGTTTCCGGGACGAGGATCTGCGGGCGAACCGGCAGCCGGAGTTCACGCAGATCGATATGGAGCTTTCCTTTGTGGATGTGGACGACGTCATCGAGGTGAACGAGCGTCTGCTCCAGTATCTCTGCCGGGAGGCCATCGGCCTGGAGGTAAAGGTTCCCTTCCCGCGGATGAAGTGGATCGACGCTATGAACCGTTACGGCTCCGATAAGCCGGACACCCGGTTTGGCATGGAGCTGGTGGATGTTTCCGAAACCGTGAAGGACTGCGGCTTTTCCGTGTTCACGGGCGCGCTGGCGGCGGGCGGCTCCGTCCGCGGCATCAACGCAAAGGGACAGGCGGCCATGCCCAGAAAGAAGATCGACGCGCTGGTGGATTTCGCCAAAGGGTACGGGGCCAGGGGGCTTGCGTATCTGGCGGTGCAGGAGGACGGCAGTTACAAATCCTCCTTTGCCAAATTTATGACGGAGGAACAGCTGGCCGCGCTGGTGGCCGCGATGGACGCCAAGCCCGGCGATCTGCTGCTGTTCGCCGCGGATAAGAACAATATCGTCTGGAGCGTGCTGGGCGCGCTGCGCCTGGAGCTGGGCGAACAGATGGGCCTGATCGATCACAGCAAGTTCCATTTCCTCTGGGTGGTGGAGTTCCCGCAGTTTGAGTACTCCGAGGAGGAAGGGCGCTATGTGGCCATGCACCATCCCTTCACCATGCCCATGGAGGAGGATCTGGACCGGCTGGAGAGCGATCCGGGCAGCGTGCGGGCCAAGGCCTATGACATCGTCTTAAACGGCGTGGAGATCGGAGGCGGCAGCGTCCGTATCTTCCAGGACGACGTGCAGGAGCGGATGTTCGAGGCGCTGGGCTTCACGAAGGAAAAGGCCCACGAGCAGTTCGGCTTCCTGCTGGACGCTTTCAAATACGGCGTGCCTCCTCACGCGGGGCTGGCCTACGGGCTGGACCGTCTGTGCATGGAGCTGACCGGTGCGGAGAGCATCCGCGACGTCATCGCCTTCCCGAAGGTCAAGGACGCTTCCTGCCTGATGACGGAGTGCCCGAATACGGTGGACGAAAAGCAGCTTGCGGAATTGGGGATCGGGATTACAGAAGCGCAGTAACGCCCGGCTGTCCCCCACGCCGTCATGCGAAGCCGTATTCTTAAGAAATATTTACGATTTGTTTAAATTCTCGTACCGCTTCCAGTGATAAAATATTTTCAAAGGCCGACTGTTTTCGACAGCGGCGGAAAATTGCTTATGATGGGGAGCGGTTTTATGCATACGCAGGAGAAGGATGAACTGGATATCATCGGGCGGGAGAGCACAGCGAAACGGGAGCGCCGGGAAACGCGCCCCGGGGATGCGGCCAGGCAGAGGGCCAGGCGGGAAGCCAGACGGAGGAAGCGCCGCAGGCAGGTGATGATCGTCCGGTGCGTGTCCGCGGCGGTCTTCGTTCTCGTGCTGGCGGGCGCGGTCTTCGGGATCTGGAAGGCCAGCAGCCTTTTGTGGGACCGGCAGCGGGATGAGGACGCGGTGGAGGTAATGCGGCAGCAGGAGACGGAGCCGCCCGTCGAGAACCGTTCGGTGAAGCCGGAGATCCTGGAGGATTTCCTTTCGCCCAACGAATATTCCAGGCCGGGGGAGCCTCTGCCGGAGGTGACGGAGCTGTTCGTGCATTATACGGCCAATGCCGGGACCAGCGCGGCGCAGAACCGGAGCTATTTTGAAAATCTGGGCATTACCGGGGAAACCTCCGCCTCCGCTCATTTTGTCATTGGCTACGAGGGCGAGATCGTGCAGTGCCTGCCGCTGGATGAGATCGGCTACGCGGTGAAGGAGCATAATTACAATTCTCTCTCCATCGAATGCTGTTATCTGAAGGAGAGCGGGAAGTTTGAGGATGCCACCTATCGGTCGCTGATCCGGCTGCTGGGCTGGCTGATGAGGGAATACGATCTGAACATATCGGATATCCGCCGCCACTATGACGCAGGCGGAAAAAAATGTCCTCTCTATTATGTGGAGCATGAGGACGCCTGGGAACAGCTGAAAAAGGACCTGGCAGAGTATATCGCGGATACGTCTGGGGATTCTGCGGGCGTATCGGAAAGCTGAAGGATGGAAAGCTGACTGCGAAAAAATGAATCCGATTGCCGCGGGAAATATAGGAAAAGCGTGACACAGGATGCCAGACGCCGCCGGAAACGGAGAGAGGCCGGATCTTTCCGGCGGCGGGAAAAGAGTTTCTCCGGCAGCGGAAAGGAAGAAAGAGATGAAGATAAGGATCGGTATTTTGGGTTATGGAAATCTGGGAAAGGGCGTGGAGAGCGCCATCCGGCAGAATCCGGATCTGGAGCTGGCGGCTGTCTTTACCCGCCGTGCGCCGGAAACGGTGAAGACCGCCTCAGAAGGCGTGCGGGTGCTCTCCGCTGACGCGCTGGAGACCGTGCAGGATGAGATCGACGTTCTGGTGCTCTGCGGCGGCAGCGCGACGGATCTGCCGGTGCAGACGCCGCTGTATGCCCGCCATTACAACGTCATCGACAGCTTCGATACCCACGCCAACATCCCGGCGCACTTCGCGGCGGTGGATCAGGCGGCCAGGGAGGGCGGCAGGGTGGCCGTCATTTCCTGCGGCTGGGATCCCGGCATGTTTTCCTTAAACCGTCTGTATGCGGACTGCATTCTCCCGGACGGAAAGGATTACACCTTCTGGGGACGGGGCGTCTCTCAGGGACATTCCGACGCCATCCGTCGGATCGAGGGCGTGGCGGACGCCAGACAGTATACGGTGCCGGTGCCGGAGGCCCTGGAGGCGGTGCGCCGCGGCGAGACGCCGGAGCTGACCACGCGGCAGAAGCATACGCGGGAATGCTTTGTGGTTGCGAAGGAGGGTGCGGACAAGGCCCGGATCGAACGGGAGATCGTCACCATGCCCAACTATTTTTCCGACTATGATACGACGGTGCATTTCATCAGCGAAGAAGAGCTGTTGCGCGATCACGCCGGACTGCCCCATGGCGGCAGCGTCATCCGCACCGGGAAGACCGGCCTGTGCGGGGAGCACACCCAGGTGATCGAATACAGCCTGAAGCTGGATTCCAATCCGGAATTCACGGGCTCCGTGCTGGCGGCCTGCGCCAGGGCGGCATACCGGATGTCTAAAGAGGGACAGAGCGGCGCGAAGACGCTGTTCGATATCCCGCCCGCGTATCTGAGCGCGAAGAGCGGAGAGGAGCTGCGGGCGCATCTGCTGTGAACCTGACGGAGCGGGCGGCCCTTCCGCCGCGCTGTGTCCGTGAAAGGGAAAAGCGGCAGACGGCCAGATGGCCGACAGGGTTTTTCATCGTGCTGTGTCCGTGAAAAGGAAAAACGGCAGACGGCCGGAGAGATGGCTGATAAGCCTTCCGCTGCGCGCTCTCATAAAATGAAAACGATCAGAGGTAGTCATGGACTGGACAGTTTATCTGACGGCGGCGTTCCTTGTTCTCGCCGCGGCCGCGGCGGGCGCTTTTGCCGTCGGGAAAAGATCAAATATCAGGGCGGCTTCGCCGGTCACCCCCTACAACCTCGTCTTTGCCGGGCTGTTTCTCGCTTCCTATATCCTTCTGCTTCCCGTTTACGGCCTGATCTGTGAGGGGACGCAGCTGCAGGGGCTGAAAACGGCCCTGTTCGCATTGCTGGGGACCATCAAGGTGTTCACGATCAACGCCGATGCAGAGATGGTCATCGAGAACATTCCGGGGTCCGTCGGGGGGATCGCGCCGCTGTATTCCGCGGCGGTGACGGTCCTGTTCGTCGTCGATCCCGTTTTTACGTTCGGCTTTCTGGTGCTGCTTTTTCAGAAAACGGGTGCTTTTATCCGTTTTTTCCTGGGCAGGAGACGGCCGCTCTATCTGTTTTCCCGGCTGAATGAAAAATCCCTTGCATTGGCAGGCGATATCCGGAAGAACCATCCCGGATCGATGATCGCTTTTACCAATGTGTTTCCCGGGGACGGGGAGAATCTGCAGGAGCTGTCGGACCGGGCCGGAAAGATCGGCGGGATCTGCTTCAAAAAGGACATCCTGGCGCTGCGGCTTTCCGGCGCGAAGCGGCCTCTGTACCTGTTCGCGATCGGCGACGACGAGTCGGAAAACATCAGACAGGCGCTGAAGCTGATTCAGGCTTACGGCAGCCTCCCGCAGTCCCATCTCTATGTTTTTTCAACGGGGATCGAGGGAGAGCTTCTGCTGGCGCATACGGGAAATATCCCGATGAAGGTGCGCCGGGTCAACGAGGTCCGGTCGTTGATCAACCGCACGCTCTATGAACACGGCCCTGAGCTGTTCCTTCACGCGCTTCCCGCCGAAAGGGCGGAGGACGGCAGGAATATCCATGCGCTGGTGCTGGGGCTCGGCCTGCACGGTACGGAAATGGTCAAGGCCCTGGCCTGGTACTGCCAGATGGACGGCTATCACATCAGGATCGACGTGTTCGACAGGGATGCGCTGGCCGGAGAGCGGTTTGAGGCGCTTTGCCCGGAGCTGATGTCGGATGCCTATAACGGCAAGTTCCATTTCGGGGAGGCGGAATACACGATCCGGATCCATTCCGGCGTGGACGCGGATACGAAAACCTTTGCGGATCAGGCCGCCGGAATGCGGGACACGACATACGTGTTCATCGCGCTGGGGTCCGACGCGGCGAACGTCAAGGCCGCGGTGAACCTGCGGATGCTGTTTGAACGGGCGGGGATAAGGCCCGTGATCCAGACGGTGATCTACGATCCGGAGGAAAAGGAGGCCCTGCGGGATCTCACAAACTACCGCGGCCAGCGTTACGATATCGACTGGATCGGGGATATCGCGTCCTCTTTTTCCGAAAAGGTGATCCTCAATTCCGAGCTGGAGGACGAAGCGCTGCGGCTCCATCAGAAATGGGGAAAAGAGGAAGAATTCTGGCAGTATGAATACAATTACCGTTCCTCCACGGCCTCTGCGCTCCATCGGGCCGCGCGGACGGCATGCGGGATCCCGGGCGCCGATAAGCCGGAGCGTGAGCTGACCGAGGCAGAACGGGATGTCATAGAGCGGCTGGAGCATCGCAGGTGGAACGCCTATATGCGTTCAGAAGGATACGTTTACAGCGGTTCGAGGGAGAAGAGCAGCCGGAACGACCTGGCGAAGATGCACCATGATCTGGTGGATTACGCCGCTCTGACGGAAGAGGAAAAGAGAAAGGACAGCCGGGTGGGAACCGGATGAGATGGACTCCCGGCTGCAGAAAGGCGGATTATAAGTATGGAAAAAGAACGCAGGATCCTGAAAAACTGTCCCATCAGCTGTTTCGCGGATGAGATCGGACCGGATATGGATACCCAGATCGCTCTGTTGAAGGAGCTGGGGATCTCCTGGATCGAGTTCCGCAGCGGCGACGGGATCGGCGTGGCGGATTACGATCTGGACCGCGCGCGTACCCTGAAGGAGAAACTGGATCAAAACGGCATCCGGATCTCCGCTGTCGGTTCGCTGATCGGAAAGATCGGGATCGGGGACGATTTTGACAGCCATCGGAGGAGTCTGCTTCATGTGCTGGATCTGGCGGAGATTTTCGGCACCTCCTATATCCGGATGTTCAGCTTTTACCTCCCGAAGGGACAGGACCCGGCGGATTTCCGCGACGGCGTGCTCGCCCGTATGGAGGAAATGGTGGAGCTGGCCCGGAGCAGAAATGCAGTGCTGCTGCATGAGAACGAGAAGGGGATCTACGGGGACAGCGCAGACCGGTGTCTGGATCTGATGCGGCAGTTTTACGGTGAAAATTTCCGGTGTACCTTTGATTTCGCCAATTTCGTGCAGTGCGGGCAGGATACGCTGGAGGCTTATGAGATGCTGCGGCCCTATATCTTCTATGTCCATGTCAAGGACGCGCTGGCGGAAACCGGAGAGGTGAGGCCGGCGGGAGAGGGCGACGGGCATGTCGCGCAGATCCTGAACGCGCTGGATCGGGAGGGCTATGTCGGTTTCCTGAGCCTGGAACCGCATCTGACGGATTTTGCGGGGCTGAATTTCCTGGAGCGCACGGCGGTCCGGCGCGGTCGGACGGACGGAGAGGCGGCTTTCTGTCAGGCGTATGAAGCGCTTGGACGGCTTCTCGGGTGACGGAGGGAACGCCGGTGTCGAAGAAAAGAAGGAGACGGAGAAAAAAATACAGGCGTTCCGTCTGGCCTATCGCGGTCCCGGCGGGGATCGCGGCCGCGGCGGTGCTGTTTTTGGCCGCGTTTCTGTGGATGAGGAGTTCGGAGCGTGCGGCGGTGTCCGCCGGTGGTACGGATATTGCGGAGGCCGGGGAGACTGCGGCGGAGACGGGCCCCGGAGAGGGCATCGGGCAGGACGCACCGTCCGGGGACGGGCAGTCGGATCCTTCCGGTGCGGCGTCCGGAGAGCCGGATGCGCCGTCGGATTCCGCGGCCGGACAGTCGGCTGAACCGTCTGGCTCCGCGGCCGGGCAGCCGGAGGCGCAGCTGGGCGGCATCGACGACGCGGAAGACCCGCAGGGCGGCATTTCCGAAGAAGCGGGCGGCGCACAGGCCGCCTTTGAAGACGCATATGTGCCGGAGGGGGAGGTTGCCCTGGGCATCGATGTTTCCAAATATCAGGGCGTCATCGACTGGACGGCGGTGAAGGAGGCGGGCGTGGAGTTCGCCATGATCCGCGCGGGCTACCGGGCCAAGACCACGGGCATTCTCTATGAGGATCCCGGCGCGCGCTACAATCTGCAGGAGGCCGCGAAGAACGGCATACGCATCGGCGTCTATTTCTTTTCCTCCGCGGTCAGCGAACAGGAGGCGAAGGAGGAGGCGGCCTGGGTGGCCGGGTTGATCTCCCGGTATCCGATCACCTATCCGGTGGCCTACAACTGCGAGGATTTCCAGTCGTCTGACAGCCGTCAGAACGCGCTGGATAAAGAAACGAGGACGAAGATCGCCTGTGCCTTCCTGGATACGGTGCAGGGCTTCGGCTATACCGGCATGTTTTACGCCTCCCGCAATGAGATGGAGGGAAGCGCGCAGTGGGATATGAGCATGCTGGAGGACCGCTGTATGGTCTGGGTCTCTCAGTATCCGGATCAGCCCTATCCGCAGACCGAGGCGCCCGATTACAGCGGGAAATACGCCATGTGGCAGTATACCAGCCAGGGAGAGGTGCCCGGGATCAAAGGAAAGGTGGATCTCGATCTGGCCTGGTTCGGCGCGGACTGGACACCGGCGGCCCCGAAGGATCCCACGGCGCCGGAGCCTGTGGCGGCCGACCCGGAGGTGGGACTTGATTTCACCGAGGTGAACGATCTCGTGACGGCGAAGGATTCCACGAACCTGCGCAACATCCCCACCACGGCGGGAAGCTCTGTGATCCATGTGCTCAAGAACGGGGAACAGGTCCAGCGCACGGGCGTGGGCAGCAACGGCTGGGACCGGGTGATCTGGGAAGGACAGCGTCTGTATGCCGTGCACAGCTATCTGACGGACGAATTGTCGGGCGCGGCGGGCGGAAACGGCGCGCAGACGGGTGAAAGCGGCACGTCCGGTCCCGGTGCGAATGGACAGACGGGTGAAAATGCTCCGTCCGGAAGCGGCGGTCAGGAGAACGGCGGCACGGCGGGCCAGGGACAGAGCGGTTCCGATACCGTACAGGTGGGCGGCATGACGTTCCGGACGGTCAGCGAGGCCGTGACGGCCAGGGATAAGGTCAATCTGCGGGATTTTCCCAGCACGGAGACCGGAAACGTGGTGGGTACCTTGAGCTACGGGGAAGCGGTGGTGCGCACCGGCATCAGCGGGAGCAGCGATACGGGCTGGTCCCGGCTGGAGGTGAACGGTCAGGTGGTCTACGCCTCTTCACGGCTGCTGGCCACCAGCATGGACTATAAGGAACAGGAAAAGCCAACGCCGGAAAATCCGGAGGCGGGCAGGCGCTTCACCGCGGCCTCCGGAAAGGTGAAGGCCAAGGACGGCCGGACCAATCTGCGGACGCTTCCCACCACGGAAGCGCCCTCCGAGGTGGCGGCTCAGCTCACGGGAGAGGAGACTGCGGAACGGCTCGCCGTGGACGCGGACAAGGGCTGGACGAAGCTGTCCTATAACGGTCAGATCGTATACGCGGTGACCAACTATCTGACGGCGGTGGAAGGATGAGCGGGGGAGTGTCCGCCTTCGGCGGGGAGAACGAAAAAACATCCACCGCCGGCGGTGGGACAAGCGGGAAGCTGTCCGCCGGCGGCGGGGTGCCGGGCGGGAGAATGCCCGTCTGCGGCAGCTTGCCGGACGGCGGAGAAGAGCGGATGCTGCGGGTCTATCTGGCCGACATCCGCCCTCTTTTTCAGGAAGAGATGCTGCAAAGGGCGTATACCCTGCTGGACGAGGCGCGCCGGAAAAAGCTGGATGCGCTGGGGAGTGCGGCGGGCAGGGCGGCCTGCGCGGCGGCGGGGCTTCTGATGCGTTATGCGCTGGAGCAGGACGGACAGGCAGGGGCGCGCGTGGAATACACGACGTTTGGCCAGCCCGTGCCAGAAAAAGGCTGTATCAGCATTTCCCATTCCGGTATTTACGCGGCCTGTGTGCTGGACCAAGGCCCTGTGGGAGTGGACATTCAGGAGCTGCGCCGCATCCGGACGGGGATGCTGGACCGCTGTCTGACGGCGGCGGAGCGAAAGGCCCTGGTACAGAAATGGAAGGATCCGGATCGGGGGAGCGGCACGCTTTTGCCGGGACCGGAACGGGATTTCCTGCGGTATTTTTCCGCCAAGGAAAGCTATATGAAGCTCACGGGACAGGGCATGTCCATGGGATTTGACCGGATCCGGACGGACTGGGAGGCAGGGACGGTGTGCGATGTGGACGGCGTATGGCCGACGGCGCGGCTGTACGAGTGTGCGGCGCCGGAGGGATATGTGCTGATCGCCTGCCGGGCTGAAGGAACGGAATAAAAAAGGACGCGGACGGGGAAAACGGGAGAAAGAGAGAGCCGCGGCCGGGGCGGGAGAAAGAGCGCGGCGGGATCTGAGAAAACGGGATGAGGAGAAGGATACGGCCGGAGGAAGCAGAATGAAGAGAGGAACGCAGCCGGAGGGAACGGAATGAAGCGGGATGCAGCCGGAAGAAGTGGAATAAAGACGGGAAAACGGCGGAAACGCGCCGCGGGCGTTGTGCTCGGCAAGCTGACAGGGGCGCTTCTGGCTGTCAGCGCCGGTCAGCTGGCGGCCTCTATCTGTCTTTTCGCGTCGCTGGAGGGGATCCCGGACGGCGGCTTTCTGCAGGTCGCGCGGATCTGCGTGGGCCTTCTCCTTTTCTCCAGCCTTCTGAGCATTGCCGGTCTGGCCGCCGCGGCGGGATACCGGAACCGGAATTACGAGGAGGCCATGGAAAATCTGGAGGAGCTGAACCGGAAGCTGCGGGAGCAGAAGCACGATCTGATGAACCACTTTCAGGTGGTGTACGGTCTGATGGAGCTCGGGGAATATGAAGAAGCGAGAGAGTATATCCGTCCGGTCTTCAAAAGCATTCAGAAGCTGAACCGGGCGCTGAAGACCGCGCAGCCCGCGGTGAACGCGCTTTTGCAGGCTAAGATGGAAACGGCGGAGCAGAAGGGCATCGATTTTTATCTGGAGGTGGGGACTGCGCTCTCCGATCTTCCCATGCAGCCATGGGATTTCTGCCGGGTTCTGGCCAATCTGCTGGACAACGCCATGACCGCGCTGGAAGGCGTGGAGGGCGAAAAACGGCTGACGGTCCGGATGAAGGAGGCCGCGTCCGTCTACCGGGTGGAGGTGGAGAACAACGGACCGGCGATCGAGCCCCATATTCTGCCTTATATTTTTCAGGCCGGGTTCACCACGAAACGGGAAGAGGGCCACGGACAGGGACTGGCCATCGTGTCCCGTCTGGTGAAGGGCGCAGGCGGCATGGTGACGGCGGACTGTGCGGACGGGCTGACCGTTTTTCTGGTGGAGCTGCCCGTCGCGAAAGAAGATGTACAGGAAACCAAAAAAATGACAGTTTGAAGGGATATCTGTATAACTTGCAGGATATCCCTTTCCTTTTCGGCGGAAAGAGGATAAGATCAGAAAAAAGGAAGAAAACGCCGCCCGGGCTTTTTCGTGCGGCGCGGCAGGCCGTTCTTTTTCAGAAACGGGCATTCCGGGAAAGGAGGGAAAAAATGGAGCAGATATACACGCTGGGAATGAGCTGGACCAGCGTTCTGGAGCTGGACTGGATATTTGTGCTGGGGATCCTGCTGCTGATCGTGGGATTCCTGCTGGCGGCCGTGGAAATGGCGATGCCGGGCTTCGGCGCGGCGGGGATCGGCAGCATCGTCTGTATGGTGGCGGGCGTTTTCTGCACGACGGATTCGCTGGCGGAGGGCGCCGCCGTGACGCTGGCGGTGCTGGCGCTTCTGGGCGTCATGCTCGCCGTCGTTCTCTGGCTGTTTTCCAGGGGGAAGCTGAAATCGCCTCTGGTATTGGAGGAGGAGCAGAAACGGACGGAGGGCTACATCAGTTCGGCGGATCTGAATTATCTGCTGGGGAAGCGCGGCAGAGCGCTGACGGATCTGCGGCCGTCCGGAACGGGCATTTTCGACGATATCAAGTTCGATGTGGTGACGGAGGGCGGATATATCACGAAGGACACCCCGCTGGAGATCATCCGGGTGGACGGTCTGCGGCTGGTGGTGCGGGAAGTGTAAATCTGAGAAAGTGAGGGAAAGAATATGAATAATGCGGCGTCTGTTTTCGGAATCGTGATCCTGAGCGGCGTGGTCCTGCTGCTCATCGTGCTGTTTTTCGTGTTTGTGCCGGTGGGGCTCTGGGTCTCCAGCCTGGCGGCGAACGTGAGGGTGAGCATTTTTAACATGATCGGCATGCGTCTGCGCCGGGTGGTGCCTTCCGCCATCGTGCTGCCGCTGATCAAGGCGCGCAAGGCGGGGCTGGAGCTGTCGGTGAATCAGCTGGAGGCCCACTATCTGGCGGGCGGCCACGTGGACAACGTGGTGAACGCGCTGATCGCATCGGAGCGGGCCGGGATCGACCTCCCTTTTGAAAAGGCGGCGGCCATCGATCTGGCCGGGCGCGACGTGCTGGATGCGGTGCGCATGAGCGTCAACCCCAAGGTCATCGAGACGCCGAATATTTCCTCGGTGGCCAAAGACGGGATCGAGCTTCTGGTGAAGGCGAGGGTCACCGTGCGGGCCAATCTGGAGCGTCTGGTGGGCGGCGCGGGCGAGGCCACGATCCTGGCCAGGATCGGTGAGGGCATCGTGACCACGGTGGGCTCCGCGGAGACGCACAAGGCGGTCCTGGAAAATCCGGACGATATTTCCAAACTCGTCCTGTCGAAAGGGCTGGATTCCGGAACCGCCTTTGAGATCCTTTCCATCGATATCGCCGATATCGACGTGGGCAGGAACATCGGCGCACAGCTCCAGACCCTGCAGGCGGAGGCGGATAAAAACATCGCCCAGGCCAAGGCGGAGGAGCGTCGGGCCATGGCTGTGGCAAAGGAACAGGAAATGCGCGCCTACGTGGTGGAAGCGGAGGCGGAGGTGCCCAAGGCCATGGCGCAGGCGCTGCGGGATGGCAATCTGGGCGTGATGGATTATTACCGGATGCAGAATGTGAAGGCCGACACCCTGCTGCGGGAATCGCTGGGCGGCGGCGGCAGCGTCAGCGTGGAGCTGGGCGGCGCGGAGGAGCAGAAAGCCTGAGCGGGCCGCGGTGCGGACGGGCAAAAGTCCTGAGCGGGCCGCGGCGCGGCACGGCGGGCCGGGCAGGCGGGAAGCGGGGCAAAAGGCCGCGCCGCAAAACGGCCTTTCCCGGCGCGGGCCGCGGCATGAGGAGGACAGATGGCGGAAAACAGAGTGATGCTGGTGGAGGACGAGGACGGTGTGCGCCTCCTGCTTCGGAAGATCATAGAAAAACAGGGCGGTTTTGAGATCGTCTGCGAGAGCGCGGGCTTTTCCGACGCCATCGTGCAGTTTAGGAAGTTCCTGCCGGATGTGGTGTTCATGGATATCGGCATCCGGGGCGAGAGCGGCGTGGAGTGCGCCCGGATCATGACGGAGATCGCCCCGAAGACGAAGATCATTTTTGCCACAGCTCACGCGGAGTATATGCCGGAGGCCTTCGAACTGTATGCCTTTGATTATCTGGTGAAGCCCTTTGATGTGGCGCGGGTGGAAAAAACGCTGAGCCGTATCTGCGAACAGGGTCCGTCCGAGCCGGAAAGGGAGCCTGAGCGGATCTCCCGGACGAAGAAAGGACTTTCCCGTCTGCTGGTGAAAGGGCGGGAGAGCATGTGCTTCGTGGATATGGAGGACATCCTGCTCGTGCAGCGGGAGAACGGATCTACGGTGATCTATACGGCAAAGGACAGCTTCGTCACCTCCGCGAAAATGGGAGAGATCGAGGCGAAGCTGGATCCCGAGCTGTTTCTGCGCAGTCACAAATCCTATATCATCAACCTGTCCCGGATCAGGCGGATCGAGCCTTACGGCAGATGGACCTACGTGGTGACGTTTCAGGATACGGACCGGGATGCGCTGATGACGCAGGAAAAATATGAGGAAGTGAAACGGCGGTTTTCATAGGATACAGATGTGTTTTTGTGATCCGTCGTCCGGCCGTCTGCCGACAGATGTCCCCGGCAGGCGGCCTTTTGCTGTCGGCATGTCCGAACGCCGTTTTTCCGTTTAAAAAAATGCGAAAAATTTATTTTCCGTATTGCGCCCGCCGCCCGCACAGAGTAAAATAGGGCATGAGATCCGGCAGGAAAGGGAGGATGATACGAAATGGAAAAGAGAAAGATCCGTGTGCCGATGGTCAGTATGGAGAAGCGTGCGCTGGATGCGGGGGCGGACGCGTCTGCCGTCGATTTCGTTCAGAGGCTGAAGACCGGCTGGTGTCTTGGCAACACGTTCGACGCAGGTTCCGCCGTGAACGCGGCGGATGAAATGTCCTATGAATCCAGCTGGTGCGGGATCCGGACGACGAAGGAGATGATCGACGCCGTCAAAGCCGCCGGTTTTGAGACGCTGCGCATCCCGGTGTCATGGCACAACCATGTGTCGGACGACGGCAGCTATACGATCAGCAGGGCGTGGCTGGACCGCGTGCAGGAAGTGGTGGATTACGCGATAGCTGACGATATGTACGTGATCCTCAACATCCATCACGACAATTCCGTTCGGTATATGTATCCGTCCCCGGAATACGCGGAGCAGTCAAGGGCTTATCTGCGGGCGGTCTGGACCCAGCTGGCACAGCGCTTTGCGGCATATGATGAACGTCTGATCCTGGAGTCGCTGAACGAGCCGCGGCTGGTGGGGACGGAATATGAGTGGCAGCTCGACCTGAGCAAAAAAGAATGTGTGGACGCGGTGCGGCTGATCAACGAATATAATCAGGTGTTCGTGGATGCGGTGCGCGCTTCGGGCGCTCACAACGCGGACAGATATCTGCTGGTGCCGGGGTACGACGCATCCCTGCACGGTGCGGTCAACGAATATTTCGAACTGCCGAAGGACACGGCGGGGAACAAAAACCGGATCCTGGTGGAGGTCCACGCCTATACGCCCTACGATTTCGCCCTGCAGTCCCCGGAGGAGAGCGGCAGCACGGATCAGTGGAGTCCGGACCGCCCGGAGAGCACGGACGAGATCGATGCGCTGATGGACGCCCTGTTTGAGAAATATGTGAAAAACGGGACCGGTGTCGTCCTCGACGAGTACGGCGCCAGGGACAAGGGCGGCAACACGCAGGCCCGGGTCGATTTCACGGCCTACTATGTGGCGGCGGCCCGCGCGAGGCGGATCAGCTGCTGCTGGTGGGACAACAACGCGTTTGCGGGCAAAGGGGAGAATTTCGGCATCTTCCGCAGAAGTGACTGCACGTTCCCTTATCCGGAGATCGTCGAAGCCATCATGCGTTATTGTGAGTGACCCATGGGGTATTGGACCCGGCCGACGCCCCGAAACCGCCATCCCGGACCGGACAGCCCGGCGTAAACTTCGGAATGAGGTGATTGACAAAGCGCAGGGGCCTTTGTATAATGGAGCTATCTTTTACCGCGAAAGGGCAGGTGATTCCTTCATGGACGAGGACAGTTGGTCATCCCTCATCCTCATTGCTGTGTTACTTATCATGGGCGCATATTTCGCTTCCAGCGAGATCGCCCTCAGTTCCGTGAATCGGATCCGGATCCGTCTGCTGGCGGATAAGGGGGACCGGGGCGCCAAAAATGTCCAGTATATCCTGGACCATTTCGACAAGGCCCTTTCCACCATACTGATCGGCAACAATCTTTCTCATATTCTGGCATCCTCCATCACCACGCTCATGGCGGCCAGGCTGTGGGGGACCAATGCTGTGGCGGCCGCCACGCTGGTTCTGACTGTCATCGTGTTTTTCTTTGCGGAGCTGCTCCCCAAGAGCGTCGCCAAGAAATATTCCGAGCATTTTTCCCAGACAATAGCAGGTTCACTTATTTTTTGCATGCATCTCTGTACCCCGTTCGCCTTTCTGCTGACGGCGCTGGGCAATGCCGCCGCCAGGCTGACGGGGGGAGGCGCCTCTGCCGTCACGGAGGATGAGTTCCACAATATGGTGGAAAACATCGCCGAGGAAGGCAGTCTGGAGGCGGAAAAAGGAGAGCTGGTGCAGTCGGCCCTGAATTTCGGCGACCACACGGTGGGAGATATCCTCACGGTCCGGGTGGACGTGAAGGCTGTTGACGACGGCGACAGCGTGGAGGAGATCCTGGAGCGTATCCGCAAGGTCCGTCATTCCCGCGTGCCCGTGTATCATGAGTCCATCGACAACGTGGTGGGCATCCTGTCCTGCCGGAAGTACGTCAAAGCGTATCTGAAGGATGGGGAGAAAACGGATCTGCATCAGGTCATGGATCCGCCCTTTTTCATTCACAGCAGCACGCAGATCGCCGATCTGCTGCCTGCCATGAACCGCCGCAAGGCCAGTATGGCCATCGTTACGGATGATTACGGCGGTGTGGAAGGCGTGGTCACCATGGAGGATATGCTGGAAGAGCTGGTGGGCGATATCTGGGATGAGGACGACGTGGTGGTGGAGAGCTTTGTCCAGGTGAACGAGAACACCTGGGATGTGGACGCTTCCATGAGCATCGATGACTGTCTGGACCGCATCGGCCTGGAAAAGTATGACGAGGAAGAGGTGGCCCATAAGAATATGGCGAGTCTGGCCTATGAGGCTTTTGACAGCATCCCCCGGGAGGGAGACGGCTTCCGGTTCCATGATCTGCGGATCACTGTGCTCCGGATGGAGAAACGGCGCATCCTGACCCTGCGGATCGTGCGGGAGGAGGTGAGCGTGGAATGATCCTTTTGATCTATTGTCTTTCGATCGTTGTCCTGCTGGGGTTTTCCGCGTTTTTCTCCGGTTCGGAGATTGCCTATTCCGCGGTGAACCGCAACCGCCTGGAGGTCGGCAGCGGCGGGGCCGCGAAGCGTGCCCTGTATATCTGCGACCGGTTCGACCGGGCGCTGTCCGCCATCCTCATCGGCAACAATCTGGTGAATATTTCCGCCTCCAGCGTGGCGACCCTGATGGCGCTGATGCTGGCGGGCGTGGAGGCCACCGCGGGAAGGCAGGATCTGTTCACCTCCGCGGCGTCCATCCTGCTGACCGTGCTGGTGCTGATCTTCGGCGAGACCATGCCCAAGATCATCGCGAGGCGCGATCCGCTGTCCTTCGCGCTGAAGGTATCCGCGCCGCTGCAGTTTCTGATGTCGGTGCTGACCCCGGTGACCTGGGTGATCTGCGGCCTGGTGAATCTGCTCACGGCTCCTTTGAAGGGAGAAAAGCTGGACGAGGACGAAGAGGCGGAGGCTGCGGAGGAGGAGCTCATCGATCTCATCGAGACCAGCGAGGATGAAGGCATCATCGACGAGGATCAGTCGGAGCTTTTGCAGAACGCCCTGGATTTTGCCGAGATCTCTGTCCGGGAGATCATGACGCCCCGCGTGGACATGGAGGCGCTGGAGATCGACGACGATATCGAGGAGATCCGCGCCAGGATCGAGTCGAGCCCGTTCTCCCGTCTGCCGATGTACGATGAGCAGCGGGAGCGCGTCATCGGCGTGCTGTACCTGAACCATTATTACCGCGCCCTGCTGGACGGACCGGTGACGGATTTCAGGAGCCTGCTGATCAGTCCCTGTTTTGTATACAAGACCACCAAGCTGCCCGCCGTTCTCAACATTATGCGGCAGCAGAAGACCCACATCGCCATCGTCACCGACGATTACGGCAGCACCATCGGGATGGTCACCATGGAGGATGTGCTGGAGCAGATCGTGGGCGATATCTGGGACGAGACCGACGAAGTGGTAAAGGACGTGGTGGAGCGCAGCGAGCATGAGTACGAGCTGGACGGCGATGTCACCATCGGCGAATTCTGCGAGCTGATGGAGTGGGACGAGGACAGCTTCGAGACTGAGTCCATCACCGTCGGCGGCTGGACGCTGGAAATGTTCGGCGGTTTCCCGAAGGCGGGCGACAGCTTCGATTATGAGAACATCACCGTCACGGTGCTGGAGATGGATGACCTGCGGGTGGGCCGGGTGCTCGTCACCGTGCGGCCCGCGGAATAGAAGGAGTGACCGCGGCGGGAAGGGGAATGGCTTTCGCGGAAGAGGAGCGGATGCGAAAGCGCGGAAGCGGTCGCGACGGAAGAAATATATATATGGGCGGCCCCGGCGGAAATGCGGGGCCGCTTCTGCGGATCAATAAGGCCCCGCGCACGCTGTGCGCGGGGCCAAGATCGTTGGCAGGTATTTTACGGATGTTTCACAGACTGCCTCCCGGTATCGGTCCGACTACAGGGATTCCCGAAGTACGGCCATCAGCTCCGCATGGAGCGCCTCATCGTTCATCCCGCTCAGCCGGTTGCGTTCGATGAGTTCATAGATCTCCCTGGGCTCCGGCTTCCGTGGCTGCAGATCGTCGTACAGCTTTTCATAGAATTTGATGAGCTCCAGATTGGTGCTCTCGCGTTGAACCGCGATATCCCGGATCGCGCTGGCCTTTGCCTGACCCAGCAGATTCCCGGGAGAGCCCGGATTCCCGCAGGAACCGTCCTCCATCGCCTTCAGGGTGTCCATCGCCCTGGAGATGTGCGCATCGTCCTGATGGACCGCTTCCAGCTGTCTGAGCACATAATCGACGGAAAGCAGGGGCCCGTCCTGGGGCGTGCTGTTTCGGATGCGTGCCGCGACAGCTTTCATAAGGCTGGATATGCCGCCATTTCCCGCGCCGGCTCCGTTCTGTTCCGGCGCCGTGAACGCGGGTTCGTCCTGGACGGCTTCCGCTGTTTTTGTTTCTGTCAGCCTTTCGTCCTGTTCCGATGTCCGGCGCGTGGATTCGTCTTGGACGGTTTCTGTTGCTTTTGCTTCTGTCAGCCTTTCGTCCTGTTCCGATGTCCGGCGCGTGGATTCGTCTTGGACGGTTTCTGTTGCTTTTGCTTCTGTCAGCCTTTTATCCTGTTCCGATGTCCGGCGCATGGATTCGTCCCGGACAGCCTCTGCTGCTTTCGCCTCTGTCTGTCTTTCGTCCGCTTTGTTTTTATGATTCAGATCGGTCATATCGATATCCTCCTGTATCGCAGGCGGACACGCAAGGCAGATCGTATTTTCGTCTACAAAGCGTGCCCTGCCTTTTTTTACAAGACCTCTGGCCCTTTTCGGGTAGGTCGCTTCATATTCTCTGCCTGCTTCATCCATCACGGAAATCTTTTTTTCGATGGGATCCAACCCCCTTTATGTGATGATATACGGAACTGCGTTTTTTGCGATGAGTGTCTTCTCCGTCCCGCTTTCTTCATTGTATCATCCGGGGGAAGAAGCGTCAAGAAAAACGGTGCACAGGACGGTTGCGCCCCTGGGACATCCGCCGGAATGTTCGGGGACAGGGCGGAATATACATGAAATGGGATCCGCTGACCGAAGGCCGCATTCCGCGGTCCTGCAGCGAGGAGCGCGAAAACCGCCGCCCCTTGCGGATGCGCAGAGGACGGAATGCGGACCGAATGAAAAAGATGGGAGAGATGAATATGGGAAACATGAGACAGGCGCAGAAGGCCGCGCCCGCCGTTCCGGTGACGCTGGTCAAATGCCTGCTGGCCGCGTATCTTCTGACGGGGGCGGGGCTGCTTCTGCTGGCGCTGCTTCTGTACCGGCTGCAGCTGTCGGAAGGGGTGGTGAACATCGGCATCATCGTGATCTACGCGCTTTCGTCCCTGGCCGCGGGGTTCCTCTGCGGGAAATGTGTGAAGGACCGGCGTTTTTTCTGGGGGCTGATCTGCGGCGTGCTGTACTTCTGCGTGCTGGCCGTCCTGACGCTGGCCGTGAACCATTCCTTCCGGGATCTGAATACCCGGTTTTTCACCACGCTCATGATCTGCGCGGGCAGCGGCATGCTGGGCGGCATGATCAGCTGAGGCATCCCGCCGTACTGCCCTGTCCATGCGGACGGTCCCGGCGGGGCGCGAAAAATAGAAGTTTTTGAAAAAAGTACTTTTCCTCGCATTCTTTTTATGATATACTGTACGAAGTTATGAAAAAAGACGGCTCCCGACGGGAGATGATCGGCATAAGGAGGCCATGAGAGATGAAGCACATCAAGACATTGACAACGAGAGACCTGAAGGAATCCATGAAAAAGGGCGGCTGTATGGAGTGCCAGACATCCTGCCAGTCCGCATGCAAGACATCCTGTACAGTAGGCAACCAGAGCTGTGAAAAGGTAAAATAAGCAGACGGAAAACGGTTTATAAGCAGCGATGGGAATCGCTGCTTATTATTCGTACAGCCGACGGGAGAAAGAAAGGATATACGTTTTAGTGATACATCAGTTTCAAAATAACGGCTACAACATCGTGATGGATGTGAACAGCGGCAGCGTTCATGTGGTGGATGATGTGGTATATCGGGCGCTTCCGACGGCGGAGCGGCTCTGGCAGGAGGGCGTGCGGGACGCGAAGACGCTGGCCGAAGCGCTGGCAGAGCAGGAGGGCGGTTCCTTTTCTGAGCGCGGCACCGGTTCCGCGGGGCAGGAGGCTGTTCCCGAGCGCGCGGCCGCTGCTTCGGCGCACGGTGTCGGCCATATGGAGGATCCTGACGGCGCCGCGGGGGAGAGCCCCGAGCCGGAAGAAGCGCTGTACAGCGCGGCGGAGGAGATCCTGGAGCTGGCCGAGGCAGGGGTCCTTTTCGCGGAGGATATCTACGAGCCCTATATCGACAGCTTCGCCGGACGGCCGACCATCGTTAAGGCGCTGTGCCTTCACATCGCTCACGACTGCAATCTGGCCTGTGCGTACTGCTTTGCCGGAGAAGGCGAATATCACGGCAGGCGTGCGCTGATGTCCTTTGAGGTGGGGAAGAAGGCGCTGGATTTCCTGGTGAAGAATTCCGGGAACCGGATCAACCTGGAGGTGGACTTTTTCGGCGGCGAACCGCTGATGAACTGGCAGGTGGTGAAGGATCTGGTGGCCTACGGAAGGAGCCTGGAGCAGCCTTACCATAAGAAATTCCGGTTCACGCTGACCACCAACGGCGTACTTCTGAACGACGAAGTGCAGGCGTTCGTCAACCGGGAAATGAGCAACGTGGTCCTGAGCATTGACGGGCGGAAGGAGGTCCACGATCGGATGCGCCCGTTCCGGGGCGGTCAGGGCAGTTACGACGTGATCGTGCCGAAGTTTCAGAAGCTGGCGGAGAGCCGGAACCAGACCAATTATTACGTGCGCGGCACTTTCACCCACAACAATCCGGATTTTTCACAGGACGTGCTGCATCTGGCGGATCTGGGATTCGAGCAGATCTCCGTGGAGCCCGTGGTGGCGGACCCGAAGGAGTCCTACGCGCTGCGGGAAGAGGATCTGCCGGTGCTGAAGGCAGAATATGACAGGCTGGCGAGGGAGATCCTTCAGAGAAGAAAAGAGGGAAAGGGCTTCAACTTTTTCCACTTCATGATCGACCTGAGCGGCGGCCCCTGCGCGGCGAAGCGCCTTTCCGGCTGCGGATCGGGGACGGAATATCTGGCAGTGACGCCCTGGGGCGACCTGTATCCCTGCCATCAGTTCGTGGGGAATGAGGACTTCTGCCTGGGCAATGTGGACGAAGGCGTCCTGCGGCAGGATATCGTTTCCGAGTTCAAGAAGTGCAATGTCTATTCCAGGGAAAAGTGCCGGAACTGCTTCGCGAAGTTCTACTGCAGCGGCGGCTGCGCGGCCAATGCCTGGAACAGCAGCGGCGATATCAACGGCGCATACGATCTGGGCTGCGAACTGCAGAAAAAGCGCGTGGAATGCGCGATCATGATAAAAGCGGCGCTGGCCGATGAAGAAGAATAAGGAGAATGGAAAAATGGACAAGAAAAAAGGGATTATCACACTGGCCGCGGCGGCGGTTCTCCTGATCGCCTGTGTCTATGTGGCGGTGTTCGGTGTGGATTCCGCAACGAAGACCGGCTCCGCTTCCAATATCAAGCTGGGCCTTGATCTGGCGGGCGGTGTGAGCATCACGTACGAAGTGGTCGGAGATGACAACCCCAGCGCGGAGGACATGAGCGACACGATCTTCAAGCTGCAGCAGCGCGCGGACAGCTATTCCACCGAGGCGCAGGTCTATCAGGAAGGCAGCGACCGGATCAATATCGAGATCCCCGGCGTATCCGATGCCAACGCGATCCTGGAGGAGCTGGGCAGCCCCGGTTCCCTGATGTTCATGGACGTCAACGGCGAAGTGGTGCTGACCGGCACCGATGTGGCGGACGCACAGGCCGGATATCAGTCTGACGATCTGGGCAATCAGGAGCCCGTGGTCTCCTTAAGCCTGACGGACGAGGGCACGAAGAAATTCGCGGATGCCACGAAGGCGGCCTATCCCAATCACGATGTGATCTATATCATATATGACAACGAGGTGGTCAGCTCGCCCAGGGTGCAGGCGGAGATCACTGACGGCCGCGCCGTGATCAACGGCATAGGCTCTTTTGAAGAGGCGAATATCCTGGCTTCCACCATCCGGATCGGCGGCCTGTCCCTGGAGCTGTCCGAGATGCGTTCCAACGTGGTGGGCGCTCAGCTGGGCAGCAACGCCATCCGGACAAGCCTGATCGCGGGCGCCATCGGCCTCGCTGTCATCGTCATTTTCATGATCGCGGTCTACTGGATCCCCGGCGTGGCCAGCTCTCTGGCGCTGTGTCTGTACACCGTCATGCTGGTGCTTCTGCTGAACGGCTTTGATATGACCCTGACGCTTCCGGGCATCGCCGGCATCATCCTCTCCATCGGTATGGCCGTGGATGCCAACGTCATCATCTTTGCGCGTATCCGTGAGGAGATCGCCACCGGCAAAACGGTGCGCTCCTCCATCAAGATCGGTTTTCAGAAGGCCTTTTCCGCCATCTTCGACGGCAACGTGACCACGCTGATCGCGGCCGCGGTGCTGGGCTGGATGGGAACGGGCACGATCAAGGGATTTGCCCAGACGCTGGCCCTCGGTATCGTGCTGTCCATGTTCACGGCCCTGGTGGTGACCCGGCTGATCCTGAACGCGCTGTATGCGGTCGGTTTTCAGAATGAAAAATATTACGGCCGGGCGAAGGACAGAAAGCCTATCGATTTCCTGGGCAAAAAGGCGGTATTCTTCGTGGTTTCCGGCGCGGTGATCGTGGCGGGCTTTGTGTTCATGGGGATCAATAAGGCATCCACGGGCAATCCGCTGAATTACAGTCTGGAGTTCATCGGCGGCACCTCCACCAACGTGACCTTCCCGGAGAACAGGAGCATTGAGGATCTGGACGCGAACGTGGTGCCCGTGATCGAGGACATCAGCGGCGATCCCAACGTGCAGACGCAAAAGGTGCAGGGCACCAATGAGGTGATCTTCAAGACCCGCACCCTGAGCGTGGACCAGAGAGAAGAACTCAACGAGGCCCTGGCGGAGCAGTTCGGCGTGGACGAATCGGGCATCACGGCAGAGACCATCAGCTCCACCATCAGCTCCGAGATGCGTTCCAGCGCGGTCCTGGCGATCCTGGTTTCCACGGTGCTGATGCTGATCTATATCTGGTTCCGGTTCAAGGACATCCGTTTCGGCGCCAGCAGCGTGCTGGCTCTGCTGCATGACGTGCTGGTGGTGCTGGCGTTCTACGCTATCGCGAAGGTGTCCGTGGGCAATACCTTTATCGCCTGTATGCTGACCATCGTCGGTTATTCCATCAACGCCACCATCGTTATCTTCGACCGTGTGCGTGAGAACCTGCAGCTGGCCGGCAGCAAGGCCGATCTGCAGCAGCTGGTGGACCGGAGCGTCACCCAGACGCTGTCCAGAAGCATTTTCACATCCCTGACCACGTTCATCATGGTGGCGGCGCTGTATGTGCTGGGCGTTTCCAGTATCAAGGAGTTCGCTCTGCCGCTGATGGTGGGCATTGTGTGCGGCGCGTATTCCTCCGTATGTCTGACCGGCGCCATGTGGTATCTGATGCGCACGAAGCTGGTGAAAAAAGAAGCGGATGCGAAGCCCGGGAAGAAGGCTGCGGACGTCAGATCCGGAAAGAAGGCTGAGAAGGCCGCAAAATAACGGCGTATACGGAACGCGCCGCGCACGGATATCCGGCGGGGGCCCTTCGGGACCGGCCCGGACGGAAGGGACGCGCGGCGCGCACGGATAAAATTTCATAGAAAAGTGCAGGCAGATCAAAATGGCAGTATGGTATGAGGTGAAAAAGGGGGGGGATTTTTTCGAGACTGCCCGGAAGTATCATATCCATCCGGTGACGGCGCGCATCATCCGCAACCGGGATGTGGTGGGGGACGAGGAGATCGGGAAATACCTCTCTGGCACGATAGATCAGCTGTATGATCCGGCATCGCTTCCGGGGATTGCGGAAGCGGCGGCGCTTTTGAAAAAAAAGATCGGGGAGGGCAGGTCCATCCGCGTCGTAGGGGACTATGATGTGGACGGGATCTGTTCTTCTTATATTTTAAAAAGAGGACTGCAGGCGCTGGGCGGGAGGGCGGACATCGCGATCCCGCACCGGGTGAAGGACGGATACGGGCTGAACGAGCATCAGGTGGAGGAAGCGCACGGGGACGGCGTGGACGTGATCCTGACCTGCGATAACGGCATTGCCGCCTTCGACCAGATCGCGCTGGCGAAGGAATACGGGATGACCGTGATCGTGACGGACCACCACGAGATCCCGTATGAAGAGACGGCGGATAAAGAGAACGGAGAGACAGCGCGGCGGTATATCCTGCCGCCCGCGGACGTGATCGTGGATCCGAAGCTGCCGGACTGCGGCTGCCCGTTTCCCGGGATCTGCGGCGCAGTGGTCGCTTTCAAACTGATCCAGCGGCTTTTTGCAGACTGCGGCCAGCCGGGGATCCGTCCGGACGCGGCCCTGCCGGGGCGGGAGCGCGGCGTGCTGGATGAGCTCCTGGAATTCGCGGCCTTTGCCACGGTGGGAGATATGATGAGCCTCCAGGGGGAGAACCGGATCCTGGTGCGGCACGGCCTGGCGCTGATGCAGGACAGCCGCAATCAGGGGCTGCGGGCCCTGATGGAGGTGAACGGGATCCTGCCCGCGACCAGCGGGAAGCGGCTGAGCGCGCATCATCTGGGCTTTGTGCTGGGTCCCTGCCTGAATTCCTCGGGACGGCTGGACACGGCTTCCAGGGCGGTCGAGCTTTTGGAGAGCGCGACCCGGGAAGAAGCTGTTGTCAGGGCTTCCTATCTAAAGGGTCTGAATGAGAACCGCAAGGGCATGACGGAGAAATTCGAAAAGGAGGCGTCCGCGCTCATCGAGGCGGGCCCTTTGAAGAACGACAGGGTCCTGGTGGTCTTTCTGCCGGACTGTCATGAGAGCCTCGCCGGGCTGGTGGCATCGCGGATCCGGGAGCGGTATTACAAACCCGTCTTTATCCTGACCCGGGGTGAAAAGGAGATCAAGGGCAGCGCGCGTTCCGTCGAGAAATACGATATCTACGGCGAGATGACAAAATGCAGGCATTTTTTCACGCGCTTCGGAGGTCATAAGATGGCAGCTGGGTTTTCCATGCGGGAGGAGGACATGGATGCGTTCCGCAGGGAGATCAACGCGATCTGTCAGCTGACGGAGGAAGATCTGACGGAGCGCGTCCGCATCGATGCGGCCTGGCCGATATCCGGCGCGGACTTTTCGCTGACGGAGGAGCTGGCGCGCCTGGAACCCTTCGGCATCGGGAATCCCAGGCCGCTCTTCGCCCAGAGGGATCTGCAGATCCTGTCCGCGCGCGTGATGGGGAAATTGGGAAACACGCTGCGGTTTACGGTGCGGGACGACGGCGGCAGGGAACTGGAAATGATGTATTTCGGGGACCGGGAAGCGTTTGAGGCCTTTGCAAAGCAGAAATACGGGCCGAACGTCATGGAAATGCTGTATTCGGGCCGCGGCAGGAGCGGCGGGATACGGATGACCGTGGTTTATTATCCGGAGATTGACACCTATATGGGGAATCCGAAGCTGCAGATCATCATGAAGTATTATAAATGAAAAGATCCGGCCGCGGGGCGGAACGCGGGATATGCCGCGCAGGGCCAAAGAGGACGGCGTCTGCCGTGCGGTCCGGTCCGGTCGGTCTTTCGGCAAATGCTCCGAAGGCGGCGCAGGGTCTGCGCAGTACAAAAAAGGGAGAGGGCGGTATGCGTCTGATGAAATGCAAATGGGCGGTGGTTTCGCTGCTTGCCGCCATCATACTGGAATTCGGACTCTGTCAGGCCTCTTCCTGGAGCACGCTCGCGGCCAGAGGAGAGGACGTGACCGCGCGCATGGAAACGGTCTGCTCATATATAACGCCGGAGGATATGGAGACGGCTTCCGGCGGCGCGGATATCTATGAGGAAGACGGCTATCCCCGGGTGCCGGGCGGCGCCGTGCTCATAAAGGTCATGGGGCTGGATGAGGAAGTGAAGCGGCTTTGGCTGGATCTGGATATCCCGGACGGGTATCAGATCCGCGCCACCGTTTTCGCACAGGACGAGGGCGACCGTTATACCTATCAGCTGGGGAACGGCAGGGTGCTTCTGCGGGGAGTGCCGCAGAATGCCCGGATGAAGATTTACCCTTACGGGAAGGTGAAAAACCTGTATCTGCGCCTGGAGACCGCGGACGGGGCGGGGAACGCCAGGCCGGGAGAAATGGGCGATCTGGTATGCCGGATCCGCGGGCTGGAGATCAACGGGAGGATCCCCTTTTCCTTCCGGCCGGTCCGCTTCCTGCTCTGGTTTTGCCTGGCCGCGCTGCTGACCGGTCTGACGCCGGAGCGCGCCGGACGGCCCTTCGGAGATGTCCTGGTCCGGGGCGCCGGACGCGGCAGGATGCTGGCCGGGATCCTGGCGTTTGTCTGTCTGGGGATGGCGTTTTTGTTCTGTTTCGTGCGGATCGATCCCGCCTGTCGGAAGAACGTGGCGGTCCATCACGCCCAGTATCAAGAGCTGGCCCGGGCGCTGGCGGAGGGCAGGGCGGATCTGGGTGAGGGCGATCCCAGGCTGCTGGAGCTGGATAATCCGTACGACACCATTTATCTGCAGGCGCAGCAGATCCCCTATCGGGCGGACTACGCCTGGTACGGCGGGAAATATTATGTTTATTTCGGGATCGTGCCGGAGCTCCTTCTCTATTTGCCGTATTATCTCGCGACGGGGAAGGACATTCAGAATTATCAGGCCGTCTTTCTTTTCATGGCCGGTTTCCTGGCGGCGTCCGCGGGGCTGGTATATGAGCTGCTGAAGCGGTATTTTCCGAAGACGCCGTTCTTTCTGTATTTCGCGGGCGTATTCATGCTGGTGGGAGGCTATTCCCTCTTTTACCTGCTGATCCGGCCCGATCTCTATCATGTGCCCATCGCCGCCGCCTGTATGTTCGCGGCCGCGGGGCTGTGGTTCTGGCTGGCTGGCCTGAACCGGGAGAGGGGAAAGGCGGCGCTGTATTTCGCCGGATCGCTCTGCATGGCCGCGACGGCCGGCTGCAGACCGCAGTTTTTGCTTTTTTCCGTTCTCGCCCTGCCGCTGTTCTGGGACGAGGTATTCCGGAAGAGGACGCTGTTCTCCGCCAGAGGCGCCGGGAAAACGCTCGCCCTCTGTCTGCCGTTTTTGCTGACGGGGGCGGGGCTCATGTATTACAATGCGGTCCGGTTCGGTTCTCCCTTTGATTTCGGCGCGTCCTACAGCATGACCAGCAACGATATGACGCATCGGGGCTTCAATCTGGAGCGCGTGCTGTACGGCTGGTGGTATTTCCTGTTCCAGCCTCCGCAGCTGGAGGGGAATTTCCCCTGGCTGCAGAGCGCCCGCATCGATTCGGATTATCTGGGGAGAATGATATCGGAAAGCTGCTTCGGCGGGATCTTCGCCTGCAGCATGCTGACCTGGCCTCTCCTTGCGCTGGGCGGGATGTTCCGGCGGCGGGAAAGCAGAAGGGCGGCATGGCTGGCGGCGGCTTCCCTGTGCGTATCGGTCGCTGTCTGCGCGGTGGACGCGACGGGCGCGGGCATCCTGCAGCGCTACAGCGCCGACCTTTCCTTCGGGATCTTTCTGGCGGCCCTTCCCTGTCTGGCCGCTGCCGCACAGTGCGCGCAGGAAAAGGATGTTTTCGGCCCGTTCCTCGCCTGGCTGAAGGCGGCGCTGATCCTCCATGCCGTGTTCCTGTTCCTGATCCTGATGAACACGGACGGCAGCGTGAACCTGCTGCGGGGGGATCCGCAGCTCTATCACAGGATCGCGTCCGCGCTGCGCTGGTAGCGTGAGCGCGGGAGGGACCCCGTTTTCGGGGAAGGAATGCTGTCCGGCGTCGGCCGGGGAGGCAATGGATCCGGCGTCGGCCGGACAGGCTATGGATCCGGTGTCGGCCGGACAGGCCATGGATCCGGCGTCGGCCGAAGGGGCTATGGGTCCGGCGGAGGAACTGGAGATGAAAAAAAGGACCGTTTTTTTTACAAAGGATCAGTCCATGATGCTGCGGGGGATCGGCGCGCTGATGGTGCTCATCAACCATCTGGCGTCGTGGTATGCCGGGTGGATCACCTGGGAGCCCGCCGCCGTCCTGTTTTCCAGGTTCGGCATCTACGGTGTGGATCTGTTTTTCCTCGTTTCCGGCTATGGGCTGACCAAAAGCGCACTGGCGCACCGCCCCGGCGCCGTTTTCTGGAAAAACCGTCTGACGGGCACCTATGTGCCGTATCTGCTGATCGTCGGGCTCATCGAGCTGTCCGCTGGCGGCATGACGGATGCGAAGGACTGGGTGCAGTATCTGACGGGATATGATTACTGGTTCATCCGGAATATCCTGGTGTTCTACGGGATCTTCTTTG
>CANRMT010000025.1 GCA_947631815.1 uncultured Eisenbergiella sp.
TCGCGCCGGTCACATTTCCACGCGTCCCTCCAGCGCCCGCAGCAGCGTCACTTCGTCGATATATTCCAGATCGCCGCCCACGGGCACGCCGCTGGCGATCCGCGTCACCCGGATCCCGGTGGGCTTGATCAGCTTGCTGATGTACATGGCCGTGGTCTCCCCTTCCAGACTGGAGTTGGTGGCGATGATCACCTCCCGGATCTGCGGATCGGCCGAAAGCCGCTCCATCAGCTCCTTGAGCCGGATGTCGTGGGGGCCGATGCCCAGCATGGGAGAAATGGCCCCATGCAGCACGTGATAAACGCCGCCGTATTTGCTGGTTTTTTCGTACGCGGCCAGGTCGCGGCTGTTCTCCACCACCATGATGGTCGTATGATCGCGCTGTGCATTTTTGCAGATCGGACAAATATCGTCGTCCGTCAGCGTGAAGCACTCCCGGCAATAGCGGACATTCTGCTTCGCCTGGATCATGGCGTTGGCCAGGCGCTGTACCTTCGCCTCCGGAAGGCTGATCAGGTGAAAGGCCAGGCGCTGCGCCGATTTGCTGCCGATCCCCGGGAGTCCGGAAAGCTCATCGATCAGTTTGTTGATATAGCCGCTGTAGAGATCCATCAGAAAGGAAAGCCTCCGCCCAGGCCGCCCGTCATTTTGCCCATCAGCTCCTGGCTGGCGGCGTCCGCCTGTCCCATCGCCTCATTGACCGCGGCGACGATCATGTCCTGCAGCATCTCCACGTCTTCCGGATCCACCGCCTCTTCGGCGATCTTCACGGAAAGCAGTTCCTTTTTCCCGTTCACCCGTGCCTCCACGGCGCCGCCTCCGGCCTTCGCCGTGAACTCCTTCGTCTCCAGTTCTTTCTGGCTTTCCTCCATCTGCCGCTGCATGCGCTGCGCCTGCTTCATCAGATTGGTCATATTTCCCGGCATGCCTCCCGGGAAACCTCCTCTTTTTGCCATATCGGTCTCCTTTCGCCGCTCTCTTGCGGCCCGTTTATTCTTCTTCTATCTCCATGTGGATGATCTGCGCCAGATCCACGTAAGAATTTTCAAATTCGCCCTTGTCCGTCACGACCCGGATCTCGGCCTCCACCCGCTTCCCGATATAATTGGAAAGCATGATCTCCAGGGCCTCCCTGTTTCCTTCACTGCCGGGCGCTTTTGTGAAGTAGTCCGACGCCGGTCCGTCCGCCAGGACCACCAGGAGCTTGTTATCACTGCCCAGGCTCAGCCCGGCGCCCTTTAAATGCGTCTTCATGGGCTGGGGCGCATCGCTCACGATGCCCCGCCAGTTGGCCACGATCCGGCTCACATCCTCCGGTACCGCCTCCGGCAGGATGGCCGGGGCAGTTCTGCCCGCCGGATCCGCCGGGGACTCCTGCCCGGGCTCCGCGCGCCCGCCGACAGGGACTGCCGACACCGCGATGGCGCCGCTCTGGATCTTTTCGACGGTCTGCTCCAGATTCCGGATCCGGTCCAGCAGCGCGTCCGTCTTCGTCTCCATCTGGGGACGGCAGAGCCGGATCAGGGCCATCTCGATCAGGATCCGCTTCTGACCCGAAAAACGGATCTGCCCTGACAGCTCGGAAAAGCCGCGGATGTAGCGCATGACCGCGTCCGTCTCCGCCAGTCCGGCCTCTTCCTTCAGCCGCGCCAGGTTCTCGCTGGATATGTCGATCGCCTCTTCGCTGTCCTCTCCCGAGGTCTGCACCAGCAGCAGGTTGCGCAGATACCAGGTGAAATCCGCCACGAACTGCCCCAGATCCCGGCCCAGCATCACGATCTCCTCCAGGATCCGGATACATCCGGCCACATCCCGATCCAGAATGCGCCGCAAAAGCCTGGAAAACACCTCAGTATCCACAGCGCCCAGCACATCCAGCACCCGGTCATAGGTGAGCCTCTTCCCGAAATGGAACGACACGCACTGGTCCAGCAGGCTCCAGGCGTCCCGCATGGCGCCGTCCGCGGTCCTGGCGATAAAATGCAGCGCCCTGTCCTCGATGTCCAGCTCTTCTCCCGCGTCCGCCAGCGCCTCCCGCATGCGCTCTTCGATCTGCTCCACGGTCAGCCGCTTGAAATCGTAGCGCTGACATCTGGAAAGGATCGTGACCGGGATCCGGTTCACCTCCGTGGTGGCCAGGATGAAGATCACATAGGAGGGCGGTTCCTCCAGCGTCTTGAGCAGGGCGTTAAAAGCGCCCGGCGTCAGCATATGCGCCTCGTCGATGATATAGACCCGGAAACGGCCCTCCGCGGGCGAATAGGACACTTCGTCCACGATCTCCCGGATGTTGTCCACGCCGTTGTTGGAGGCTGCGTCGATCTCCACCACGTTCATGCTGGCACCGGCCGCGATGGCCCGGCAGGACCGGCACTCCAGACACGGACTGCCGTCCACGGGATGCTCGCAGTTCACGCTCTTCGCGAACAGCTTGGCGATGGAAGTCTTTCCGGTTCCCCTGGTCCCGCAGAAAAGGTACGCATGTCCGATACGGTCCGCCCTGATCTGATTCTTCAGGGTCGTGACCACCGCCTCCTGGCCCTTGACCTCTTCGAACCGGGCGGGCCGGAATCTCCTGTACATGGCCGTATAAGACATGGGAAACCTCCTCTTTATCACCGAAAGTTCCCGGCAGGACGCATCCTGCCGGGAATGATAGTTTGTCCCTTTTTGTAAAACGCCGCATCCGCCGCGCCGCAGCCGTCATCCGGAGTCCTTCTTAAAGCCCCGCCGGGGCAGACGCTCCCGCCCGGCCGCTTCCAGCCCGGGATCAGTCGCCGAAGCTGATGCCCAGCATCTTCGCCTCTTTGACGATGCTGGCCTTGGGATCCAGCATTTTCAGCTTGCCCGCGACCTCCTCCAGCGGAACCTTGACGATCTCACGGTTCTTGTAGCCGACCATGAATCCGTACTCGCCCTTCAGGATCAGCTTGCCCGCTTCGGAACCAAGACGGCTGGCGAACACTCTGTCGTAAGGGCAGGGAGAACCGCCTCTCTGGGTATGGCCGGGAACGGTCACGCGCACATCCAGTCCGCTCTTTTCCTTGATCTGCTCCGCGATCTCGTAGGAAACGGAAGGATATTTATATTTTTCCATTTTCTTCTTATATTCTTTCTTGGACAGCGCGGCGTCCTCCTTGGAGATCGCGCCCTCGGCCACCGCCAGGATCGTGAACGCGCTGCCGCGGTCATGACGCTCCTTGATCTTCTCCACGATCTTGTCGATATCGTAAGGGATCTCGGGGATCAGGATGATATCCGCGCCGCCCGCCATACCGGCGTTCAGCGTCAGGAAACCGACCTTGTGGCCCATGACCTCCACAATGAACACGCGCCCGTGAGAGGCTGCCGTGGTATGGATGCGGTCAATGGCGTCCGTGGCGATATCCACCGCGCTCTGGAAGCCGAAGGTCATGTCCGTGCCCCACAGATCGTTGTCGATGGTCTTGGGCAGGGTGACGACGTTCAGGCCCTGCTCTCTGAGCAGATTGGCCGTCTTATGGGTCCCGTTGCCGCCCAGGATCACCAGGCAGTCCAGCTGCAGCTTGTAGTAATTCTGCTTCATCGCGGCCACCTTGTCCAGGCCGTTCTCGTCGGGATCCTGGATCGTCTTGAAGGGCGTCCGGCTACTGCCGAGGAAGGTTCCGCCCTTTGTCAGAATGCCGGAAAAATCCGCATAGGTGAGCAGACGGAACTTGCCGTAGATCAGCCCCTGATAGCCGTTCAGAAATCCGTAGATCTCCACTTCTTCCTTCGCGTTGAAAAGCGTCTTGGCCACGCCTCTCATCGCCGCGTTGAGCGCCTGGCAGTCGCCGCCGCTGGTCAACATACCGATTCTTTTCATTGCTTGTAACCCTCCTTAAAGAATGTATTGCGATTGCCTTTATTATAACTTATTTTTCCGCGATACACAAGCCGTGGATGCGATTTTCTGTGTCGGATTCCGGCAAAATGTTCCCGGTCCCAAAGGCCCCGGGGCAGCAGTTCCGGTCCGGGAAAATGGAATGCGCGGGCGGCGGGCGGGGGCTCTTTTCGGCGGGGCCAATCCCTTCCGGCCTACAGCGCCGCGAAGATCTCCCCGATGCTCCCCGCCACCACCAGGTCCGCCATGGAATCCCTGGGCGTGGGCGTCTTGTTCACCAGCACCAGCTTGTGCCCGCGGTAATAGTCGATCAGACCGGCCGCGGGATAGACCACCAGCGAGGTGCCGCCGATGATGAGCACATCCGCCTGGCTGATGAAGGAGATCGCCTCCTGCATCGTTCCCATGTCCAGGCTCTCTTCATAGAGCACCACATCCGGTTTGATGGAGCCGCCGCAGCTGCAGCGCGGCACGCCCGTGCTGTTCTGGATATATCTTGCGTCGTAGAATTTGCCGCACTTTTCGCAGTAATTGCGCAGGACGCTGCCGTGCAGCTCCAGCACCTTTTTGCTGCCCGCAGCCTGGTGCAGGCCGTCGATGTTCTGGGTGATGACCGCTTTCAGCTTCCCTTCCCGCTCCCACTGGGCCAGCTTCAGGTGCGCGGCATTGGGCTTCGCGTCCAGCGCCAGCATCTTATTCCGGTAGAACCGGAAAAATTCTTCGGGCTTGCGCCGGAAAAAGGTGTGGCTTAAGATCGTCTCCGGCGGATAGTCGTACTGCTGATGATACAGGCCGTCCGTGCTGCGGAAATCCGGGATCCCGCTCTCCGTGGATACGCCCGCGCCGCCGAAAAAGACGATATTGTCGCTGTTGTCGATGATCTCCTTCAGTTTCTGGATCTGTGGATCCTGCATGATTCTTCCCTCCTTCCGAAATGCGGGACGTGCGGGTGCGCACCGCATGCCCTGCCCGCTGTCCCGAAACAAAATATCACAGCCTCCCGATCCGCAGCACGTTCACCTTTTCATCGTACTGACAGGAAGTGCCCTGAATATAGGGGACGATGGCGTTGACCTCCATGACAAAGATCCCCTCGGGCGTCACATAGGGTTCGCCGTCCATCAGGTTTTCCTGCCCGTTCACCAGCAGGTGGGTCTGCCCGGCCCTGGCCATCGCCGTCACGCCGCCGGAGCTTACGGTCAGGCTTTTTTTGTCCGCGTCGTAGGCGTAGGTGAACGCGCCGTCCCACTGGCCCTGCATCCGCTCCAGGATACAGAGCACCGCGCCCCAGATACTGCCGTTTTTGTTGACGCTGCGCACGCCTCGGGTGTCCGGCTCCTGGCCGTTCACCAGCACCTTGCAGTAAAGCTGGTCCTCCGGCTCATATTTCACCGCGTCCGCCTCCGGGATCCGCGGGAACATGTCCGTCCTGGCGGGAGGCGTTTCTTCATAGTCAGCATACCACACCGCCGGGCCCTTTGTACAGCAGTCTTCTCCCGGCGCGGGTACGCTGGTGACCGTCACGCGCTGCGGCGCAAGCCCTTCCATCGAGGCCTCCACGCGCACCTCTCCAGCCTCTTTTGCCGCGCGCAGGAACACCCGGTTGACGCCGCACTCTGCGTATACATGGTTTTGATGGATCACGCTGTCCTCTTTCCCATAGCCGTCGAACCGTCCGCTGTTGTAGCCGCCGAGAAAGACCGCCGGGCCCGCGGTATGAAAGTCGATCCGATCGCTGCAGAGCGGGCAGATCCTCCCGTTCTCATCCAGCACCTCCACATCGATATAGGCGATATCCGCCCCGTCCGCCAGAAAACCTTCCGGAGACACGTGCGGGGTGAGGCGCAGGGACGCGGGCGCTCCCGCCGTGAACAGTTCCGCCCGCGCGGCCTCGTTTCCCGCGCGGTCATAGCCCACGGCCTCCACCCGGCCATGCTCCGTCACATCCACGCCGGGGAACGCGAATAAAAATCCCGCCGTCGGTTTTTCGCAGACGCCCGCGGACCTGCCGTTGACAAAAAGCTCCACTCTCATCACGGCATAGCTGCCGGCCACATAGACCGTTTTGTTCCGGGGATCCCGGCGGCCGAATTCCCCTGTCTCCTCCCAGAACTGCCCGTTGAACCGCTTGATCGGATACCGGTACTGATCCGGCGTATCCGCCGGGTAATTCCAGTGCCCCAGGATATGTACCATGGGCTCCTGGGACTGCATCACCTGATACAGGTAAAAATTCTGCTTCCGCACGCGCACCGGGTCCACGCGTCCGCTCATGCGGCCGTTCTCGGACCAGGACTGACGGCCGTGCTGTGCGGAATCCGTCCAGCACAGGCCCGCACAGGCGCTGTACAGATCCTTCCCCGAAGCGCCGCCGATGCGGTCATGGAAAAATTCGCTGTAGCCCGCGGCCTCCGCCAGCGCCAGCTCTTCCATGGTCAGATCGTAAAAATCCCTGCCCTTCTGTTTTTTCCCGCCCTTGCCGATATAGCGGTTCCGGTAGTCGAAATCCGGCGGCGTGAAGTCGTCCCAGATCCGCCGGGGCGCCTCCTCCCGGCTGTATTCCGTCTCCGTGACGGGGCCGTGCTCCGCCAGGAACCGGGCCGCGTGGCGGTTGAGCATGGTGCCCACATATTCCGATTCCGCCAGCACATCCTCCGTGTTGATGGTACGGCACCCCATGAAGCGGCCGCCGTCGGGATCCAGCGCCTCCTTCAGCAGACGCATCTGCCGCATGTGTTCCCGGCTGATGGAATTGTTGCCCGCCTCCCAGAAGAAAATAGAGGGGTGATTGCGGAAGGAAACGATCACGTCGCGCATCAGCTCCAGCCGCTGCCCCCAGCTTCTGCCGAAGGTCTCCGCTTCCTTATCGCCCGCGGGCTGTGTGCAGACGATGCCGTTCCGGTCCAGACTGCGGATATCCGCAGGGGATGCCGCCACATGCATCCAGCGGATGTGATCGGCGCCGCTCTCCCGGATCAGCCTCGCGTCCATATCCTTCAGCCATTCCGGCGCGATACCGATGGCCGCCCATTCGTTGGCGGCGCGCTGGGCATAGCCGGTGAGCCAGACGGAGCGCCCGTTGAGCATCACGCCCCGGTCCTTCTCATAGGATACCTGCCGGAAGCCCGTTTCGATCTGTTCGCTGTCCATCTCCTGTCCGTCTATACAGAGCGTCACCTCCACCCGGTACAGATAAGGATCCTCGATATCCCAGAAGCGCAGCACAAGCGGCTCCGATACGGCGCTGCATACGCTGACCGCCTCGGAAGCGGTCCGCACCGGCGGCATCTGCTCCTCCGGCACCGGAACGTAATGCTTTTTCCCGTCCGGAAGGATCTCCTCCCGATAGGCGTCTCCGGGGGTGATGGAAAGAGGCGCAAACCGCCCGCCCCTCGCGCCGCACGCCGCCCCGGAAGCCGCGGGCGCAAAGAATGCCGCCTGTCCCAGGGCCGCCTCCCGCTCCTCTTCTCCGGCCGTTTCGCCGGGACACGCCGCCTGGATCACCGTTTCCCCGGAGGAGAACGCCGCCGCTTCCGCGCCGTCCAGGGTGCGCACCCGCACCAGCAGACTGCCCTTTACGGCCCTGCCGCTCTCATTGCGCACCTCCGCCTGCACGGCCGCCCGGACGGTGCCGCGTTCCGGGTCATAGTCCTTCCCATACACATAGACGCCCTTCGTCAGCAGGTTGCTGTACAGCGGCAGGGTCAGATAGACCGCGGGCTTGACGTGCAGCTTCACCGGCCTGGTGATCCCTCCCACGGAAGGGTTGAAGTCGTTGCAGTTCCACTGAAATCCCACACCGGCCCGCTCCGGCGGCACCGGCTCATCCTGCGCGGACAGATAGGAGCCCGGCTCCGCGTCCGGCCTGTTGGGCGTCTCCGCGATACAGAAGCCGATATTGCGTGTCGCGGTATTGTCCGTGGCCACCGCCAGCAGATTGGGCTCCCCGGGCCGAAGATAAGGCGTCAGATCGAAGCCGAAGGGCGCCGCGCCCGCCTCGTAATAACCGGCCAGCTGCCCGTTCACGTAGAGGTAACAGGTCTGACGCATGCCCTCGAACTCGATAAAGGCCTTCCCGGACCGCTCCAGCATCTCCGAAGCGGCATCCGGCAGGGTGAGCCATTTGCGGTAAAAAGCGCAGGTGCGCTTCTGCCCGCTCCCGGCGTCCTCGATCCGGGCTTTGAACAGATCCCCGTCATTGAACGTATGGGGCAGCGTGACCGCCTCCCAGCCGTTTTCCTCATATTCCTTTTCATAAAAGAACCGGCCCGCCGCGTCCTTCCATTTCTCCAGCGCGCTGCGCAGAGGGAAGGCGTCCGCCAGCAGAAAATGCCAGCCGTTATGAATATAAAATCGCATTTGACCCACCTTTCAGACCGTTCAGGTCTCTTCCTCCTGTGCAAAGCCTTTTCGCCCATCTGCCTTTTGCTCCAGCCCCGGCAGCACCTGAGAGAAGTCCATGTCCGACGCATAGTAAAACTTCGTATAGCAGGTCTGGTTATAACAGTTGTTCTGCCAGGCGATGCCCGTGCGGTACATGACGTCGTGCATCAGCGTGAACAGCTTATGGGACGTCAGCTCCGTGTTCGTATAGATCCGGACCGCGCTGCTGTCCGCCGTGCGCAGCACCATTTCCTCCCGGAAATCGCCGAACAGATCCGCCACCAGGCAGGGATTCCCCTTGGTGCCGTTGTTGCACAGCACGCCCTCCGGCCGCAGCATCACGCCGTGGGTGTTGTCATTGATGATGCCGGTATGCGGCCCGTGCACATAGTCGGCCAGATCGAGGACCTGCGTGGTCAGATCCGCCGCCCAGCGGATCCCCTGATTGGTGGCGAGCACCCGGTCCGGCAGGCGGTTCCCCTTTGTGTCGTACATTTCGTTCACCCAGACCGACAGGCCGCGCACTTCGGGGCTCACATCGCCGATCATGCACCTGCCCAGATCCTCCTCCGCGTATTCTCCGAACAGGGCCTCGCCCGTCTCCGCGTCCCGCAGCGCCCAGCCATAGGGCGCGTTCTGTGCGCCTTCAAACACATTGAAGATCTGATAGCCCGGCCGATCCGGATCGATGACGGCCACATGCATGGAATCGCCGTGTCCGAATTTGGCCCGACGCCCGTCCGGCAGATTCCCGTAGGAGGAATAGAGCAGCGTCCCGTCGTGGTCGATGACCGCCGCACCGTAGATGATCTCCTGACAGCCGTCTCCGTCCACATCCGCGGCGGACAGGCTGTGATTTCCCTGGCCTGCCAGCATACCGTACACGGGACTGCTCCCCTCTTTTTCATGGGGAGAATCGCAGAACGGATTGTCCATGGGCACATGGCCGCTGTCCACATCGAACCTCAGCCGGTGTTTCCCTTCAAAGAAATCATAGGCCGCCACGGTGCTTCTCGTATAGTAGCCGCGGCAGACGATCAGGTAAGGGCGTTCCCCGTCCAGATAGGCCACGCCGGACAAAAACCGGTCCACCCGGTTGCAGGGCTCGATCCTGGGCATGGCGTAATCGCCCCACATCAGCCCGTCATCCTCTCTGGGATGCGGAAAAGGAATGGTCTCCAGCTCCCGCCCGTCTCCGGCGAACATGGTCAGATATTCCGGCCCCTCAAAAATGAAGCCCTCGAATTCCCGCAGCTTGTTTTTCGGACTGCGGGAAGGCGCATACTCGTCCAGAAAATAATCCGTCAGCGCCGCGGCGTCCGCCTCGCACAGCGGATAGGTATAGCAGGGCTCCTTCCCCAGACAGACCTCCGCGCTGGAGGGCCACCGGCCGCTCTTCACCATGGGATGCTCCTGCCAGTTCATAAACAGCTTCACGAGATGACCGTAATAATCCTGCGCGCTGCACACATAGTTGTCCGTATTCGCGACGCCCTTTTCGATATCGCCCTTCGGCAGCGTGATGTACCGGCGTTCCCGCTCGCTTCCGTCCGCATTGTAAAAGATCATGCAGGTGCCCGGCGCGGTCTTCACCGACATCTCCGCCTTTCCGTCGCCGTCAAAATCGTAGACCATGAACTGCGTGTAGTGGGCGCCCGCCCGGATATTGACTCCCATGTCCAGCCGCCACAGCAGCCGCCCGTCCATTTTGTAACAGTCGATATAGCATTTCCCCGTGTACCCCTTCTGGGAAACGTCGTGGGAATTGGAGGGATCCCATTTCACATAGAGCTCGTATTCCCCGTCGCCGTCCGCGTCGCCCACGCTCATATCGTTGGCGCTGTACGTATAGGCCTCTCCGGCGGGCGTCACGCCGTCCTCCGGCTTTCGCAGCGGGATCTCCAGATAGGGACCGTCATTGGCCCAGGGCGTCACCTCCGGGCAGGGCTCCTCCGCCTTTTCCGCCCGGCAGGCCGCTTCCGCCGCTCCGTCATCCGCCCGGCACGGCGCACCCGCTCCGCCGCTCTGCCCGGTCAGCCGATCTTCCTTTTCCGCCCGGCAGGCCGCCACCGCGTACCGGTCATCCGCCGTTCCGTCCCGGTCCAGATAATTGGTGCTGTCTGTGACCAGGGCGAGCTTCTCCCCGTTGCGGTATACCAGATAATCCGTGCCGCTCATGCCCGTTGCGGTATACCCCGTCACCTCATCCAGCCGCATCCGCCAGGACAGAAACACTCCCTCTCCCGTCTTCACCGCGATGAGACCGCGGTCCAGCTTCTCCAGCTGCTCGCGGAACACCTTCTTCACCGGCGTTTTCAGCAGCGCGCTTTCTCCGATCTTCTCCGCACCGCCGTTCCGATACGCCTCGACGCGCAGATAATGCGGAATATGCGTCGCCCTGTGCAGCGTAAACTCCGTCTCTTTCGTCTCCCCCACGCACTTATACCGCATGAACGGCGTATACCGGTCCGCCCAGAAAACCCGATACGAAACATCCCCTCCGGCCGCGCCCGACACCGGTTCCCAAGCGACCGTCACCAAGTCATCTCCTACACTTTTAATTTTAAGTTCAAATGATTCCATATTCCCTCCCACTTTCAGGGGGGTAGCCCTCTTGCTCCTGCAGCCTGTCGCCGGCGGTATGCCCGTGAGAACCGTAGAAAAACGCCGGTGCTTGGCGAGGTCCCTCACGAGCCTAGCACCGCTGCGTTTTTCTCCGAGCGAAAGCGTGTTCTCACGGGCATACCGCCGGTGACAGGCCGTCCGGGTCGGTCAAACTCCCCCCTGAAAAGAACTCACCGGCACCCGTAAACGGATGCCGGTGAGCGTCAGCCTGCTTCAGGCACACATATCAGCAAATGCTTTCTGTCATAAAGGAAAGCCGCAGGCCGTCCTTATTTGTTCGCCGCGTACTGCTCGTTCACTTCCGCGATGATCTGATCATAGCCTCTCGACCTGATCTCATCAAAGCCGGCCTTCAGATCGTCCAGAGAGATCGCGCCGCACACATACTGCGTCCTCAGCGCGGTAGCCTGGCTGTCCAGATCGGCGCCGTTCTCCGCGTAAGCGGGAGAATTCACCTTGTAGGAAAGGGCGGGGTCGATGACCGCGTAAGGAAGAGCCGCTTCATAAGCTTCGTTCTGCGCTTCGTCTCTCTCGGTGAGCACGGTAGGAAGCGTGGTCGCCTCGGTAGAAGGCAGGAAGCAGAGCAGCTGATTCAGGCCCTGATAGTTGGAAGAAAGCTCGGTATCCTCAGCATCCAGCTTCACGATCCTGCCTTCCTCATCCAGCTCGTAGTTGATGCCTTCCAGACCGTACTGGGTCAGGGTCAGCATTTCGGGATCGTTCAGCTTGTCCAGAACGGTCAGAGCCGCTTCGATCTTCTCGGGCGTATCGCAGGTGGAAGCGGACAGGGTATAGAAGCCGTTGTAACCGGCGGTAGCCAGCGTATGGCCGTTCACAGCGCCGTAGAGCACTTCACGGGCGGGCTCGTCAGGGTTCACCACGGAAGGGGTATAGGTATCTTCTGCCACGAAGTAGTTCCAGATTCTCTTGCCGGAATCCAGCACGTCGATGTACACGCCGTTCTCGCCCTTCTTGCTGCCGTCGCTCCAGCCGTCGGTCGGGATGGAAGGCCAATCCTGAGGCATCAGCTTCTCGTCATACAGCTTCTTGATGTACTCCAGAGCTTCGAAATATTCGTCCTGCATCCACACGGGAACCAGCTGTCCGTCTACTTCCGCCCAGCCGTTGCCGACGCCGAACCAGGTCTGGATGATATCGAAAGGACCGGTGTAGGAGGTCATCTCCATCGGGTAGTCGCAGAAGCCTTCATGCTTGTCGTTGCCGTTCTTCATGGCAACCAGCATGTTGTACACATCGTCGGGGGTCGCATTCTCGCCCAGCTCAACGCCCAGCGCTTCCGCCCAGTCCTGACGGTAGCAGAGACCGTAACGGCCTACCACACGGGTACGGGGCAGAGCGATCAGCTTGCCGTCCACCATCAGGTTCGCGGCTACGCTCTCGGACATGCCGGACAGGTTCGGATACTTCTCGCTGTCCCAGATGTACTGGCCCAGATCGACGAAAGCGCCTGCCTTGGCCGCGTTCACAACGTCACCGGTCATGGTGCCGCCGTAGGACATGATCATCGGCATGGTGGAAGGGCTCGCATAGTACAGGGAGTTCTTCTCGCTCAGGGCATCGTTGTTCACCCAGGTGAGCTCGATGTCATGGCCGACATAGTCTTCGATCTTCTGGAAGATCTCTTCCGCGTAATTGCCGACGTTGTTGTTGCCGGCGTTCAGATCGATGACGCTCCAGGTGACGGTCTGGCGCTCGATGGGAGCCGCCGCCTCTTCGGAATTTTCTGCAGCGGCATCGCCCGTCGTATCGGCGGGAGCCGCTTCAGAGCTGCTCTGCGCGGGCTCGGAGGTGCTTCCGGAGCTGCTGGAACTGCTGGAGCTGCTGCCTCCGCAGGCCGTCAGCCCAAAAGCCATCACACCGGCCAGCGCCAGCGCAAGGATTTTGCTGATGTTTTTCTTTTTCATACTGTCCTCCTTATGGATTTGAAAATTTTATGAAAACGGGATACCCCGTAATCAACACATTAACCCTTTACCGCGCCTACCATAACGCCCTTGGTGAAGTACTTCTGGACGAAAGGATAGACGATCAGGATCGGCACCGTCGCGATCACGGTACAAGCCATCTTCACGGCCTTGTCAGGCGGCGCACCGAACATATCGTAATCCAGCACCTGGTTGTCGGCGATCTTGGACGTCTGCAGGATGATGGAACGCAGCTGGATCTGGATCGGATACTTCTCCGCGCTGGACAGATAGATCATGGCGTTGAAGTAATCGTTCCAGAAGCCCACGCCGTAGAACAGGGAGATGGAAGCGATCACGGGCTTGGACAGCGGCAGCGCGACCTTTGTGAAGATCTGCAGATCATTGGCGCCGTCCATATAGGAAGCTTCGTCCAGTTCCACCGGCAGCCCCTGGAAGAACTTCTTGATGATGATCATATTGAACGGGCTGATCAGGCCGGGCAGGATCAGGGCCCACCAGCTGTCCAGCAGACCGTAGGCCTGATAGACCAGGTAGGAGGGGATCATGCCGCCGCCAAACAGCATCGTGAAGATGACCATGTTCATCATCCAGTTGCGGCCCCTGAAATGGCTCTTGGACAGGGGATAGGCAAAGGTCAGGGAAAACGCCATACAGCTGAGCGTACCGAGTATCGTCAGCAGGATGGAGTTGCGCAGACCTCTCAGGATATTGGCGGTCCGGATGGCGTACTGGTAAGCGTTCAGGGACCATTCGCTGGGAATGATGAAGAACGCTTTCTCCGTCAGCTCCTTCTCTGTGGCGAAGGAGCCTGCGAATACATACAGGAAGGGTAAAACCGTGCTCAGGGCGATCAGGCCCAGCGCAACATAAATGATGACATCAACGATCTGGTTGCCTGTGCTCTTGCGAACTTTAGCGCCTTCTTTGACTTTATGTTCTTTAGCCATAATTCACACTCCCTTCTTAATATAATCCGCTCTCGCCGAACATCTTGGCAACTCTGTCCGCAAGAAGTACCATGACCATGCCGACCACCGATTTGAACATACCGGCGGCGGAGGAGAAGGAATACTGGCCGCTCCGGATACCCTTTGTATAGATGTAGGTATCGAACACTTCTGCTCTGGCGATATTCAGGTCGTTGCGCATCATGAAGATCTGCTCATAGCCCGTGTTCAGGATGCTGCCCACACGCATGATCAGCATCATGACGATGGTGCTTCTGATGGCAGGAAGCGTGATGTGCCACATCAGCCTCCACCGGCCCGCGCCGTCCACTCTGGCGGCCTCGTAGAGCTCCTGATCCACGCCGGACAGCGCCGCCAGGAATACGATGGTGCCGTAACCTGTCTCACGCCAGATGTCCTGGCCGACGATCAGGCCCCAGAAAGCGGAAGCATTCTGCAGGATATCGAAGCTCTTGCCTCCGGAAAGGGACTGATATATGATATTGAAGATACCGTCGGATACGTTGAACAGCTGGTAGGTCAAGCTGGTCACGATAACCCAGGATACGAAGTGCGGGATGTACACCAGCGTCTGTACCACTCTCTTGTAACCGTTGTGCCGCACCTCGTTCAGAAACAGGGAGAGGATGATCGGTGCCGGGAAATAGAGAAGCAGCTGCAGCAGACTGATCCCCAGCGTATTTACCAGCAGGTTCGTGAAATCGTGATTGCTGAAGAACTTCTGGAACTGCCCGAACCCCACCCAGGGGCTTTTCCAGATCCCGATGAAGGGAGAGTACTCCTTGAACGCGATCACCAATCCGCCCATAGGGACGTAACGGAACAGGATAAAATAGAGGAAACCGGGCAGGAACAGCAGATACAGCCATATATGCTGCTTCATATACTGGCTGGTGCTCATGCGTTTCAGCTTAATCGTCCGTCCGTCGGAGAGTGTGACCACGCCCTTTTTGTTGACTTTTGTCGCCATACCACAAGAACCACCTTTCATTAAAAATAGATACCCTTGCCTAATTCTTTTCGCCAAATTGAACAATAGAATTAAAGTACCGTAATAAATTATATCGACATTGTAGAATTACGTCTATAATCATTTCATTGACTTTTTGAAATCTGATTGGAAAGTTCTTCATGAAAGCGCTTACATTCCATAATCCTGCCGTCCCAAAACGGCGTTCTTTCCGTCCGGAAGGCATTTAAAAAACAATCATTATATTTTTCGGTTTCAAATTCGAAAAATATAATGATTGTTTTCAGATGTCAGCGCTTTTCCGTTTTCCTTTTGCAGCCGTTTCACGGCTCATTCCTGCTTGCGGAACTTCCCGGGAGTGGTTCCCGTGCTCTTGCTGAAAAACCGGATGAAATTCTGCGCATTCGTATAATTCAGTCTGGCCGCGATCTGGGCCACGGTCAGATCGGTCTCCAGGAGCAGGCGTTTCGCCTCCTCCAGCTTGTACTGCTCCAGATGATCGCTGAAGGATTTTCCTTTTTCCGCCTTGAGAAGCTTCCATATGTATGAGGGATGCACCTGCAGGGCGGAGGCGCATTCCGTCAGTGTGATGTTCCCCTGCCGCTCCCTGATCAGCCTTTCGACCTCCTCCATCATGGATCTGGCGCCCTTTTCCAGCAGATCGCCGCGCATCCGCAGGACGGTATCCACCAGCCTCGTCTCGATGATGTACCGCACTCTGCCCGGTTCCGGTATCCACAGCAGATCGTCGAACAGCGCGATGAGACCGCCCGGGCACAGGCTGTGCAGATCCAGTCCCGTTTCCAGCGCGACCGAAAGGATGGCGCTCACGAACTGCAGGATATAGATGATCTCTTCTTCTTTCCCCGCTGTCCGCTTCAGAAAGCTCTCAAATCCGTCCAGCGCCTGACCGCACAGGATCCTGTCGATGCCCTTTAAGCCCTTCTGGATCTCCTGACCGTATCGGAAATCATAAGCGCCCTCCGGCGTCTCCGCATCTATGGAATAAAACCGGGAGTCTGCGGCCCCTGTCTCCGTCTCCGCCCGGGGAAGCGTCAGCGCACGGACGCTTTCCTGAAAAGCCTCACGGATATGGCGTCGGTCGGCGTGCACGGCGCTGATCCCCATTCGGATCCCGGAGCTCCACAGCTGTCCGGCGAAGGATGCCGTCTCTTTGTAAAATGCGTTGATCCGCTCCAGCAGTTCCCCTTCTTCCTCTCCCGTAAAGATCAGGGCGACGGTGCCGCCCGCAACGCAGACCGGCGGCAGCCAGAGCTGTTCCTTCATCCGTTCCGGCATCTTGTCGGCGAGCCGCCTGCAGGCTGCATCCACCCGGCCAGCCTCCTCCGTGTCCCATGCCTCAGAACCGGATCTCTCCGGACAGAGCGAAAGCACCGCCAGCGCATAATACCGTTTTCTTTCCGGCAGCAGCTCCTCCTCGCAGGCTTTCCATTCCTCTTCTCCGACGATCCCTCCCCGAAGCAGACGAAGCTGAAACAGCTTCTGTTCCGCCTCCGCAGCTTCCTTCTGCGCCTCCCGAAGGGCCGGATGACGGGAAAGCCGCACGGCAGCGCAGACCGCACAGACCGCCGCCAGCACGGACAGCCCGAGCCAGATCCACAAAAAGACGCCCGCTGCGGCAAAACCGCGCCGCACGGCGAAGATGGCGCAGATGCCGAAGAAAACGGCCAGACCGCCGGGCGTTCCCGCGGCGCATACATAAATCCACGGACGAAATGTTTCTTTTTTCTTATCCTTCATCCTGCATCCCTCTACGCCCCGGCGCTGCCGTCCGGTCCGCCCTTCTTGCGGAGTCTCCCGGCCGCACACATCCCTCCCGGGGTGGCCGCAAGCCCGCCTTCCCCGGTCTCCCGCAGGCAGGCCGGCATGACCATGCCCACCTCCCGCATGGCATCGATCACCTCATCCGGCGCGATCCTGCTGACGATCCCGGCCAGCGCCATATCCGCGGCCGCCAGCGCCACCACGGCGCCGGAAACGTTGCGCTTGACGCAGGGGACCTCCACCAGCCCGGCCACCGGATCGCAGACCAGGCCCAGCAGATTCTTCATCGCCATGGCCGCAGCCTGTGCGATCATCCCGGCACTTCCGCCCCGGAGGCTCACCGCCGCACCGGCCGCCATGGAGGACGCCGAACCGATCTCGGCCTGACAGCCGCCCTCCGCGCCGGAAATGAAAGCGCGGGACGCGATCACGCCGCCGATGCCGCCCGCCACATAAAGCGCCTCCGTCATCCGGTCGTCCGAAAATCCGTACTTTTCCTGCATCGACAGAAGCACCGCCGGGACCACGCCGCAGGCTCCCGCCGTGGGCGCGGCCACGATCCGTTTCATACAGGCGTTGGACTCGCCCATTTTGACCGCCCGCTCCATCACCCGTCCCATAAAGGTCCCGCAGATCGCATCCCCTGTGTTCACGTAGGCCTCCATCCTGCCTCCGTCCCGGCCCGCCAGCCCACTGCGGGATGCCAGCGACGGATCATAGGCCGCATCCGCTTCCTTCATCGCCTGATACATGGCCCTCATCTGGGAAAAGGACTCCTCCAAAGATAACTGACGCTCCTGGCAGTCGTCCTCCCGGATCACCTCCCAGAAGGCTTTTTCCTCTCCCGCCGCGCGGCAGATCCCCTCCAATGACCGATACATTTCTGCTCCCCCGCCTCCTCATTCCTGCATACAAAGATAAATGACCTTCTCGATGCCGCTCTCCCGTTCCAGATCCGCGATACAGTCCGCCGGTACCTCCTGGTCCACCTCGATGACCATCACCGCGTGTCCGCCCCGTTCGTCCCGATACACCTGCATGGTGGCGATATTGATCCCGGCCAGCCCCAGCTTCAGGGAAACGCGCACCACCACGCCGGGCCTGTCCTGATTATAGACCACCACCGTGGGCGCTTCCGCTGAAAAATCCGCCCGCAGCCCGTCGATCTCGCAGACGCGCACGCGGCCGCCTCCAATCGAGGCCGCAACCATCTCCAGCTTCCGGCCCGTGACGCCGGTGAGCTCCAGCTTCACCGAGTTGGGATGGGCGCCGCGCAGGCTCACCGCCTCAAAAACATATTCCAGCCCTCGCTCCTCTGCCAGCAGAAAGCTCTCCGGAATGCGCCGGTCGTCCACGGCCAGCCCCAAAAGCCCGGCGATCAGGGCCTGATCCGTCCCATGCCCCTTCCCCGTGGCGAGAAAGGAGCCGTGCAGGCCGATCCTGGCGTTCTTCACCTCTTCCCCCAACAGCTTCCCGGCGATCTGTCCGATGCGGACCGCCCCCGCCGTATGGGAACTGGACGGTCCCACCATCACGGGACCGATGATATCCAGAATGTTCATATGCCCCCCGTTTCTGCGCGGCCGACTCACGGTCCGCGCTTACCCTTCATATAGTATTAACTATACTAAAAATAAACAATCCGTACAAGGGGGATTCCCATGAAAATCGGCATTGCAGCCCGTTCCGCATCCGTTTCCGGCTATCTGGAGGCACTGCGCCTTTCGGACCCGCGCGTCCGGATCCAGATATCCCTGCAGGCCCGCTGCGCGGCGGACTGGGATGCGCTTCTCCTGCCGGGCGGCGGCGACATCGATCCCCTGCTCCTCCCCGGCGCACCGCCGACTGACGCACACTGTGCGGATATCGACCCGGAACTGGACAGACGGCAGTTGGAAATGCTGGATCTTTTCGTCCGGAGAGAGCGGCCCGTGCTGGGCATCTGCAAAGGGATGCAGCTCATCAACCTGTACTTCGGCGGCGGGCTGTGCCAGCATCTTCCCTCCGCAAAGCGCCACCGGTATGCGGGAGGCGATCAGCTGCATTCCGCCCGCGCCGCTGCCGGAAGCCTGCTGGCTGAGCTGTACGGGACAAAATGCACGGTCAACAGCGCGCATCACCAGGGCGTGCTGATGCGTTCCGAAAAAGCGCCGGACAGCGCGGCGGCTGAACCGGCGTTCTGCGGTCCCGGACAAAAAATCGCCGTCATCCAGTGGACGGATGACGGCGTAGCGGAAGGGATCCTGCACGAATCCCTTCCGATATTGGGTCTGCAATGGCATCCGGAACGGCTCTGCGGGCGCTGTGCGCGGGCAGATGCCGCGGACGGCGGAAAGATCTTCGAACGGTTTCTGGCCGCCGCGGGTTCCGCCTCCCGCGGATTTCGGCCCTGACTGCCGCGGGGCCTCACAGCTTCCGGCTTTGGCCGCTGCGGATCCCGGCCCCAGCGGCTTTCGCCTCCGACCGGCGGGCGTTTCCCGCTCCGCGTGCCGTCCGCCGTGCGGCCGCTTTCCTCACGGCCCTTGCGAGCGGATCCCTCAGCAGAGCTTCTGCGTTTTTTCGCAGCGCACCTTCAGGCATACCGGCCTCTGACCGGTCAGCGCCGCGCTCCTCTCATCCGGCTGCTGCATCCCGGCGTAGACCGCATATTCTCCGGCCTCCAGCATGCATTCGCCGTCTTCGTTATAAAGGCCGAACGCCTGATCCTTCAGCGTGATGCACACCTGTTTTTCCTCGCCCGGCTGCAGATGGATCTTTTTCAGCCCTTTCAGCTGCGCGTTGGGCGTGCCGTCCCGCAGCGCTTTCACATAGACCTGTACGGACTGTCCTCCGGCCATCGCGCCCGTATTTTTCACGGCTACGGTGACCCTGACTCCGCCCCCGGCCTCTATGGTCTGCGCATCCAGCGAGGTCTCCCCCTGCTCAAACTCCGTATAGGAAAGACCGTAGCCGAAAGGATACAGCGCGTCGTTCGTCATATACCGATAGGTCCGGCCCTTCATGGAATAATCCGTGAAATCCGGCAGCTCCTCCACCGTATAGGGGAAGGTCACGGGCAGCTTCCCTTCCGGACTGTAAGCCCCGAAGATCAGCTCCGCCACCGCACGGCCGCCCTGGGAACCGGGATACCAGGCCTGGATGATGGCCGGGACATGGGCATCCGCCCACACCGGCGCCATGGCCGACCCGGTCATGGATACCAGGATCACCGGCTTGCCGCTCTCATACGCGGCTTTGAGCACCTCCGGCTGAAAACCGGGATACTCCAGATGCGGCTTGTCGCCGCTGCCGTACTCGTTGCTGGCGTCTCCCTGTTCCCCTTCAATGCCGCTGTCCAGACCCAGCACGACGACCACCACGTCGCTGACGGAGCAGACCGCCTTCACCTCAGAGAGCCGATCGTTCTCTCCGGCCAGCCCGGTGGTCCTGTCCTTGTAGAGATGACAGCCTTCTGCATACCGGACGCAGATCTCGTCGCCCACATAGTCCTCGATGCCCTCCAGCACGGTGACATAGCGGGAAGCAGTGCCTTCATAATTGCCCACCAACGCCTTTCGGGAATCCGCATTGGGCCCGATCACGCCGATGGAACGGATCCTGCTCTTATCCAGCGGCAGGAAATGGTTTTCATTTTTCAAAAGCACCAGACTTTTCCGGGCGATCTCCAGGTTCAGCGCCCGGTGTTCCTTCGTATCCACCTGCTCATAGCCGATGCTGTCAAAGGACGGCTCGCCTTCCTCCAGTATGCCCAGCTTCAGGCGGCATTCCATCAGATTCGTCACGGCCTCATCCAGACGGGCCTCGTCCACATAGCCGCCGCGTACCGCATCCCGCAGATTGGGGAACATGCAGCCGCAGTTGAGGTCGCAGCCGTTATTCATGGCCATCACAGCCGACTCCAGCGGCGTTTTCGTGACTTTATGGAACGCATGGAAATCTGTAATGGCCCAGCAGTCGCTGACCACATGGCCCTCAAAGCCCCATTCCTTTCGCAGGATATCCTGCAGCAGCGTCTTGCTGCCGCAGCAGGGCTCTCCGTTGGTGCGGTTGTAGGCGCCCATCACGGCCTCCACTTTCCCCTCCTGCACACAGGCCTTGAAGGCGGGCAGGTAGGTCTCGTACAGATCCTGCTTCGATACGACCGCGTCAAAGGAATGCCGCAGCTCCTCCGGTCCGGAATGCACGGCGAAATGCTTGGCACAGGCCGCCGTCTTCAGGTGATCCGGATCGTCCCCCTGCATGCCCTTCACAAAGCGCACACCCATGCGGGAGGTCAGATACGGATCTTCTCCGTAGGTTTCCTGGCCCCTGCCCCAGCGGGGATCCCGGAAAATGTTCACATTGGGGGACCAGAAGGTGAGACCTTTATAGATATCCCTGTCCCCCGCCCTGCTCTGTACATTGTATTTCGCCCTGGCCTCCGTGGAGATGACATCCGCCATCTTCCCGACCAGGTCTTCATCAAAAGTGGCCGCCACGCCGATGGCCTGCGGAAAAAGGGTGGCAGTCCCGGCTCTGGCTACGCCGTGCAGGGCCTCGTTCCACCAGTTGTAGGCCGGAATGCCCAGCCGTTCGATGGCGGGCGCATTGTAAAGCGTCTGACTCACTTTCTCTTCCAGCGTCATCTGTGCCACCAGCTCGGCGGCACGGGTGCGGTATTTGCTCATACTTTTCTTCTCCATACACCGCGAACGTCTGCCGTTCCGCGCCTCTGCGGGCCGCGGAGCGTGCGCCCGTGCGCATCCCCTCCGCAGGAACAGCGGGCCGCGCATGTGCTTACGCGCAGCGCGGCCCGTTCACGCTTTTTCTGTCAAAAATTCTGTTTACGCAAAAGGATTCTCGGTGGGATACAGCATCCCCTTGGGCTGATTGAAGTTGAGATCCTCCACCGGCACGCCCACATACTTGAACACCTCATACAGCGTCTTGCCGAAGTGTCCGAAGGCCACGGCGCCGTGATGCGGGAAATTCTTCTCGATCAGCACATGCCTGTAAAAACGGCCCATCTCCGGGATCGCGAACACGCCGATGCCGCCGAAGGAGCGGGTCGCGACGGGCAGCACCTCGCCCTGTGCGATATAGGCGCGCAGCTTCGCGTCAGAAGTGCTCTGCAGACGGAAGAAGGTGATGTCGCCGGGCGCGATGTCGCCTTCCAGCGTGCCCTGGGTCACTTCCTCGGGCAGGGTCCTGGCCATGATGCGCTGGAACTTCATCTCGCAGAACGCCAGCTTATTGGAAGGCGTATTGCCGCAGTGGAAGCCCATGAACGTATCCTTCAGCGTATAGTCGCCGTATTTTCCCTTGATCTCCGCATCGTACAGATCCGCCGGGACGGAGTTGTTGATATCCAAAAGGGTCACCGCGTCCTGGCTGATGACGGTGCCGATGTACTCGCTGAGCGCGCCGTAAATATCCACTTCGCAGGATACCGGAATGCCCATCTTGGTCAGGCGGCTGTTCACATAGCAGGGCACGAAGCCGAACTGCGTCTGGAATGCGGGCCAGCACTTCCCGGCGATGGCCACATAGTCCCTGCTGCCCTTGTGCGCTTCCACCCAGTCCAGAAGGGTGAGCTCATACTGGGCCAGCTTCTTTAAGATCTCCGGCTTCTTGTTGCCTGCGCCCAGCTCGGCGGCCATATCCGCGGCCACCGCGTCGATCCGCTCATCGCCGTCATGCTTGTGGAACGCCTCGAACAGATCCAGCTCGGAATTCTCTTCGATCTCCACGCCCAGATTGTAGAGCTGCTTGATGGGCGCGTTGCAGGCCAGGAAATCCTGCGGGCGGGGGCCGAAGGAAATGATCTTCAGGTTGTTCAGCGCGATCACTGCTCTGGCGATGGGACCGAACTCCGCGATCATGTCCGCGCACTGCGCCGCCGTGCCCACGGGATACTCGGGGATGTATGCTTTCAGGTTGCGCAGCTTCAGGTTGTAGCTGCAGTTCAGAACGCCGCAGTAAGCGTCGCCTCTGCCGTCGATCAGGTTATTGCCCGTCTCCTCGGCGGCCGCGACCACCATGCAGGGACCGCCGAATTCCTTCACCAGCAGAGTCTCGGAGGATTCCGGTCCGAAGTTGCCCAGATAAACCACCAGCGCGTTGCATCCCGCTTCCTTCACCTCCGCCAGGGCTTTTCTCATGTCCTTTTCATTCTCGATGCAGACAGAGCACTCGTAAATGTCGCCGTATTTCTCGCGGTAGGCCTTTACGACGGCCTGTCTCCTGGATACGGACAGGGTCATCGGGAAACAGTCGCGGCTCACGGCCACGATGCCGATCTTTTCAACAGGTACGTTGTTCATTTGCTTTTTCCTCCATCATCATATAAATTATTTTGCGGCGGCAGACGCCGCTGTCTTTCCTCTTTCCGACAGGCGGATGTCCCGGGCAGGCCGCGGATCTCCTCCGGCTTCCGTGCCGGGCCGCTCCCGCGCTTTTATCTTCCGGACCGCTCCTCAGCTTCTTTCCTCCGGCCGTTTCCGCGCTTCCCTCTTCCAGACCGCCCCGGTTCACAGAGACAGGTTCTCTCCCACCAGGCCCATGGGGCTTCCTTCCGGCAGACCGCCCTCGGGATGACCCAGCAGCCATTTGTTCTTCGCGGTCAGGTGCCCGTCCTCGCCGCCGGCATGGGACGCATCCAGATCCAGGTTGGTGTCCTTCGGGAGCACGATCACACAGCGGAATCCCTTTTCCTCGATATGGCAGGGCGCATAGTGCAGCGTGGTGGCATACAGCTCCACCGCCGTCCCGGCCGGGATCCGAAACGCCTCCGCCTTCGCGGTATCATAAGTGAAATCCGGCGTGATATCCGGCTGCCAGCCCAGCATCACCACCAGATCGTTGACCGCGATGTCGATCTCCGAGCTCCTGTGATATTCCAGCGCGTTGAGCTTTTGGTTGTGGCCGTTGCAGTACCCGATCTGAATGGGCAGCTCCCCGTAGGTCTTCACCGTCAGCTCCTCAAACACCGGCAGAGCCTCCAGCTCCGGTACGGACGGCACATAGACCACATCCTCCGACACCGGCGTGATCTCTTCCATTTTGGAAAGGAGTGCGGAAAAGTCGATCCCCTTTACCACTTTCCCATACTTCGCAAACGCGCCGTCTGTGACTTCCAGAATTTTCATGGCGATCAGCCTCCTTTTTTATAATACCGCTCTGGTCCGCGGAAATCTCACTTTTTCTGCACGGGATCCGCCTCTCACGGATCCTGACGGCCTCCGGCATATGACGCCGCCGTCATCCTCCTGCCGTCCTCTTTTCCGTCATTTCAGCTTCGGGAACAGCGCCTTCACCGTGGGATAGATCTGCCGGAACTGCTGATAGCGGGCCTCGTATTTCGCCGCCAGCTCCGGCTCCGGCTCCACCGTATCCACCACCTTCACCAGCTTCTCGGCGGCCTCCTCCACGGAGGCATATTCGCCGCAGGCCACCGCCGCCAGCATGGCGCCGCCGTAACCCGGCCCCTCCTCGCTCTCGATCACATCCACCTTGATGTTCATCACGTTGGCGATGATCTTCTTCCAGAGCGGGCTCTTCGCGCCGCCGCCGCAGATCTTGGTGCGCTCGATCCGGATCCCCAAAGACTTCGCCACCTCGAAGGAATCCCGCAGGGCAAAGGCCACGCCCTCCAGCACCGCCTGGGTCATGTCCGCCCGAGTGGTGTCCATGGTCATGCCGATGAACGTACCTCTCGCGTCCGGATCGTTGTGCGGGGAACGCTCCCCCATCAGGTAAGGCAGGAAATACACATGGTTCTCGCCCAGCTTCCCGATGGCCGCCTGCTCCTTCGCGTAGTCCTGGGTGCCGATGATATCGTCCATCCACCATTTGTTGCAGGAGGCCGCGGACAGCATGCAGCCCATCAGATGATAGTGCCCGTCCGCATGGGCAAAGGCATGAAGCGCGTTGTTCTGATCCACGCCGAATTTCTCGGAGGAAATGAAGATCGTGCCGCTGGTGCCCAGGGAGATGTTGCACCTTCCCTCTCCTACGGTCCCGGTGCCCACGGCCGCCGCCGCGTTGTCCCCGGCACCCGCCGCCACCTTTACGGTATCGGAAATGCCCAGCTCCTGCGCGACGGCGGGCAGAACACAGCCCACCGTCTCATAGCTTTCGTAGAGCTTCGCCAGCTGCGTCTCCTTCACATGGCAGATCTCGCACATTTCCTTCGACCAGCGGCGGTTCTTCACGTCGAACAAAAGCATGCCGGACGCGTCGGACACGTCCGTGCAGTGCACGCCCGTCAGCTTATAGGCCAGATAGTCCTTGGGAAGCATGATCTTCTCGATCCTGGCGAAATTCTCCGGCTCGTTCTTCTCCACCCAGAGGAGCTTGGATGCCGTAAAGCCCGTAAAGGAAATGTTCGCGGTATAGGCGGACAGCGTTTCCTTCCCGATCACATTGTTCAGATAATCGTTCTCCTCAGAGGTGCGGCCGTCGTTCCAGAGGATGGCGGGACGGATCACGTTGTCTTCCCGGTCCAGGATCACCAGCCCGTGCATCTGGCCGCCGAAGCTGATGCCCGCCACCTGCTGCTTATCAAAGCCCTCCAGCAGCTCCTTCATGCCCGCCATGGTCTGCGCATACCAATCCTCCGGCTTCTGCTCGGACCAGCCGGGATGCGGAAAATACAGCGGATACTCCTTGGACACCACATTGGCGATCCTGCCGTTCCCTTCCATCAGCAGCAGCTTCACCGCCGATGTGCCCAGGTCAATTCCGATATAATACAATCCCGCTTCCTCCTTTCATGCCCCTCCGGCCCTTTGCGCCCGCCTTTGTGCCGTCCGCCGGACAGGGTATTTCTACCCTTAATCATATCTTTTTTACCCCTGAAAATCAACACGCATTTTCAAAAATAGCAAAATGTAAACCATATGACAAAAAGTAACAACTCGAGGGGATCCTGGCCCGGCCCACCCCGTCCTGCCCGGAGGAAAACATGATCCGCTCCGTTCCATGCCGGAATGCGGAAAATCCAGTCGGCGGCATACGCTGTCAAAAGCCGCCGAAGAATACGGAAACTCGCTTCGCTCGGACAGTCCGTATTCTTCGGCGCTGACAGCGCATGCCGCCGACGGATTTTCTCGCATTCCGGCATGAAGAACGGAGACGGATCATGTTTTCCTCCGGGCAGGACGAGATGGGCGTCTGTGCCGGGATGGAAAGCTGCAAACGTATTTTCCAAAATAATTCCGCTCACGGCTTAACCGGATCGGAAAACATGCTGCTATATAAGACGAAAGCTTTCAAAATCTGCGGCTGTGGGACGAGGAAGGCGGACAGCGCGTTCTGCGGCCGGGCCTGATGCCGGAATACGAGAAAAACCGACAGCGGCACTTTGCGTCAACGCTGAAGAATACGGACTGTTCGAGCGAAGCGAGTTTCCGTATTCTTCAGCGGCTTTTGACGCAAAGTGCCGCTGTCTGGTTTTTCCGCATTCCGGCATGGTCCGGCCGCAGAACGCGCTGTCCGCCTGGGGCATTCCGAACCTGTGTGATCTCCCCGAGGACAGAACGGCTTTCGGAAATCATCACCGGCCGCCAAAGTCCTGCACCGCCTGGAACCGGCAGGCGGCGCAAGGCCCTGGCAGAAGGTGACCGTCCGCGTTAGTTCCCCAGCGGCACGATCTCCAGGTTGTCGCCTTCCGCCGGGCCTTCCCCTTTCAGGAACAGCAGCGCGTCCACCTGGTCCGCGTCCACCACCTGGCAGAAGGACTGGAAGCAGGTACCGTTCCCCTCCTCATCCACCTGGCCCGATCCGGCATCCATCAGGTAGCGCAGCAGGGTCCCGTCCTTCATGCGCACGCCGATACAGTACGGCAGATCGTCCGGATCTTTCGCAGGCGCGTCCGTGAACACATAGTCCAGCCGGACGGAAATAGGCGAAAGCTCCACGGATTTCAGGATGACGCCGGAATCTCCCAGCGGTGCCTGGGGCGCATAGGTTTTGGCATCACTGTTCCCGGAAATGGGCACATCAAACTCCCAGTCTGCGGCGATATCCCCGGCAAAGTCCGCATGATAGGTGGTCCCCAGATCGTGGAAGGCCACATGAAGGGTCTCACCCAGCAGGCTGTTCTCCCAGCGGGCAGGATAGAGCAGAAGATCAAATTCCAGCCGTCCGTTCTCATCCGTGTAGTCGCTGATGATCCCTCCGGTCTCATCCACCGTCACGGGGCTCCCGTCCCGGCGCACCGGCTTCCCGTCGCTTCCCGTCACATAGCCGTCGAAAAAGCTGCCGCTGAAATTCACCGCGTTCTGCGCATCGCCCCTCACAGAGACGTCGATCCGGTCAAAGCAAGGCTCCTCTCCCTCCTCCGGCACATATCCCTCTACCGAAAACGCCAGCAGGACGAAATGACCGTCCGCGACAACGCCCTCGGGCCGGACCGTCACGCCTTCCTTCGTGACGCCCGGATCCGCATGCTCCGGTTCCTGTTCAAACACGGTCGCCATCCCGTTTTCCACCAGCTCCTGCTGCTGTTCCGGCGTGGCCTCTATGGTTCCCTGCATCCTGCCGCTCCAGATGCGGTATGCGGCCGCCGCCGTCAGGCTGCACGCGAACAGCGCGCAGATGCCCGCTGCCGCCGCCGCTCTTTTCCCAAAAATATACTGTTTTTTCATGGCTGTTCCCTCCGCTTGAATCTCCGAAAGGGCGGCCATCGCCTTCTTTTGCACGACTTCGGGCACTTTTACATCTTTCGCGAATATGTTTTCCGGGCCTGTTTCCCGCAAACTCTCCGGGGTCCTTTCCCGCAGAATCTCCGGCTCCATTTTCCGCATGAGATCTCCTCCTTTACCGCTTTTCGTAAAAATACGCCGCCAGCTTTTCTCTGCCCCGCTGCAGTCTCGTCTGAACGGTGCTCGCCGGGATCCGCAGAAGTTGCGCGATCTCCCGGCTGCAGTAGCCCTGTCCGTAATACAGGACCATCACGATCCGGTATTTCTCCGGCAGCGCGGCCAGCGCCTCCTTCAGCTCCAGATTGTCCCGTTCCTCATAGACCGGCTCCTCATACGCCTCCAGATCCGCGGTCCGCTCCCGCTCCCGGCGGATATCGCAACATTTGCGGATCAGGATCTTCGTCAGCCAGGTTCGGAAATACTGCGGCTGCTTCAGCGTATGTATTTTCTCCCAGCAGGCCAGGATCGCATCCTGTATCGCGTCCGCAGCGTCCTCGTCGTTCATGAGGATCGCCAGGGCGACCCGGTACATATCCTTCATGCAAAGCTGCATCAGTTGTGCAAAAGCGTCCGGCTCCCGACCTTTCGCTTTTTTGATCAGATATTCTGTCGTTTTGGGCTGCATTGCAGCTTCCTCCTGTGCGCACTTTGTAGTCCGGATTCCTCCGAAGCGTCCCTCGGTTCCTCCTACACCTATTAGACGGGTCCGCGGGCCGAAAAATCTCATGCGGCATGAAAAAACTTACACGGCATGAAAA
>CANRMT010000026.1 GCA_947631815.1 uncultured Eisenbergiella sp.
TTGGCGTGATTGGCGTAAAAGCGCGCCAGCGGCACGGTCAGGTCGTAGCGCAGACCGCCGTCCACCAGATCCGCCTCCTCCTGCGCCGTTTCCAGATTCAGCTTTTCTCCCCGCTTTAAGATCTTGAAGATCAGCTTTTCGTTCTCTCCGCCCTGTTTGCTGCTCAGATTGCCGATGCTTTCCACACAGGGGGTCTCAATGGATGTGAAACCGAACTTTCCGTAGGTGTCCTTGATCACGCCGATGCAGTAATCCCGCAGCTGCATTTCCGCAGGCAGAATGTCCCGCATGCCGGTGACCGGTTTTTTATTCAGTGCCATATTTCCTCGCATTCCGCCGCCTGCGCGGCCTGACTTTTCATCCCGTCCGTACGCTCCGGAAGGAAGCCGCAGGAAACACGCCGTGCCTGGCACTGGCGGCCCCGCTTCTAAAGACCATTATATTTTTGCAGGACGAAATGTCAAGCCGGAGTTTTTCCCGTGCCCGTGCATTCGCTCTCCGCAGGCCCCAGATAGGCGCTCTGACACGCGCCGTCCCGGCCGATCACGATCCGCTCCAGCACCGCACCGGCCTCCAGCGCTCCGACGGTCAGCTCCCACTGCCCGGCCTCAAAGAAGTCCGAAAATCCGACGCGCCTCTCCTGATCCAGCACGCCGACAGCCCATCTCGGATCCCCCGGCTCTCCCGCCCGGAAATCCGCAGGCACCAGGGTGAGGGTCCGTTCTTTTGGGGTCCCTCTGCCCCGCATCCGTACCGCCAGACGGATCGGACTGCCGTGCTCCGTCGGATTCGTGGGCGCGGCGATGAGATCCACCCGGTATTCTCCGGACTTTTCCAGGTAAAAACGCCAGGTCAGCTCCGGTTTCTCCTCTCTTTCTGAAAAGGCGGCAGTGGACGGCGCTACCTTGACCGCGCTTCCGTATTTCCCATATCCTTTCAGGATCCGGAAGCCGCCCCTTTCCATATCCTTCTTTTCGCAAAAACGGGCCGCGTTCATGGCGATCACACCGTTCTTTTCCAGAAACGTCTGCGGCGGAAGATCCCCTGCGGGCGCCTTTCCCCAGATGTCCGCCGCGGCCAGCGTCTCGCCGTCAGAGATCAGAAGACGCACCTTCTGCGGCTCGGCAGGAAGCGCCTCCGGCACGCAGATCAGCCGGATCCTTTCCAGCAGAGTCGTCCTGCCCGCGGCGGGAAGCGTCCGGAAAAATTCCAGGGATGTCTCTGCGCCTTCCCGCATCGCGGTCCCTTCCGCTTTCGTCCCATTTTCAGCAGATGCTTTCGTCCCGTCCGCGGCAGCCTCCTCCGCTCCGTCCCATGCGGCGTCAGCCTTTTCCCGGGCGATCAGGAGCCAGGGCGGAAGCTGCCCGCCGTCCTCGGACCGGATCTCATAGGAAATGACGCCGTTCCCGGTATTGGCGATCTCCAGACACACGCTGTCACAGCCCGCGTACTGGAAATCCGGCACTGCCACCGTCATGGGCGCGCCGTAGTTTTTCGTGGCCGTCCGTTCCTCATCCGCCCGGGACACGCTCATCCGCGGACGGGAAACGGGCTCCACCCGCATAAGGACCGGATAACGGCAGTCGTCCTCGTTCCACTTGGTAAAACCGATGTGACTGGCCAGCTGCATCCCGTTCCACTTACCGTTTCCGAACGCGGCCCATTCCGCCGCGAAGGCCCGGTCCCGCCGGATGCAGGCTTCGGACAGCTCCGCGTACGCGTTTGCCACGGTCCTTCCCTGTGCCGCATAATGCTGATCCTTCCCGGCGTACAGGTGCATCTTCAAAAGGTTCATGCTGGCCATGGCCGGATAATGGATCATGCTGTAATAGGCCCCGGCCGGGGTATCCGGCCGGATATCCGCGACTCCCGTCAGCTCCGACTGAGGATCCGCCTGCCCGGACAGCGCCAGAAGCGCCCGTAGGTTTTCCTCCGACCGCCTTTCCACATCCGCCGCCCGCGCCAGCATCCGGTCCGTTTCCCCATAATGGCAGGGATGATACACGCCCGCATGGAGCGCCTCCGGGCGGCGCAGGGCGTTGATGTCGATATAATCCGTAAACACGCCGGCGATCCGCTCCCGCAGCGCGCCGTCCGCGGCCGGGAAGCAGCGCTGTGCCCACAGCGCCGTATATTCCCGGGCGCTGTCCGGATTCCCCGATCCCCATTTGTCGAAATCCCAGGCCAGCGCCATAAAGTAAGTCAGCGGCACCTCATGGAATTTCACGTCGCCCACGTTGACGATCCAGACGTCCCGGATCCCATACTCATAGGCCTGACCCATCTGCTCCCAGATCCTCGCAAGGGGCGTGGAATCCACCCATTCATAGGAAACGGGCGCGCCGTGGTAATCGAGATGATAATACATCCCGAACCCGCCCTTCCGGTTCCGGATCTCCTCCGTCGGCAGGGTGCGCATCTGTCCGTAGTTGTCCTCGCAGAGCATGCAGGTCACGCCCTCCAGGCCGTCCCAGTCCTTCAGCCCCGGCGTCTTCTCATCTCCGTAAAAATAGGCTTCCACTTCCTTATAGAGAGCCAAAAGCAGCGGCGGCTCACCGCTCTCCCGCTTCACATGCCGCCGGATCAGCTCCCGCTGTACGGTGATGATGCGCTTCAAAAGCTCCACATTCTCCGTCACCGTGGCGTCCGGCCCCAGCATACAGGAATCATACTCGCCCCGCATGCCGATGGTGATCATGTTGTCGTATTTTCCGCTTCTTTTGAGGGCGTCCTCCCAATAGCGGGTCAGCCCTTTTTCATTCGTATAAAAATTCCACGCATCTCCATAGGGGCTTTCGGGTCCGCAGACCTTTTTCCATTCCTCACTGGCGCGCAGGCAGGGCTCATGGTGGGAATAGCCCATGACCACGCCGTAAAGATCCGCCAGCTCCTCGTTGGCGCTGCCCGGCCCGTCCAGCGGGAACGAGGCGCTCCACATCGCAGGCCAGAGATAGTTGCCCTTCATCCGCAGCAGGAACTCGAACACCGTATCGTAGCACGCCGCGTTGAAGCCGCCGAAATGCTCCGTCGCCCAGTTCCCGAAGCAGGGCCATTCGTCATTGATGAAAAACCCCCGATAACGGACAGACGGCTCCTTTGAGACCATTTCGATATCCGGGCCGATCGTGACGGATTCCCGCTTCTGCGGCGCAGCGTCTCCGAAAAAGCACAGCGGGGTGACGCCGATATATTCGGACAGCGAAAACATCCCGTAGATCGTGCCGCGCTTATCGCTGCCGCAGATCAGGAGGATCTGCTCCAGCTCCCGGGGCCATTCGAAGGCCGCGTCCGCCGCGCGCGAAGCAGCTGCATCCACCGCAGCGCACGGGTCAGCCGCACCCACACCGCCGCGCGATCCATCCGCCTCCGCACTGCCGCGCGGACCGGCCGCACCCGTCCCGCAAAGCGGCTCCGCACTTCCGCCGTCCGCCGCGGCGAACTGCTCTCTGGACAGCAGCCGGATCTGATACGTCTCCCATCCGGGCCGCAGATCCACGAGTCCCCTTCGGGCCAGCTCATCCAGCAGCGCGCTCTTTCCGAGGGTCGCGCACAGGATCACGCGCGCATGCCCTTCCAGCTCGTCCTCCGTGATGACCTTTGCCGTCCGGCCGGTCACCTTTTCCATATCCTTCGCCACTTTTCCGGCGATCCGTCTGACACCTTCCCAGGCGGTATGCTCCGCCAGCAGCGGCGGCAGCTCCCGCCGCCTGTCCCATTCCATCGCTCTCATCCGATCTCTTCTCCTATTGGATCCCGCCCCGATACCGGCCTTTCCGACCGCACCCCGGCGTATCGAAAAATCCGCCGCCTCCGGACGATGCCCCGCCGCGGCGTGCCGCACGGCATCGTCTGCTTTTTCGGTCAGGTCATCATGCCACATATCCAAAGCCCAGGATGGTGAAATCCAGCCCTTCCTCGCCCGGGCACATCCTTATCTCCACACGGTAGGTCTTCTTTTCCCTTTCCCGGAAGCAGATCAGCGGATTGCAGTGCGTCCACCCGATCTCCCGAGGATCGATCAAAAGCACCGGTTCTCCGTCCACGAGCACCTGCGCCTTCCCGGCCCTGACGGAACCGGAGTCCTTGTAGACCAGCAGCAGCGTCCGGCAGGAAATCTCCATCCGGAAGGGCCGCGTCCCGCTTCCACCCTCGTGCTTCCAGTTGTAGGGAAACTGCGGCGTCTGGCCCAGGTCCAAATCCCGCTCCACACCCTGCAGTTCCCCATCTGTCCCGTCAAAATCCCCGCAGTCAATGAAAGCTCCCGCGGGGTTGTGCGCCCTGTCCAAAAGCCTGACGTTTTCAAAGGCGCCGCCCAGCGGGGCCTTCGGAAGCGCCGTCTCCCCCCGCACATCCACGGCCGCATCAGCTCCCTCTCCGGCCTTTTCAAAAAGATAGTTCAGGCAGTCCGCCATGATCCGATGGCCCACATTGGTCGGGTGATAGCGGTCATAGAAAAACTGATTCCTGCTGACGATCCTGCCCTCTCCCGGCTTTCTGGCGAACTGTTCCTTCACCGCGTCCCGGACGCTGACCATGGGGAGACCGTATGCCTCCCCCACCGGCGACAGCCGCTCCTGCAGGTTCCAGTCGTCCACAAAGACCGCGAACAGCAGGATCACCGCCGGACGGTTGGGCGCGTTCAGGATCTTTCTGACCAGGGAATCGTAGCACTCGCCCTTCGTCTCGTCTCCCTCATCGTTCACTGCGAACTCCACCACCACCACGTCGGGCAGCACGACGCCGTCCCGGCACACGTCCCGTTCATATCGGATCATGCCCAGCTCGGAGGGCGTTCCGCCCACACCGGCCTTGCAGTAATGGATATTTTCTTCTGTTCCTCTGCCCGCCGCCCGGCAGAAGCCGGTGAACGCCCGGTAAGCATAACAGCCCGTATGGATCGGCACCGCGCCCGCGCCCTGCGTGATGGAGCCTCCGATAAAGGCCACCGTCACGTCCTCCCCCCGGCGGGCCCTTTGGAGCGCCGCGCGCAGCCGGGCCGTATTCCCCGTCTGCACCAGGGAGCCTTCGATCATCGCGCGGTATCCGTCGGAGGAAAAATCAACCTCCGCCTCTTCCTGCACCTCGGGCGCTTCAAAGCCGTCCTCCAGATAGAAACGGACCCAGACCCTGACCGGCACGCCCGCCCTTTGGAAGCCGAATCGGATCTGTCCCGGTTCCCTGTCATCCGAAGACCACCGGCAGTCCGACAGGACCAGCCGCCGCTCCGCGCCGTCCGCGCGCAGCCCCAGCCGCAGCGTCGTACCGGAGACATTGGGATCGGTCTTTCCGTACATCTGAAAGGCGAAGGAGACCTCTTCCTCCGGATCATCCCCCTCCGCCGTCACGCCGATGCTGTGTACCAGCCTGCGGAACCCTTCCGTCGTCTCCAGAAGCTCCAGGATCTCCTCATCGGTAATGCCGCCCACGATCCGCGCGCTGCTGATCATCCGTCCGTCGTTCTGATACAGGAACGAAATGCCGCCTCCGTCCGGCGCGGGGCCGCCCGCCACTTCCTTATTCCGCATGATATAAAAATAACTCCGCTGTTTTTCCGGATCCTTCGGAGCCCTCGGTCCTCCTGTCATTTTTTCCTCCGTTCTGGCCGCGGTCAGCTTAGCCGCGGCCGTTTTTATCCGCCGGCCGATTCAGCCGCAGCCGCTTTATCAACGGCAGGCTTATCCGCAGCCATTTCATCTGCGGCCGACTTATCCGCGGCCATTCAATCCGCGGTCAGCTTAGCCGCATTCTCCACCAGCGCGTCCGCGATCTTCGGGGCGTACCAGGTCAGAGACCGCCTGTCAAAGATCCCGAATTTTTCTCCGTCCGCATCGTAAATGCCGTTGTCCCACCAGATGCACGGGATACCGCGCTGCCCGGCCATCTCCATATAGTCCGCCAGCCATGCCAGCACCTGGTCCGTATTCTCCCGCTCCGTCCCGTCCGCGTCCCGACAGGTCTTGCGGACCGCGCCGAATTCCGTGATGATCACGGGCACGCCCCTGTCGATGAGATACCGGTCCAGCAGCTTCATATTGGCGGAAAGCTCTCCCTTCAGCGCCGGAGTCCATTCGCTGACGCTGTCCTGTCCGGGATCAAAGGCGAAGAAATAGGGCGTATACATATGCACCGCCACGGCGATGTTCTCATCATCCGCCGGGATCTCCAGTTCCCCGAGGGTCTGCGCGGTGACCGAATTCCCGTAAGGGCAGAGGATCAGACACCGGGAGGCGTTATTGCCGCCGCAGGCCCGCACGGTCCGCACAAAGGCCGCGTTCAGCCGGTTGACCGCTTCCCTGCCTTCCTGCGTGCCGCCGCTCCATTCCTCCGGCGAGCCCTTGACCCTGGGCTCGTTCATCCCTTCGAACAGCAGCCTTTCCCCGTGGTCGGCGAACCGCTCCGCCAGCTGTCTCCAGACGGCGCAAAGCTCCTCCTCCGTCTTCTCCAGGCCGTCCTTCTGCGGTTTCAGCCAGTAATCCGGCTCATGATGGGTATCCAGGATCACATACATGCCCTCGCCGTAAGCATAATCCACCACCTCGGCCACCCGCTCCAGCCAGTCCCGGTCGATCGCATGATCCGGCGCGCCGCCCACATGCTCGCTCCAGGTGACCGGGAGCCGCAGCGTGCGAAAGCCCTGCAGGCGCACCGCGTCGATCATTTCCTTCGTGGTCGCGGGATTTCCCCAATAAGTCTCATCCGCCGCCGGATCGGGCGCGCCGTGCGCATCAAATGTATTGCCCAGATTCCAGCCAACGCCCATGTCGGCCAGAAGCCGGGCGGCATTCTTTGCCCGCGGGGTCGTGCTCTTCTCCTGCTCTGCCGCCCCAGAGGCCTCCCGCTCCGACTCCTGCGCAGTTTCGTGCAGCTCCTCCGCCGTGCCCGCTGCGCTCTCCTGCCGGTCCTCATCCGCATCCTGCGCGGTTTCCTGCCGGTTCCCTTTCTCGGTCTCCCACGCCGTCTCCTGCAGGTCCTCCCTCTCCGCTTCCGCCGCGGTTCCCTGCCGGTTCTCCTTCTCGGTCTCCCGCGCAGCCTCTTTTTCCGTTTCCTGCGCCGTTTCCTGCCGCTCTGCCAGTCCGTCCGAAGCGCCGGACGGCGCGCAGGACATCAGAAAAACGGCGGCGGCCAGCGCCGCCGCGATGATCGGCAAACCCTTTCTCATTGTTCCATCCTCCAAATTCTACTTTATTTCATAGCAATTCCTGCCGGAAATTTGTTCAGAACACACAATTTACTTTTCTCGAAAAAAAGGTATAATAGAAAAAAGGAGTGTGATGCATATGGCAGGAGCAGGCGCTGATTTTTACAGCTCCAATAACGATTACTCCGGCACCCGCAGGATCCAGGCGGGCATCCAGGAGCTGGTGGAATACCGCAGGAATACTACCGTACGCATCTGGTACAACGAGCAGACAGAGAACTTCGCCACGCACTGGCACAGCGCCGTGGAGATCATCCTTCCCATGGAGAACTGGTACGATGCGGCCGTCGGGGAGGAGCATTTTCATCTGATGCCGGGGGATATCCTGCTCATCCCGCCCCGCGCCCTTCACTCCCTCACCGCGCCGGAGACCGGCATTCGCTTCATTTTCCTGCTGGATCCCGTCCCTCTGGAATCGATCCGCGGTTTTTCCAGGGCGGAGTCGCTTCTGGCTTCCCCGCTCCATCTGACCCGCAGTCAGAACCCTTCCCTTTACGAGGAAGTGTACCATATCCTGCTGCAGATGCGCAACGAATACTTCGGGACCAACGATTATTCCGATCTGTCCATCTATTCCCTGTTCCTGAATCTGTACGTGGTCCTGGGGAACGACCGCTCGAACAGCCAGCAGACCCTCTCCTCCGGGCACATATACCGCCAGAAGGAATACGCCGAGAAATTCAACGGCATCCTCGAATATATCGATTCCCACTATATGGACGATCTGAGCCTGGACGATATGGCCTCCTCGGCAGGCTTTTCCAAATTTCACTTTTCCAGGCTTTTCAAGCAGTATACCGGCTTCACCTTCGCCGCCTATGTCTGTCACCGCAAGGTCCGGATCGCGGAGGAGCTGCTGAGCCAGTCCGATCTGTCCATCACGCAGATCGCCATGCAGTCAGGCTTTTCCAGCCTTTCCACCTTCAACCGCGTATTCCGCCAGCAGAAGAACTGTTCTCCCTCCGAATTCCGCTCCAAGCACAGATTTAATCATTATATTCATACCTGAATCCCCGGAACACGGCAGAACCGCCCGGCTTTCTGGTGGAATAAACGGCCAGCCCGCAGCGGCAGCCGGTGAAATGATCCAGCCCGAAATAGAGCTGATGCGCTCTGCCCACACTTCTCCAGCCTTCTCCCCCTTCCGGCTCCCGGCAGGAAAAGGAGACCTGATCCGCGCCTTCCGAGAAATCCGCCTCCATCCGCATGCGCACGACGGGCCCCTTCAGCCTGATCCGCGCCGTTTCCTCGCCGGAAAGGTAATCGCTGTTCCCGAGACCCCTGTCCTTTTCTTTTTTCTCCCGGCACAGAAGCACCGCATAATACTGGCCCAGCTGTTTCGTGACGGCCAGCATGGCATAACAGCCCTGCAGCGCGCACAGACCGGCATAGTCTCCGTCCCGAAGCCCGCTCGCATCCACCGTCGCCTCGGCGCAGGATACGGGCATCATCAGCCGCTGGGTCAGCGTATTCTCGGCCTGCGTCACGTTGGCGCAGATCTTTCCGGTGGTGATGCGCAGACCGCCCTCCGGCTCCACCGTCCAGAGCGAGGGCCGGGGCTCATGGTTCCACTGCCACTGTTTTTTTAGATAAAAGATGCCGTTTTCATCCGGCTCATACACAAAATCGTCCGAGGTGAAGACCGGTTCATAGCGGTATTCTGGCCGCGCGCTCTCCATCGTCAGCGTGCGGGGCGCCCTGCCCTGCTTTCCGAACACCGGGAATCCGTCCTTCCAATGCACATCGACCAAAACGGGGACGCGCCCCACCGCGCCGTGATCCTGCAGCAGCACGCTGTACCAGCTTCCGTCCGCCGCCTGCACCACGCCGCCCTGGGCCACGCCGCAGTTGTGATAGCCCAGATCGTCATCCAGCACCGGGCCTCCCGAGAATTCTCCCTCCAGCGAATCGCCGCAGAAGCAGTACTGTGTCCGCCGCATGGTCCCCGTGTCGGGCCAGTCCAGCACAAACAGATAATATTTCCCGTTGATCTTATAAAAATGAGAGCCCTCATACCCCAGGAAAACCCCGGGACGGTCCTTGATCAGCCGCCGGAAAAGACCTCCCGGCACAAAACCGCCAAGATCCGGTTTAAGCTCCCGGATCCAGATCTCGGAATTGCCGTAGATCAGATAGACCCTTCCGTCGTCGTCAAAGAACAGGGAGCTGTCATGATAATACTGATCCAGCTGCCGACAGTCCCAGGGCCCGTTTATGTCGGGCGCAGTATAGAAAAAGGTCCTGCCGGTGCGCCGGGCCGCGAAGCTCACGTAAAACCGCCCGTCATGGAAGCGCAGACATCCGGCCCACATACCGCAGCCGTAACCGTTCTTTTCCTGCTCCAGGCTGACCTCCGGCACATTTCCGAAGGAATCGAATACGTAGGATGCGATCTCCCAGTGCAGCAGGTCATAGGAGCGCAGGATCACGCCGCCCGGAAGAAAATGCATGGTGGAACAGAGCATATAATAGGTATCCCCCACCCGGATCACATCCGGATCGGGAAAATCGGCTCCGATCACGGGATTCCTCTTTTTCTGTAGCTGTGCTGCCATTTCTTTTACCGCTCTTTCTCGTGCTTATGCTGTGTTGTCGTGCTCATTCCCCGATAAATTGATAGAATGCGGGCTTCGGCTGATACTCGTCATCGAACAGCAGGGGACACTGGGTCAGGCCCGTGGTGTTCCCGCCCCCGATATTGGAACGGCTCTGGAGCCAGGAATAGTGGTCCACCGTTCCCCAGAAGGTGATGCCCGTCACGTTGACGCCTTCCTTCGCGTTGGCCTGCTGCATGGCCCAATAGAGCATCCGGTAGCGCTCCGCCTGCTTTTCGTATTCCTCCGCCCTGGACGCCTCGCTGCCGTCATACCATTCGCTGGCCCGCATGTCGAGCTCCGTGATCTGCACGTTTCCCACGACCTTCGCGTACCTTTCGATGGAGGTTTCGAAATCGTTCCAGGACGGGGAGGACATGTTGTAATGCCCCTGCATCCCCATGGCGTCGATACGGGTGCCCTCTCCGGGCGCGCCCTCCAGAGCCTTGACGGCCTCCAGCAGCGCGAGGATCCCCTGCTGCTTCTGGAAGGAGCATTCGTTGTAATCGTTGTAATACAGCTCCAGATCGGCGGGCGCATATTTGTTGGCGTATAAAAAGGCGTTCAGGATATATTCGCTGCTCTGATAGACCTTCCACCAGCTGGAATTGCTGCCGTGGGTATCCTGGCTTAAGGGTTCGTCGGGATTCTCCCTGTCGGAACGGTAGGTGCCCGTATTGTCGCTGACCGCCTCGTTCACCACGTCCCAGCCGTAGAACATGCCCTTATATTTGCTGTCCTCCCCGGTGAAGTGGGTCAGCACCGTGCGGATGTACCATTCCAGACGCTTGTTCATGGTGTCCTTGTCCACATAGTCCTTGTTCTTGTCGTAGTCCACATGGAAAAACCATTCCGGCGTCTGGGAGTGCCATACCAGCACATGGCCCCGCACCATGATCTTTTCGTCCGGATGGTTCTGATTCCAGCCCATCACCTGGTCCAGCATCGATTCCGCCCTGGAAAAATCCATCTTCGGGACGAGGATCGTCTCTCCGTTCAGCTCGGCCTCCTGTGTGCCGGGACATTTCCCGTTGCTGTAGCCGAACATGGCGTCTGGCTTGAGCTCGTTTCCGAAGGTGATGGCGTTGAAATGCTTCGTGATGATCTTCCAGACCTTTTTGTCCCGCATCTCGAACTGGGTCGCCGCCGCACCGATCCGGCATCCCATCTTCTGCTGTACTGCATCCTTCAAAATGGGCACTTCGCCCTCCTCTCCCGCCGCAGCGCTTCCCGCCGGAGCCGCTCCATCCGCGGAGGAGGTCTCCTCCGCCGAAGCCGTTTCCTGCCCGGGATCCGCCTCGTCCGCGGCCGCTTCGCTCCCGGCCGCCGTTTCTTTCTCGGAAGCCGCCTCTTCCCCGGCCGATCCGTCTCCGTCAGCCGCTTCCTGTGCGGCTGTCTCGCCCGCAGCCGCCGTCCCGCCCGCGGCCGCTTCGCTCCCGGCCGCCGTTTCTTTCTCGGAAGCCGCCTCTTCCCCGGCCGCTCTGCTCCCGCAGCCGCAAAGCGTCATTCCCGCCAGAAGAACCGAGGCGATCCATATCACCAGATTTTTTTTCATACGCTCCTCCATGCCGCGGAACAACCTGCCCACGGCGCTTTTCCCGTCTTCTGCCGCATGATCACCCGACCGCGCTTCTCTCATCCTGCGCTGCGGGGAAAGCCGTTCCAGGCAGTTCCCTCATTCTCCGCCGGACAAGCCTCTCCCGGCGCTTCTCCCTATTTCCTGCCGGCCTGCCGTCTCACGGACGCCCCGGAAGGCGGGGCCGTCAGCGCGGCGATCCTTCCCCGGATGAATTCTCTCTGCTCGTCCTTCACCAGAAAATACAGGTAGGCGTCCAGCACATACTGCTGGGGCATCCCCCGCCCGGCGATCTTGAAGTTCACAAACCCGCGGCCGATATAATCCCCGATCTCTTCATTGGAGATAAAAGCGGGACGCTTCCTGCATTCCTCGAAGGTCTTGTTGGGATTCGCGTTGGGGCAGGCGAAGACGTCCTTCACATCGAACTCCAGCTGGGCCCTGGACTGCTGGGCGTAGTGTTCCGCCCTCCTGGGGCAGCCCGGCGTGCAGACCTCGTTGACCAGGATCTCCACCCGTCCCGCGCAGGGCTCCAGCCGCCGCAGCACGTCCTGATCGTGATTCAGGTCATAGTCCAGCACCACCAAGTAATAGTCCCGCTCCAGCTCCTCCATCAGCTTTCCCGTCTCCACGATCCGCTTCGTGGTGGATGAGATCAGCGGAAAGCGGGGATATTCCCGGCGGATGTAGTCCTCCAGCACCCTGGTGTTGACCAGGACCTGATTCATCCCGTTGTCCGCCAGCCGCATGATGAGGTTGCAATAGGTGTCCTGCAGGTGCTTCTCCTCGAGACACGAGTTGGTCCAGGTGAAACGCACCGGGACGCCCCTGCTGTTGTACAGCTTCAGGGTCGCCTCGATATCCCGCTTTCCGGCGATCCCCATCACCACCCGTCCGCCGTTCCAGATGGCTCCGGGAAAGGTGCCGTAAACCGAGCCGATCCGATACCCTTCCCGGAAACAGTTCGGATATTCCTTCATCAGCGTGATCACCGCCAGATTCAGCGCCCGGAAATAACAGAAGCCGGGCAGATGCCAGTATACCTTTCTCTCAGCCATTTGATCTCCTTTTCATTCCTGGAACATAAACGTTCGCGCTCCAGCCGGACAGGTCATCCGCTCGGATTCCCCGCCTCACGGCCATTTGGAAGGCCGGGGCTTCGCCACCGTGATCAGATGACTCGCCGCCAGACTGTTCAGCAGCGTGGCGGCGGCATCCACCCGGTATTCGGGCCGGATCAGATAATGACAGTAGACCTCCAGGATATAAAAGAGGTTCGCCGTCCGCCCTTCCAGCTTGAAGTTCGTAAAGCCCATGGGCACATACTTTTCCCAGATGTCCTCCGGGGATACGTAGGTGCAGTAGCTCTGGATCGTGCGGAACTCATTGTGCTCGCCGTAATCGCAGTGCCAGGGCTCCAGCGGGATCTGACGGTCCGGGGTGCGGGTCCGGTTTTTCAGCATGATCTTCTGATTCTTCGCCTCGTTCTCGTAATGCTTTCCCCTTCTGGGACAGTCCGGCTGGCACACCGCGTTCACGAGGATCTCGCAGCGCCCCTTGTCCTCGATCTGTTCCAGGACGTCAAAGCGGTTGTTGAAATTATAATCCAGCACCACCAGGTGATAGTCCTTTCGCAGCTCCTCATTCACGGCGCCGATGTCGCGGATCTCCTTGCAGGTGGAGCTGTTGATCTTGAACCGGGGATAATTCTTCCGTATGTAAGCCTCCAGGAGCGGCGATACCACCAGCACCTCGTTCTTTCCGTTGTCCGCCGCCTTCAGGCAGAAGTTGCAGTAGGGATCTTTCAGATCCTCTTCGTTCAGGAACGTATTGGTATAGGTGTAGCGCACTGCCACGCCCTTCGCATTGATATTTTTTATCACGTTCTCGATATATCCGGCGTCGCACTGGTCGTTGGGGGATTTTCTGCCGCCGTTCCAGAGCGACATGGGAAACTCACCGAAAAAGGACGCGATGCGCACGCCCTCCCGGAAATATTCCGGCCTCTTTTCCAGCATGGACAAGAGAACCATATTCAGGGGATAATTCTGCCGCAGTCCCGGCAGATGGAACAAGACCTCCATCGCTGTGCCTCCGCTTTTGTGAACAAAGGGGATGGTGCCCGGAAAACACCATCCCCAAATCAGTTGACTGTTACAAGCTGTTTCCTCTCTGCGATTATTGCTGCAGGGACGCGTTGAACTCATCCACCGCGGTCTGCCACTCAGCCAGGTTCTGCTCCAGCAGAGCGTCCGCATCCGCGCCGACACCCGCCTGATACAGGAAGTTGTCGTTGGGGTTGAAGTTCGGAACGATGGCATGTACGTCGTCAACGCCTCTGGTGGTCATCATGTCGATGGTCTCGTCCACGGAACGGGTATCTCTCATGCCGCCGTAGAGGTTATCCAGCAGACCGTAGTAGCCTTCCCACTCTTCACCGGGAACATCATCGGTCCACACGTCGTACGCGAACATCAGCAGTCTCGCCTTTTCATCGCTGTAGGAAGAAGGCATCATGGTGACGTTGTTGGACTTGTTGGTCACATAGTCGTCCATTCTGGGCCCCTTGGGGAACATCACGAAGCCGTAGTCCACCTGCTGGGTCAGCTCAACGCCGTTGACCGCCGTAGGATTGCCCTCCGCATCGACAGACTGACCGGTCAGCCAGCCGCCCTGATATGCGCAGTAGGCATCGTCAAACATGAAAGCGGCCTCGCCGTTCATGAAGCGGACCTTGTAGTCCTCCCAGTTGGAACCATCCTCATTGCCATAGTTCAGATAATACTTGCTGGTCACCTCGTCCAGCGCGAAATGCAGACCCTCACGGACCGCATCGCTGTCGGCGGTCAGGGAATAGGTGCCGTCCGCGTTCTTGGTCACCAGAGCGCCGCCGTTGGAACGGATACACTGCATGATCATGCCGCCGTTATTCTGCACGCAGCCGTATACATCGATCTGGCCGTCGGCATCGGTATCGCGCTGTACCTTGTCCATGATGTCGATCCAGGCATCCCATGTCCAGGTGCCGTCCGCCTGCATGTCATAGATGGATTCGGGATCGATGCCGGCATCCTTCAGCACCGTCTTATTGAAGTAAAGGCCTCCTCTGGGCTCCGAAGGACCGGCATAGAAGCCGTACTTGGCATCGCCCACGCCCCAGCTCGTCAGCTCGCCGTTGCAGGTCCATTTCTCACGGGAAAGATCCACAACGTCGCCGTCCAGCTTGGAAATGTCATACGCCAGACCCTGGCTGACATAAGAAGCAGTGGAAGCGGAATTGGTCAGGATGTAAATGATGTTCTCGTCAGAGCCGGAAGTGGCGGCCTGCACGAACGCCTCACCGATGGAGCCTTCACCCCAGCCCCAGCCGGCGTAGTTCTTCTGCACCATGGTGAAGTTGTAGGTCTCCTGCAGCCAGTCGCGGTACTCCTTCTGCGCTTCCTGGAATTCGGTGGTCAGCGGCGCGTCGGGATCGGTCCACCAGTCGGCGATGGTGATTTCCATGCCGCCCAGATCGAAGGGCTCGCCGGTCTGAGGGTCGATCTTCACCTCGGCCATGCCCTCTTCTTCGGGGGCCGCGGTCTCTTCCGCAGCGGTCTCCTCGGGAGCCGCGCTCTCCTCGGCAGCCTGGGTTTCAGCGGCCTGGGTCTCCGCGGGCTGCGCCTCGGAAGCCGGAGCCTGGGATTCTGCGGGCTGGCTGCTGCTGCCGCAGCCGGCGGTTCCCGCTGCCATCAGGGCCGCCAGACAGGATGCCATAACTCTGTTAAGCGTTTTGATTTTCATACTCTCCTCCTTATGATCTAATTTATAAATTTCAGCCGCGGCGCGCCCCGCAAAAACTTTCCGGGTCCGGAACGCGCCGGGCGAAACTTACTGTGCAAACGATGCGGCATGAGGCATCACATCTTGATACCGGTGCTGCTTAAGCTTTCCACGAAGCCCTTCTGCGCGAACAGGTACAGGATGATCAGCGGCACGATCACCATCAGGGTGCCGGTGGCCAGCATACAGTTGCTGTACGGGACGGAGACGCCCGCGGAGCTGGCCGCCCCGCTGATCCTGGCCATATAGCCGCCGAAGGTATCCGGCAACTGTTTGAGCTTAATGCTCAGCAGGCTGATATCGCCCAGGAACATGCTGGAATAGAAGCCGTCGGTCCACTGCCACACGAAGGCGAACAGGAAGCAGGAAGTGAGGATGGGCTTCGCGTCCGGCAGCATGATCCGGATGAAGGTCTTCAGGGTGCCGCAGCCGTCCACATAGGCGGCCTCCTCCAGCTCCTTGGGGATGTTGCGGAAGAACTGGCGGATCATGTAGATATACAGTCCGTTTTTCAGGCCCATGCAGCCCGCGCTCATCAGATAATACGGAAGCACGGAGGACTTTAAGTTGATGGTCGAGCCCGTGAGCGCTTCAAAAATCCCCAGCACATCAAAGAACCGGAAATGCAGGTGCAGGGAGGTGGAAATGACCTGCGGCGGGATCAGCACCATCACCATGACACAGGCAAACCAGAACTTCTTTAACGGGAACTGGAATCTGGCAAAGCCGTATCCCACCAGGGTGCTCACGCTCACCTGCAGGATCGCGATGGTCAGCGAGATCACCAGCGAATGGATGATGGTCGTGCTGTATTCCATCAGGCCGGCCGCCAGCTTGTAGTTCTGCGTGGTGAAATGCAGCGGGATGGAGGTCACGATGGGATCGTACAGATCCTGCTCCGTCATGAAGCTCACCGATATTTTGTTCAGAAGGGGCTGCAGGATCAGGAAGCACAGTCCGAAGAGCAGTACCGCCCGGCAGATGCTGACCGCATAGCCCATCACGGTCTTGCGCAGGAGATAGCCGCCGGACTGACGGTTCCTCTCCCAGAAACCCGCGTATTTCGCCGTCGCCGCGTTTTTTTTCTTACTCATAGTAGTAAACCCCCTTCGAGATGATCAGCGAGCTGACGCCCACAATGGCCATGACCAGCACGAAATATGCCCAGGACATGGCGGAGGCCAGGCCGTAATTCAGGTTTACGTTCATCAGATCGGTGATCTTTTCGATGATCTCGTTGTCCGATCTCATGCAGAAGTCCACCACCGTGTAGATCCAGTTGACCAGGAACAGGGAGCTCACCATGGGGAAGGTGATCTTCCAGAGGCTCTCCCACTTGGTACAGCCTTCGATGTCCGCCGCCTCATACATGCTGGAGGAGATCGTCTGCAGGCCGGAGAGGAAGATGATGATCTGGATACCGGAGGAGATCGCCACATCGTAGATGTTGTCGATGATCTCGAACAGCTGCTCGAAGGCTCTGACGCCGACCCCCGTGGTCCGCAGGATGCTCTGGATCGCGTCCGTGATCCCGGCAGTCCCTCCCGCGTTCACCTCCACCGTGGCCGCTACGGCAGCCATCAGGGCGTTTTCCGAATCCAGCTTCAGCATCACGCCGGAGGCCAGGATCACCGGCAGGAAGAACACGGAACGCACCAGCGCCCTGCCCTTGAAGTTCCCGTTGATGATCAGCGCCACAAAAAAGCTGAACACCATGATGGCCACGGAATAGATCGCCATCCGGGTGAGCTCCTCCGTCAGGAGCCTCGTATACTCCGCGTCCACCCGGAAGGCGTAATTGTAATTGAACAGTCCGCGCCACACCGGATTAAAGGTTCCCGCTCCCAGCTGTACATCGCAGAAGCTCATATACAGCGACTGGAAGAGAGGCTTTACCATAAAGACCAGGAAACCCACGATGAACGGTGAAATGAACAGATACCCCGAGATGGCTTTCCGTTTCTGAAGACCTGCTAACTTGTTCTTCTGTCGTCTTTTCATAACCACTACCCTTTCTGATTCCTTTTCCTGTCAAAGCCCCGCGGGAAGCGCTGCCGCGCCGCCCGCGGAAGGCTTTCAGCGGACTACCTTATAATCCCTCGCCGGGACTGCCACGCCGTCCGGCGTCACCGCGTCGGTGAAGCTGTAGTTGACATAGACCTTGGTGCCGTCCTCATAGGTCGTGCAGGACAGCTCCTCGCCCAGCTTCTCATGATCGGTCATCTGCTGGCCGAACACATGGCCCAGCTCGCTGTTGTACCGGTTATATGTCTCCAGCATCCTGTCGTGCTCGACGGCATAATCGGATGCATAGTACTCGGTGTAAAGGGTCTTCTGCAGGGCAAAGGCCGTCTCCCGCATCAGGGAGAAGGAAAGACCGGCCCCGTATTCCGCGGACTCCAGCAGCTCCTCCTGCTCGTTGCCGCAGGTGTTCAAAGGCGCTCCCGTGTAATTCACGAAGCCGTGAACCGCGAGCTGATAGAACGGGATCTCCTCGTCCAGGATGGTATAGCCGCTGCCCGCCAGATCCATGTTGGTCACCAGGTCCGCATAGGGGATCGCGTAATCGTTGCCCATATTGATCAGGTTCTTCTGGCCGCCGTCCTCGATGTCCCGAAGCATCTGCGCCTGGGATTCCATGGCGCTCTGACGGCTCACCGTGTCCTTCAGATAATAGTCGGAGGACAGCTCCATGCCCGTATCCCGGAAGGCCACGTTGGCGTTGTATTTCGCCGCCGCCTCCGCCAGGGTCTGTGTATTTTCTTTGATCAGGTCCGGATGCAGCAGGTAATAGCTGTCAAGCCCTTCTCTGGCGCTGTAGGTCACCGGATTGTAGACGAACAGCTCCGCCCGCTCCTTGGAGATGAACCGCGCCGCGTCCGTGAAGGAGAAAAAGCCGTCCAGCAGGCCGCTGTCGTATTCGTAGTGGGTCACGCCCTCCAGGTACAGATCCACGCCCAGTTCCTTCGCCGCATCCCCCAGGGACTGCAGGTCTTTTTTGCTGCCCAGGGCGGAAATAGTCTTCGCCTTGCGCAGGATCTTCTGGTTCACGCCGCCGTTGCACCAGCCCGTCAGCTTCACGGACATGTTGTCCATGCCCTCTTCCGAAAGCTGACGGATCATCTCCTCCGCATCGCTGTATTTCGTCAGCTTCAGCGGACGGGAAACCGGCACGCCCAGGATCTGCCTGACCTTATCCACCGCGCCCACGATCTCCAGCGCCACGGGCGTCGAAGCGTCGTCGTTCTGCGTGAAATACGTTCCATACTGATCCTGCAGGTATCCCTGATAGGCCTTGGCCATATCCACATAATCGCTGCTGTCCACGAAACGGTAGCGCTGGGTCAGCGTCTCATGCGGCAGAGTCTCCAGGAACTTATAGGTATTCTGGCTGCCCAGATCGCCCACCTCGAACAGCTCACGGGGACTGATGCTGTAAACCGCGTTCACATAGTTGTAACTGCCGCCGTGTCCGGCGATATCCGCCTGCACGGACGCGTACGGGGCACCCTCCTCCAGGATGCAGACGAAGGAGTCATCGCCGTTGGCGATGCCGAAGGCGTTGAAATAGATCCTCGTATCGTGCACCACCGCGTCTCTGGACAGCGCCATATCCCAGCCGTACAGGTTCGCGTAATAGGACGCCTGAGAAAGCTTGTTGTTGTTGAAATTGATCAGCGCGCCGCCGCCCTCCGGCACCATCATGTAACCCGTATCCTCCGGGCCGCCCGCGCCGAAATAAGGCAGCATCACCATCGTATAGATGGGCGTGCTCTTTTTGTACTGCAGATCGTCCAGCGGCATCTCCACCACCAGATCCCCGCCGTCCAGACGGTAGGTCATGCTGACGTTGAACACCAGCTTATTGCTGGACTTGGTCTTATTGCTCAGCGCCTTGTCCGCCTCCAGATCCTCCGCGGTATAGCCGGCCGTCTCGAAGATCTGCTCCAGCTTGATGGTCGCCGCGCCCGAAACCGTGGTATCCCTCAGCACATAGATCGGTTCCGTCTCCAGGATGGGGTAATCGGCCACCAGCTGATCCCGGTCGTCCTCTTCATCCAGGTCATTGATGTCATACTTCTTATAGTAACGTCTGACGAAGCTGGCGTCCTTCTTGCCCGCGGCGTCGAACCACTCCTGCATCTTTGACTCCGTGGTGACCGGCGGGATCGCATATTCCCGCTCCGCTTCGCCGATGGAATAATTGACCTTAATGTAATCGTCGCCCTGCTCGATCTCATAGAGCTGATTGTCGATGCCGTAGCTGAAGTTGTCAAAGGTGGTCTGCAGACCCGTGGCCTGACTGAACGTCAGAAGCAGGGTGGACTGCAGCCTGCCCTTATAGGACGCCACCGCCTGTGGGTCGGAGGCCGCTTCCGGCGGATTGGAATACCAGATCTTCCCCGTATCCTTTACCTCCAGCGAGAACTGTGTGGTGGCCGGATCCATGGTCATCTTCAGCCTGTCGTTTTCCACCACAATGGGATCCGTCGTCCCGTCATATCCGTTCAGTTTCACCACCGGCTCCTGCTCCGTGGTCGTCTGGAAATTGAGGATAACCACAATCGCAACCGCGATGACGGCCGTTATGATCACGGGCACCGCCAGGCTTTTGAGCTGTCTGACCAGCGCCGCCTTCATTTCTGCTTTTCTAACTGATTTTTCTTTCTTCATGGTCACTCCCATCCTTTTCGTCCCGGCAGATATCTTTTCTCATGCCGCTGCGCCTGCTATAGTCGGAACATGATTTCCTTGGCCAGGGATATGAAATACGCTACGCCCTGGGAAATCATGCTGAAGAACAGCAGCAGGATAAATATGATCACCAGCATGGCAAACAGACTGGCCACAATAAAAAGCAGGTTCTTTGCCATCGAAAACTCATGGATCTGTCCCATGGCGGCGATGAACAGCATCGCGGCCCACACCAGGGACAGGGCGCTTATGACCGAATAGAACTCCGCCTCATCCACCGTCACGAAATTGCTGAAGAACATCAGCGGGAACTGGATCAGCGGGTACGGCGTCAACGCGTAGCAGCTCGCCATATATACCTGCCCCAGCCTCGCCTTGCCGTCAAACAGGGTGGTCAGACCCCAGTTGCCGATCACGAAGATGGCGAGCGGGAACGCCACGCTGGCGATATACAGAAAGATGTTGATGCCCTCCCAGTAGACCGTTATGAAGATGAAGCTGGTGTAGCGCAGCTTCAGCACCCGGATCAGCAGGGTGAGGAACAGGATGGTGTTCGCCGCCGCGTAGGTGCCCCGTTTTTCATGGGTGAGATCCCAGAAGCCGTCCAGCGGATGGGTGATGCAGTACAGCGCGAACTTCAGGCTCTTAAGATACCGTTGCATGTCGATTTTATTGTTCAGTGCAGCAATCATACCGGCCTCCCTTTCCCTAGAATCTGAAGATATCAGCGATATCGATTTCATGCTTGATGCTCTTAACCTTACCGATGGACAGCGGGATCAGGAACACCGCCAGGACCACGATGACGATCACCACGATATGATCCTCCACCCATTCCTTCCGGTACTGCTTATAGGCCTTGGAATAGTTCTCGGCGTCATATTTGAGCTCGAAGTAGTCCATAGCCTCCTTGTACTTCTCCTGGCGCAGCAGGGAACGGCCGATGCCGATATAGGCCAGATCGTAGTTGCCGTCCAGATCCATGACCTTCTGCCAGCTCTCGCCGGAGAGCACATAGTCGCCGTCATCGAACTGCTCGATGGCGTCATAGACCGTCTCGCCAAACTCCGTGGGAGTGAACAGCGTCACGCTGCAGTCCTGGGTATCCAGCACCAGCAGATCGTGTCCCATATGCTCGATGGCCGCCGGCAGTCTGAAATAGCCGTCCATGTTGCCGTTGCCGCCGAAGCAGAACACCGTCTTGCCCTGGTCGTCATAGCCGAAAAGACGTCCCCTGTTTTTGTCCAGGCAGACATAGATGTCGTTATCCAGCACGGTCACATCCGTGAAATAGGAAGGGCCCTCATAGCCGCCGCCCTCGCCCCAGTAAAGATCGCCGTAGACGGGATATTCGCCGTTCTGAACCAGGATATCGCTGCCCATCAGGTTCAGCTTGCGCACCGCGTCCGCAGCGCCGGAATCCAGATCTTCTTCCTCCTGGCCGCCCGCGCAGGCGTAGATGAAGCCTTCCTGATCCATATAGATATTGTCATACGCCGTGGGAACAAAAGAAGCCATACGCTGCCTCTGCTCCTGGGTCGCGAACTTCTTCCAGAGATAATCCACCAGATTGTAGGTAACGGGGGTCGCTCCCACGAAACCGGAGAAGGTGCCGTCCGGTTCATATTTGCACAGGCCCTGGTTGATGCTGACGGCGATGCAGTACACGCGGCCCGCCGTGTCCACCACCAGCTTGGAGGGCTTGAACGTACTGTCCGCGCTCACCGTGGAATCCACAGGGAGATCAAACTGCAGCAGATAGTTCAGATCGCTGTCCAGCTTCAGGATCCTGGCGTTGCCCTGATCGCAGATATAGATATCCCCTTCTTCCGAAACGGCGATATCCGTGGGCTGGGAAAGATCCTTCACATCCGTATCTCCCTGGATGCTGGAGAAGATCCGCTCCACGGCGAACTGCTCCGTTCCCGTCCGCTTCAGCTGCACGATCCGGTTATTGCCGGTATCGCAGATATAGACCATATCATCCTTTACGAACATGCCCTGAGGGTTGCTGAAATTATCCTCCAGCCCGAAGGCCTCGGCGGGATACACCTTGGTCACCGTATAGAAGTCCGGAGAATCCTGCACGTCGCCCCAGTAATCGTAATTGTATGTATAGCTTCTCTCCTGCGCCGAAACCGTTGCGGGAGTCGCTGCCAGGATCACCGCACCCAGCGCCAGCGCGCCGATCATTTTGATTCGCATTTTCATAGGCCACCTCATTTCCCGTTAATCCTTCAGACCGGAGCTCGCCATGGTTTCCAGGATCTGGCTCTCGGAGAAGATGAATATGGCGATCGGAACGACCATCAGCACGACCAGCACCGCTGCGCCCTGCCCGGTCCTGGCGATACCGCCGCTCTGGATCTGCTGCATGGCGTAGACGAGAGTCTTTTTCGCCTCGGAGTAGATGAAAGTAGCGGCCTTGTTGTTCCAAAGTCCCTGGACGGAGAAGATGATCAGCGTCATCCAGGCAGGTTTTACATTGGGCATCACGATGCCGGCGAATACTTTCCACTCGTTGGCGCCGTCGATCTTGGCCGCCTCGATCAGGGAAGTGGGCAGGCCCTCCATGAACTGCTTCATCAGGAACAGTCCCATGGGGGAGGCGAAGGCCGGAATGATGATGGCCCAGTAGGTATCGATCCAGCCCAGCGCGTTCAGGATCAGGTAGTTGGGGATCTGCGTCACATAGCCGGTGAACATCATGGCCACGGTGACCAGCTTGAAGAAGCCTGCCCCGCCGGGGAAATCGTACTTCGCCAGCACGAACGCACCCATGGAAGCCACGATCAGATGCCCGAAGGTCCCCACAAAGGTGATGAATACCGTGTTGAACAGATACCGGGAAAAGGTCACCCAGGATTTGCCCATGGTCACGAACAGATCGGAAAAGTTATCCAGCGTCGGGTTCTGCGCCAGGATCCGCGGCGGGAATTTGAACAGCTCATCCAGCGGCTTCAAGGCGCTGCTGACCGCATACACGATGGGGAACACCATGACCACCGCCACGAGCAGCAGAAACAGGTACAGGAAAATGTCTCCCCAGACGGAACGGTTCGGCTTTCTTCTCTTGATCAGCTTCTTGTGATAGACTGCTTCCACATTTTGTTGTTTTTTCTTCTTCTTGCTCATCTCAGGTCCCCACTCTCCTCAGCAGACTTTGTATTGCCTTGTTACAAAGGATCATAATAAGGAACAGTATCGTCGCGATCGCGCATGCGTAACCCATTTCAAACCGGGTGAAGCCGTAGTCGAACAGATGGGTGACAATGGTGCGGGCCGCGTAATCCGTACTGGGATATCCGCACAGGGCCATGGTCACGTCGCAGACGCCGAAGGCCTGGGTGATTGACATGACCGCGCCGAACATCAGCATGGGCTTCATGTTGGGAAGCGTGATGTACCACAGCTCCTGCCATCTGTTTTTGATGCCGTCCATGTAACCGGCCTCAAACTGGGACCGGTCCACGCCCTGTAAGCCTGCCACAAAGGAAAGGAACCCGGTGCCGAGGCTCATCCAGAGGATGACCAGCATACAGATCGGAAGCATATACTTCGGATCGATGAACCACAGGACCGGCTTGTCGATAATGCCTAAGTTCATCAGGAACGCGTTCACATAGCCGTAGGCGTCGCCCCGGAAGAACACGGAGAAGATCACGTAACAGTTGCCCGCGATGGAGGGAGCGTAGAACACGACCACCGCCACGCTGCGCACCCAGCGGGGCAGCTCATTGATCAGCCAGGCGAACAGGAAGGACATGATGTATCCCAGCGGTCCCGTGATCACGGCGATCATGAGCGTGTTCTTCAGACCGATCAGGAAGATATCGTCCTCCAGGATCAGGCTGATATAGTTCTGGAGGCCGATGAAGCTGGGCGGCTCCAGGATGTTGTAGTAGGTGAAGCTGAAAAAGATGGAGGCCACCACCGGCGCTATGTAAAACAGCGTGAACAGCAGCGCGTAGGGGAACAGGAACGCATAGCACATCTTGCTTCTCTTCGCCTTTTTCCAGGCCACCTGAAGATTGTGCCTGCGCAGCGTCAGGTATTTCTTCCAATATTCTTTCATGCTCTCCTCCCTCATTCTTCCAACGGCAGACCGAATTCGATCCGCTTCTTGGTGAGCTCGTCGTTGATGGTTACCGCATAATCTATGATCGTCTCGCGGGAATCAACCTTTTCGTTGATCACCTTCCGGATGGCGTTGGTGATATGGCGGCCCGTAAAGTATCCGCCCGGCACCTCCCGGATCCCCACGGTCTGGTCCCACTGACTGCTGAGCACTTCGATATCGTCCGCGCTCCAGGAAAGCTGTACGAAAGCGTCCTTGTTCGCTGTCGCGTACCGGGCCGAGGAACCGAGCAGAGCCTCGATCTCACGGCCGAAACGCACCTGCGTATCGGGCTGCGCCCACCACTTCATGAACTCCCAGGAGGCGTTCCGCAGGGATTCCTTTTCCGTGGCAATCATCATGGTGGCGTTGCCGGTGATGAAGTCGGAACGGTCAATATAAGTGCTGCCGTCCGGATTCGTGTATTCCGTGCCGGGGATCAGGGTGAAATCCCACAGTCCGCGGATCTCGGGTGCCGACACCATCAGCGTGTTGTAGGTCGAGTACGCCGAAATGCCGATGGGCATCTCGCCGGAACGGAACCGGCTGACGAAATCGTAAATGGTCGGGAGCCCGTAATCGTTGAAGTACCTGACGTAATCCTTAAAGGCCCTCACACCCGCCTCGGAATCCACCGTGGTCTTGCCGCCCATCTCGGTGTACATGTCGCCGCCGTACTGATACAGGAGCGTGAAGTACAGGGACAGATCCGGCGAATTGGAGGCGATCGACGTCGTGGCCGCCGCTGAGACGCTGCTGCCCGCCGCCGTCGGGATGCCGATGGAGAGGTTGTTGCCCTGGATCGTCGGGAGCAGCTCGATCAGCTCCTGCCAGGTCTGGGGCACCTCCACACCCAGCTCCTCCAGCACATCCTTGCGGTAGAACATCACGTTGAAGGTCTGAGTCTCGGGGATGGCGTAAATGTGTCCGTCCAGACCGTACTGCTCATAGGAGCTCTTCGTATAATGAGAGAACACGTCCTCCCAGTCAGGGAACTGGGTCAGATCCTCCACCGCGTTGCGCAGGGCCAGGTTGACCGGCTGGTCCGCGCCCACGGAAAGCACCACGTTGGGACCTCTGCCCGCCATCACCGCGTTGAGCAGGGCGCTGGGGTCTACGACCTCCACGTTGACCTTCACACCCGTCTCGGGGGTAAAGGTATCGTCCACCATGGACTTTAAGATCGTGCCCTGATCGCGGCCGGTGAGGATCCACACCTTGACCACGTCTTCGCCGCTCTTTTCGTCATACACATCGCCCACCGCGTTGTAATCCACCACGAAGGAGGCCGCGAAGGACTTCATCTCATGCCACAGCTTGCTGAAGGCGCCCGCCTTGTCAGTCTCGGGCTTCACGTCGGTGCTGCAGACCTCGATATAGTCGACATCCAGCTTCGTCTCGCTTAAGCTCAGGGCCGCCGTGCCCAGAGAGGTGATATTGTCCTTGAAGGTGGTGAACTCCAGCGTGATCTTCTGGGGCTTCTCGCAGAAGCGCTCCAGCTGCTGTGCCACCGTCTGCGCGGAGGCGATATTGTCGGCCTTCTGTCCGCTGTAGGCCACCATGTCGTCCACGATCTTGAACAGACGCTTGGACTCCAGGTCCATGGCCTCCATCACTTCGGGATAATTCCGCTCGATAAAATAGTCTCTGTACTGGTCGGGGTTCGCGCCGGTATATACCAGAACCCTTCTGTAGATCTGATTCAGGCGGAACGTGGAATCCTCCAGCTCCTCCAGGATGGCACCCACGCCGCCCAGCGTGGCCTCCAGACGGAGGGTGTGTTTCCCGGCCGTCAGATAAAACTGGTAAGGATTGCCCTCCTGATCGCCCAGCGTCATGCAGTTCCAGTCGTTGCTGTACTCGAACGCGATCTCCTTCATCTCCTCAAAGGGGATCTGTCCGTCTATGTAGACGCTCCTGCTGCTCACCACGCCGCGGGAGTAGTTCTGACGTCCCTTGACCATGATGTTGTAGAAGCCGTCCTGCGGCACCTCGAATTCCCACTCGATCCACTGGCCCGAGCTTCTCCAGGCATCGCCGCCCACGTAGTTGAGTACTGTGGTAGTCACGCTGTTGGGCTGGGTCGTCGGGGAAGATCTGTCATATTTTGCATAGAGGGAGGATTCGGAACGATAGGTGGAATCTTCACCCTGAATGATCTGCGCATAGCCGGTCACGCTGCTGCCGGAGGGCTGGGCCGCCAGATACTCCTCATAATCGGGGGTCTCCTCCACCGGACGGAGGGACAGCCTGCGCAGCGCCAGGGGCTCGTTCTCGCCTACCAGGGTCAGTTCGTTGGATCCCTTTTCCAGATAAAAGAGATAAGGCTCCGTCTCATAGCCCATGTCGTCCCGGAAGTAGGCGGACTGCCACTGGAAGGACTCCACCTGGACAGGGCGGATCTCGTTGCCCTGGTTGTCGACCTTCACGTCGCCGCCGTCCGTCCAGATCCTGCTGAACGTGATATTGTTGGCCCCGTCAAAGGGAAGCTCCCCGTTGATATACACGGAACGCTCCGCCGGTACGCCTCTGGATTCCGGCGCCAGGTATTCCATATAGAGATTATAGAAACCGGACTCAGGCACCTCTACCTGCCAGGTCGCGGTGGAACCGGACTCGGTGAGCAGGGCCTTCGCCTCGCCCTCATAGTTCTCCCGGACTTCCACGCCGCTGGCGTCGGAATAGCTGAACAGATCGATATCCACGCCTTGTCCGGGATAGGCCGCGTCCCCATGAGCGAGAAGATACCCGGTATAGGTCCCCTCTCTCTCCATGCCTGCCACGTCTTTGGTGAGGTCCGTCCCCGCGTATTTGTCACTGAAGTTTTCTACAGTATCCCGCAGGATGAAAAAGGCGGCCAGAGCTGCCACTGCTGCGATGACAACACCCACGATGACTTTTTTAGTAGAATTTTTCATAAAACCCTCCAAACACCAACTGTAGTTGCCCGAGCCTTATACAAAATGCCAGCGCATTTTATCTCGTATAATTGAATCATACATAACTTTTGTCTGGTTTTTCTACATAATCCTTGCCATCGGTTTATCATTTTTTGCTTTTTTCGAGCCCGCAGCGGTCATTTTCCGCACTCCTTTTTGCGCAAAAAACAAAAAAGACATGACAGCCTGCACAAACTGTCATGCCTTTCTCATTCCTGATTCGTTGTTTTTTCTGTCCGCGAGCCGCCGCTCAGCCGCTTCGCAGGCCGCGCACCGCAGTCCCTCAGCCGCCCCGCAGACCCGTCTTTGGTAGTTAACGCCATATTTTTTAGGAGCAGAACCTACACACATTTCTTTCAAATGCCCATATATTCG
>CANRMT010000027.1 GCA_947631815.1 uncultured Eisenbergiella sp.
GAACACCTCCTGTCTGCTATAATAGTATAACAGATAATCCCTCATTTAGCATCCCATTTTCAATACAAAATAAAAAATCCAATAAATCTTCCTATCGTATTACAAATATCGCCCTGCAAAACCGTTCCATTTTGTTACTACCATATGCACCGTGCTCTTGCTGATCCCAGGCTGCTTCGCCGCCTGCCTCACCGTCGCATTATGCTCAATGATATAGCCGACCACCGCCATTGCCCGCTCTTCAAAATAATCCTTCACAGGGAATGATCGCCGGAAGGGCCAAAATATCTTATCCGCGGCCGCCATCCCGGAACCGGAACAGATTCAGTCCTACCTTCCCGCTGAATTCCCGGTCCACCTCGCCGTCCGCGATCCGGATGACGATCTCCGCCGTAGCGCTGATCACCGCGCGGTTCAGATGTCCGCCGACCACCTTCCCCGCGCCGTCGCCCGCGCTCATATGGACATGGAGATAAGGTTTCCCGTCCATCCGCGTGAGCGTGCCCGTCAGGGACGTGATCTCATAAGGGCCGGAAAAGTCGTTGGCATAATATTTTTTCTCTGACGTATCGAATACGCCCGTGGTGAACGACTTCACCGCGCCCAGCCCGCTGATCTGTGCCAGCCGGATGTCCTCCGCCTCCGCCACTGCGAGCAGCCTTTCGCAGATCTCTTCCTCCGGATCCAGTCTCAAAAAGATCGTGTCCTGAAAACGTCTGTATTCCATATTTTCCTCCTTTTACTATCGCCTTGAAATAAAAAAACAGTGTGAAGCGCCCCTCATCCCAACTCCGGGATCACCGCAGCAGCTCCATCAGTTCCTCTCTGGTCAGGCTTCCCGCCCCGACGCCTTCTCCGCCCAGGATCCGGTCCGCCAGCTCCAGCTTCCGCGCCTGCAGATCCACGATCTTTTCCTCCACCGTTCCCCTGGCGATGAGCCGGTATACGTTGACCGTATTGCGCTGGCCGATGCGGTGCGCCCGGTCCGTGGCCTGATTCTGCACCGCCACGTTCCACCAGGGGTCGAAATGGATCACCACGTCCGCGGCGGTCAGGTTCAGCCCCGTCCCGCCCGCCTTCAAGGAAATGCAGAACACGGGCACGGCATCCTCCGCGAAATCCTCCACCATCTGCGCCCGCTTCTCCTTGGGCGTCGCGCCGGTCAGCATGTAAAACGGGATCCGCTCGGCCCGGAGGGAGGCCGCCAGCCGGTCCAGCATGGATGTGAACTGGGAAAAAAGCAGGACCTTATGTCCGTTGGCCACGGCGTTCTTCACCAGATGGACCGCCAGCTCCTTCTTGGCGGAGCCGCCCCGGTATCCCTCATACAAAAGGGCCGGATCGCAGCAGAGCTGCCGGAGCTTCGTCAGCTCCGCCAGGATCTGTATCCTGGAATTCTTAAATTCCTCATCGGACGCCTTGTCCAGCATGAGCTGCATGCGCTTCACATGGGCGTCGTAGAGCTGCTGCTGTTCGCCCTCCATCTGCGCATACACATTTTCTTCCAGCTTATCCGGCAGCTCCTTCAGCACATCCTTTTTCAGGCGGCGCAGCACGAAGGGCCGGATCATCTTCTGCAGACGGGCGGCGCACGCCTCGTCATCCTTCGCCACGATGGGGGATTCCAGTTCTTCCCGGAAACGCTGGTAGGAGTACAGATACCCCGGCATCAGATAATCGAAGATGCTCCAGAGCTCGCTCAGCCGGTTCTCCACGGGCGTTCCCGTCAGCGCCAGGCGGAATCCGGCCCGGATCTGCTTGACCGCCCTGGCCGACAGCGTCCCGTGATTCTTGATATACTGCGCCTCATCGATGACCTGACAGAAGAAATCCATCTTTTCATAGCGCTCCGCGTCCCTGCGGAGCAGATCATAGGAGGTGATCAGGATATCCCTCTGCCCGGCCTCCTTCAGGACCACTTCCCGCTCCGGCGCGGTCCCGACCACCATGCGGGCCGACAACTGCGGCGCGAACCGCTCGATCTCCTTTTTCCAGTTGTAGACCAGGGACGCCGGGCACACGATCAGCGTCCTCCGGCATGCCTCCCGGTCAGCGCCCTCCGTCTCCCGAACCGCTGCGCCGCTCCCGAAAGGCCCGTCCGTCCCCGGCGCCGTGCCCGCAGATTCCTGTTTCGTCCCGCCATCCTCCGTTTCGGAGAGCAAAAAGCAGATCACCTGCAGTGTCTTGCCCAGCCCCATGTCGTCGGCCAGGATCCCGCCGAAACCGTTGTGATACAGCGTCCTGATCCATCGGTAGCCGTATTTCTGATATTCTCGCAGCACGCCCTCCAAACTCTCCGGAACCGCAAAGGCGTTGTCCTCGACCGACTTCATCCTGCCGACCAGCGCCCTGAAATCCCTGTCCCTGTACACGGAAAATCCGCCGCTGTCCTTCAGCTCTTCCTCCAGGTAGAGCGCGCGGTAACGCGGAAGCCCGATCTCCTCCTTCCGAAGCTGCCGTTCGGTCAGCTGCAGGCTGCCGCGCAGATCCGCCAGCGGCCCCAGCTCCTCTTCCTCCGCGCACAGGATGCTCCCGTCCCGGAGCCGGTAATACTTCCTGCGGCGCTCATAGCGGGAAAGGATCTCGGCCAGCTGTTCCCGGGAAATGTCCTCCGAGGAGATGCTCAAGTTCAGCAGATCTCCCGACAGGGAAAGCCCGACGGAGATCCTGGGCTGCCGGATCAGGCGGATCCGCTTCAGCGCATCGGAAATATAGACCTCGCCCAGCTGCTGCAGCCTGGCCACGCCGTCCGTCAAAAGGGCGTAGAGCAACGCATCGTCTTCGTGGATCACCATCATCTGCCCGGCTTCATCGTACGCATTGCACCAGGAACCGACCAGCCCGGCGACGGCGGCCTCTCTTTGGAAATCCCGCAGCCCCATCCCGTCCCTCTGGGAAAAAACACTGTACTCCCGCTCTCCGTACACCGCCTCCGCCCTGCATGTGACCAGATCCTCCTGCGGCATGTCCAGATAGAAACGGAAGACCGCCTGCTGCGGCCGCACGGCATCCTCATCGATATTTTCCAGAACACAGTCCATACACTGCCGCAGGGCGGGCACGATCTGGCGGAAAAACACGGGGAGATCCGCCTTTTGCACAAAGGCGCTCCTGCCCGGAAGGGTCCGCATGCACTCCAGAAAATCCTCCGCAGCCCGCAGCTCCTCCCGGGGGACCCGGCAGATCTTCTGATCCCTGAAAAAAACGTAGCTCCGGTCCCCCACATAGCCGAACGCCCCGTCCAGACGCACCTTCATTCCGTCCGGCGTCCCGGTGAGAAAGACCTGACGGCGCAGCGTCTCCGGCACGACGCGCCACTGCTTTTCTCCCGTCCCGTCCACATTCGCCGTAAACGGGGCATCGCCCGCCGCATCCAGGAAAGCGTCCAGCTCCCAGCCGTCCAGCCTGATCGAACGCTGTTTTGACAGATATCCCGGATAAAAATAGGAATACCGCATGAACTGCTGATATTTTGCCGCATACCGCTCCACCCATTTCACGAGGAACGCGGCCATCGGGCGGGACTGCTCCGTGAAGCTGTCGGGGGTATGGACGAACTGCAGGCCCTTTCCGTAGGCATAGTCTTCCCGGAACTGCATGGACGACGCGAACTGAAACACATCCTTGAGCACATACATCTTTTTGACGCCGATGCGGAACTCCACCTGGCATTCGTCTCTCGTGCAGGTCAGGATCGGCTCCAGCCGCACCTGACCATAGGTGGCGCTCTGCAGGACCGGCAGCGTCTGACAGACCGTCTGCTTCTGCAGAAGCTCCTTCAGCGCAGGGGTCGTCTGCTTCTGCCGCGCCCGGGCAGGCACTCCCGCCGTCCGGTCCGGGCGGACGCCCTTTGGCTGCGCCGCCGTCTGTCCGCCGATCTCGTCGGGCGCTCCTGCCGCCCGGCGCATGAGATCCCGGTCCGCCGTATTCTTCTGCCGGGAAAGATACTCCAGCAGAACGGCCACGCAGTGCTTGCACAGCCCCTCATAGGAATAGAACGCCGGACATTCGCAATGGCATTCCCCGATCTCATCCCCTTCCCGGCTCAAGGCGATCTCCACGGCGTACACATGTCTTCCGCTTCCTTTCACCCGTGCCCGGATCTTCGTGCCGCCTTCCGTTTCCTCCGCGTGAAAGACCGCGATCTCGTTATGATTGAAGATCTCCACGCCCCTGGCGTAGGAATACCCTGCCATTTTTTTGATCCGATCTCTTGTGAGCATCCTGTTTTCCTCCCGGTGATCCGACCGGTATCCTCCAGTCAACGGTATGAACGGCCGGGTCCAAAGCGTCTCCGCCCTGCCGTTTCCCCTGCCGTTTTTCCTGACGTTCTTCCCGTCGTTTTCTCCTCCCGCAGCCGTCCGTATCACCAGGCCAGGACCTCACAGCCGTCCTCCGTCACCGCCACGGTCACTTCCCACTGCGCCGAGGGCAGTCCGTCCTCCGTATAGATCGTCCAGCCGTTGGCGTCGTCCATATAGATCTCCTCCGAGCCCATATTCACCATCGGCTCAATGGTGAACACCATGCCCGGGACCATGAGCATCTCGGTTCCCTTCGGCGCTACATAGCTGACGAACGGCTCCTCATGGAACTCCAGTCCCACGCCGTGTCCGCCGATATCCACCACGATGCTGTAACCGTTTTCCTTCGCGTGGGCGTTCACCGCATCCGCCATATCCCCCAGGAACTGCCAGGGCTTCACCTGGGCGATCCCCGCCTCCACGCACTCCTTCGCCACCCGCACCAGCCGCTCCTTTTCCGGAGAGACCTGCCCGATCAGGAAGGTCCGGGAAGAATCGGAAAAGAACCCCCGGTAGACGGTGGAGACGTCCACGTTCACGATGTCGCCCTCCTGCAGGATCACATCCGCAGACGGGATCCCGTGACAAACCTGATCGTTGACCGAGGTACATACGCTTTTGGGGAAGCCCTCATAACCCAGCGGCGCGGGAACGCCGCCGAGCTCCCTGGTCTTCTCCTCCACCAGGCGGTCGATCTCCAGCGTGCTCATACCGGCGCGGATATGCTCCGCCGCATGATCCAGCACGGCGACATTGATCTTTCCGCTCTCCCGGATGCCGTCGATCTGCTCCTTCGTCTTGAGCATCTCCCGTTCGGGCACGATATGCCCTTCCAGCGCGAAGCTCCGGATCCTCTCGTCGGTCCGCATATGGCACTGCTTGTATTTTTTCCCGCTTCCGCACCAGCAGGGATCGTTGCGCTCCAGCTTATGATGTCCGGGCGCGGCGCTCCGTCCGGCGCTCCTCAAATGGTCTGTCATCCTGATTCCTCTTTTCCGTATCCGGCGGGCCGGATACCGCATTCGGGCCGAAGGCTGCACGGCGCGCAGTCCCCGATCCCCGCAAAAAACGCCGTCGTCCCGGTCGGATACGGCGTTTTCTCTCTATTTTGACAGGGCCGCAGGCAAAAGACCTTTCCGCCCGGCCGCCCCGCATATGCCCATCCCGGCAGCCCGGAACCGGCCTGCGCTCAGCCCACGATCCGCCGCACTGTCAGGATCGGGCGGTAGTTGGCATAGCCGTATTTGATCCCCGTCCGCTCCGTGCTGGCGTGGACGATCCGGCCGCCTCCCAGATAGATCGCCACATGGCCCGCGTAGCAGATGATATCGCCCGGCTGTGCCTGATCGTAGGAGACTTCCCGGCCAGCGCTGCGCATGGAGGCGGAATTCCGGGGCAGCTTATAGCCGTACTGCTGATAAACGGCCATGACAAAGCCCGAGCAGTCCGCCCCGTTCACCAGGCTGGTGCCGCCCGCCACATAGGGATTTCCCACGAACTGACACGCGTACTGCGCGATGTCCGCGCCGGTGGAACCGGTCGGCGGCGGCACGGTCTTCAGCCCGCCGGAGGATGCGGTTTCGACGGATGTGCCGCTGCCGCCGGACTGAGCGGCCTTGCAGGCGGCCTCCTCCGCCTTCCGGCGCTCCTCCTCCTGGCGGATGATCTCGTTTTCCTCCTGCTGCAGCTTTTCCAGCTGAGCGTTCTGCTGCTTGATCTGCGCCTTGTATGTGGCGGCCTGCTGCCGCACCTTGGCGATCTGCACCTCGTAATCGGCGGAAAGCGCTTCCATCTCCGCCATCATTTCCTCCATCGCCGCCTGTTCCTCTTCCAGCTCGTGACGCTGAGCCTCCAGCTCGCTCTCCCGGTCCTCCAGCTGCGCCTGCTTGACCGCCACCTCTTCCTTCAGCAGGATGTACTTTTTCAGCATGTTGGCGTCGTATTCGGACAGCTTTTCCACGTACTCGGTCCGATTGAGCATGTCGCTCCAGCTGCCCGTCTTCAGGATCAGCTCCACATAGCTGACATCCCCTTCCTCATAGAGGTAGCGGATGCGCTTTTTCATGGCGGCGTACTGCTCGTCCTCCCGGGCCTTCGCCTCATCGTATTCATCCTGAGCCGCCAGGATCTGCTCCTGCGTCTCCTCGATCAGCTCCTCCATCAGTCCCACGCTGGCGAGGACCTCCACAAGCTGTGCGTCCAGCTCCTGGATCTGCTCCTCCAGTGCGCTCTGCTCTTCCTCCAGATCGCCCAGCATGCCCTGCGCTTCCTCATACCGGCTCTGCGTATTCTGCTGTTCCTGCTTCGTCTTTTCCCTCTCCCGCGCGATCTGGTCCCGCGTCCTGGCCGCCTGGACCGGCTGCACCGCCAGCACCGCCGCCAGAAGGAAAACCGACAACCCCATCAGATTCTTCCGCATCTTCCGTCCTCTGCTTTCAAAAGGCGCAAACCCCCGCTGTCTATATTGCCGCAGGAATCCCTCCCTGCGGCAATGACAGATCTCTCTTACAGTTCGCAGTTCTTCACGGTCCTGGGGAAGGGCAGCACGTCCCGGATGTTCCCCATGCCGGTCAGATACATCACACAGCGCTCAAAGCCCAGGCCGAACCCCGCGTGGCGGGCGGAGCCGTATCTGCGCAGATCCAGATAGAACCGGTAATCCTCTTTGTTCAGCCCCAGCTCGTCCATCCGCTTCTCCAGAAGCTCCAGACTGTCTTCCCTCTGGCTGCCGCCGATGATCTCGCCGATGCCGGGCACCAGGCAGTCCATGGCAGCCACCGTCTTCCCGTCCGGATTGAGCTTCATATAAAATGCCTTGATCTCCTTGGGATAATCGGTCACGAATACCGGCCGCTTAAATTCCTTTTCCGTCAGATAGCGCTCGTGCTCGGTCTGCAGATCGCAGCCCCAGCTCACTTTATAATCGAATTCGTCGTTGTGCTTTTCCAGGATCTCAATGGCCTCCGTATAGGTCACATGCCCGAAATCGGAGTGCAGCACGTGCTCCAGCCGCTCGATCAGGCCCTTGTCCACGAAGTTGTTGAAAAACGCCATTTCCTCCGGCGCATTCTCCAGCACATAACGGATGATATACTTGAGCATGGACTCCGCCAGCAGCATATCGTCCTTCAGGTCCGCGAAGGCGATCTCCGGCTCGATCATCCAGAACTCCGCCGCGTGCCGGGTGGTGTTGGAATTCTCCGCCCGGAAGGTGGGCCCGAACGTGTAAATGTTCTTGAACGCCATGGCGAAGGTCTCGCCGTTGAGCTGTCCGCTGACGGTGAGGTTGGTCGGACGTCCGAAGAAATCCTGGGAAAAATCCACCGTCCCGTCTTCCCTCTTCGGCACGTTCGCCAGATCCAGCGTGGTCACGGAGAACATCTCCCCGGCCCCCTCGCAGTCGCTTCCCGTGATTAGGGGCGTATGCACATAGACGAATCCCCTCTCCTGGAAAAACTGATGGATCGCATAGGCGATCAGGGAACGCACGCGGAACACGGCCTGAAAGGTATTGGTCCTGGGGCGCAGATGGGAAATGGTGCGCAGATACTCAAAGCTGTGACGCTTCTTCTGCAGCGGATAATCCGGCCCTGAAGCGCCCTCCAGGAGCACCTCCTCCGCCTGCATCTCAAAGGGCTGCTTCGCCTGCGGCGTCTCCACGATGACGCCGGTCACGATCACCGCGGCGCCCACGCCGATCCTGGCGATATCCGCGTAATCGGGCAGCCTGTCCGCCGCGTAGACCACCTGCAGCGCCTCAAAAAAGGTGCCGTCGTTGACCACGAGGAAACCGAAATTCTTGGAATCCCGGTTGCTCCTGACCCAGCCGCCCACGCTCACCCGCTGACCGGCATATTTTTCCCTCTCCCGAAAAAGCTGTCTGATATCTGTCAATTCCATTTATTCTTCCTCCGTGGCGGTTTCTTCCGCGGATGCCGTTTCCTCTGCGGACGCGGTCTCCTCCGCGGCGGTCTCCTCCTCTGCCTCGGACGTTTCCTCAGAAACCGTCTCCTCTGCGGCGGCCTCCTCCGTTTCCGGCTCCGTCTGGGTCACGACCGCGTTCTCCACCAGGTAGTCCACTACTTTATTCATGAGCAGCATCTCTCCGTAGGATTTGATATCTTCCCCCAGCGCATTGACATAATCCTCTCCGGAATTGTAGCCGTTCTGGATAGCCTGGGCCATGAGATCGCTGCTGATCTCCTCCGAGGATATGGTGAGCCCTTCCCGCTCCGCAATGGCCTGCAGCAGCAGGATCTGCCTGGACGCCGTGTTCGCGGACTCCCGGATGGATTCCTCGTTCTCCGCCACATAATCGTCCCAGCTCATACCCAGGATATCCTCCAGATTCATGCCGTACATCATCGACATGCTGTTCAGATATGCGTAATTATTGTTCACGACCCGGTCGAAATACCGGTCCTCCAGATCTTTTGCGTCCGTTTTGAAGGTGGCGTTGCGGAACACCACATCCATCACCGCATCCTGCACGTCGGCCTCGTACTGCGCCTGGGCGCTCTGCATATAGTTGTCATACAGGTACTGCCGGTATTCCTCCGTCGTGGTCACGCCGTCGATGGACAGCCCCGCCACGAATTCATCGTTGAACTGTGCGTCGGAAAGCTCGTAGATCTTGTTCAGGGTGACGGTGAACACCACGTCCGCCCCCGCCAGATCGGCGTTGCCGTAATTCTCCGGGAAGGTCAGGTTCAGATCCTTCGTCTCGCCCGTCTTCATGCCGATGATGCCGTCCTCAAAGCCGTCGATGAACGAATCGGAGCCGATCTCCAGCTCATAGTTGTCCGCCGTACCGCCGTCAAAGGCCACGCCGTCCTTCTTGCCCACATAGCTGATATCGGTCAGGTCGCCGTCCTTTACCGCCCGGTCTGTGATCTCCGTCCGCTTCGGATGGCTGTCCAGCGCACTCTGCACGGCGCTGTCCACCTGACTGTCGCTCACATAGGGGGCCTCCACGGAAACCTCCACGCCCATATATTCCCCGGGCTCCACGAACTCGTCCACGTCCAGCCCATCCAGATACGCCTCTCTGGGATAGGTCTTCTGTTCCGCCGCGGCCTGACTCTCCTCCGCCGCGCTTTCCGTTTCTGCCGCGGCCGTCTCCGCCGCGCTCTCCTGCTCCGCCGTTTTATCCCCGCATCCGGCCAGCAGGGCCGCCGTCAGGGATAAGGCCATCGTCATCGCCAATAATCTTTTCATTTCGGTATTCTCCTCTTTTTCTTTCTTCGGCCGTCCGCTGTGTCTGAGCGGCCGCACTTATCGTAATATCATAACACACTTTCCCGGAACTTACAAGACCGGAGACAGGAGCCGGCACATCTGTTCCTTGAAACGGATCCAAAGGGAACGGCCCCGGTACATATCCTTCGTGATCTGCTTACAGAGCTTCAGGTCCTCCCGGAAGATCCGTTCCATCTCCTGCGTCACCGCCTCGTCGTAGATCACGGCGTTCACCTCGAAATTCAGGGCGAAGCTGCGGATGTCCATGTTCGCCGTCCCATAGCAGCAGGCCTCTCCGTCGATGGCGAGCCCCTTGGCATGGAGAAAGCCGTTATTATAGGTATAACAGTTGGCCCCGGCCAGGATCAGCTCTCCCACATAGGAATAGGTGGCCCAGTAGACAAACGGGTGATCCGGCTTGCAGGGGATCATCACGTTCACCTCCACGCCGGAACGGGCCGCGATCAGCAGCGCCGTGTGAATGGCCTCGTCCGGGATATAATAGGGCGTCTGGATGCAGATCCGCTTCCGGGCCCGATGGATCAGCCGCAGGTAATTGTCCCGGATATTCTGCTCCTGGGAGTCCGGCCCGCTGGAAATGATCTGGATCTTCGTGTCCCCGCAGCGCTCCTCCGGATACACCACATATTTTCCGTCCGCGAACAGGTTCTCCTTCGCCGCGTAGTTCCAGTCCTGGATATAGCGGATCGCCAGCGCCGTCACGGCCGTGCCGCAGATGCGCAGGTGGGTGTCCCGCCAGTGCCCGAACTTGGGATCCAGCCCGATATATTCCTTGCCGATATTGTAGCCGCCCACATATCCGATCTTCCCGTCGATGATGGCGATCTTCCGATGGTTCCGGTAGTTGACGCGCAGCTGCATCCGCCCCAGCAGCGCCGGGAAGAACACTGCCGTCCGGATCCCGCTCTTTTCCAGCTCCTTCCAGTATTTCTTCGGAACGCTCCGGCAGCCCATGGCGTCATAGAGCAGAAAGACCTCCACGCCCTGCTCCACCTTTTCCTGCAGCACATCCCGGATCCGGTAAAAGAGCACATCGCATTTCACGATATAATATTCCAGAAAGATGAACCGCTCCGCGGCGCGCATGTCCTCGATCAGCGCGTCGAACTTATCGTTCCCGTCCGTGAAGACGCGCACCCGATTGTCCCCGGTCAGCACCGCTCCCGAGCTCTCCAGGTTGTAATAGATCAGATCGGAAAAGGGCTCCAGATCCGGATTCTCATGCTCCAGCTCCCGGCTGCGCACGCTGTATTCCTGCCGCCGCACCGCCTCGTTGACCTGATCCTCGATCCCCTTGATCCGGAACATCTTCCGCTTATGCATATCCGTCCCGGCCAGCAGATACAGCAGGAACCCCACGCCGGGCAGCATGTTCAGGAGCAGCAGCCACGCCCAGGCGGATTTCGGCTCCTTGCGCTGGAAAAAAATGATGATGATGGAAAGGATAAAGTTCAGCGGAAGCATATGGCGGCCCACAAATGCCAGTCCCGACAGCACATACTGCCCGCACAGATTCAGTATTTCCATGGTCCCTCCTTTTCCTCCGCGGTTTTCCTCCCAATAGTATAGTCCAAATCATTTTGATCCGCAATATTTCATTATGCGCCAAATTTACCTTGTCTTAAAAAAAAAACTCTGCTAGAATAAAGAAGAACGGCCGCAGCTGTTTTGCGGCCTCAGATCATCTTCAGGAGGATTTCCATTATGAGTACCTGGGCTTGGGTATTGTTGATCGTTCTGCTCGTGCTGATCGCCGGCGCCGCCGCGCTCTACTTCCTGGGCAGCCGCGCGCAGAAGAAGCAGGCGGAGCAGGAAAAGCAGCTGGAGGCCTACAAACAGACCGTCACGATGCTGATCATCGATAAAAAGAAAATGAAGCTGAAGGAAGCGGGGCTACCGCAGGCGGTGCTCGATTCCACGCCGAAGCTGCTGCGCGGTTCCAAGCTCCCGATCGTCAAAGCGAAGATCGGCCCGCAGATCATGTCCTTAGTCTGCGACGAGAAGATCTTCGATTCGGTCCCTGTCAAGAAAGAAGTCAAGGCCACCGTCAGCGGGATCTATCTGACCAGCGTCAGAGGACTGCGCGGGCCTCTGACGACGCCCGAGAGCAAGAAGAAAAAGGGCTGGCTGCGCAGGAACGTCGAAAAGCTCCAGGAAAAGGCGGGCGCAAAGCCTGTCAAATAAAGCTGCCCGCCGTCTCAGCCCTGCCCCCTCAGGCGCATTGTCCACCCGTGGACCCTGCGCACCGTTTTGGGGGCGGCTGTCAGCAGCAGAAGATAGATCCGGTCCCGGGCCGTCAGATAAGGGTTCGTCAGCGTTTCCCGCAGGTGGCCGCGCAGATATTTTTTCACGCCGCGGTAAAAGGCATCCGCATCCGTCATCCTGTCCACAGGGATGTGGAGCATATAGTCCAGCCTCTGGTACAGCGCGAAACGGGCCGCTTCCGTCCGCAGCCCGGGATATCTGCACGCGGTCAGCGCTTCCGCGCGGTCAGCGTTGTCCACGATATCCAGAAATACCCTTGAAAAATCATTCTTATCCTTTCTGCGGGTGTTGCTTCCGGTACGGTAAAAGACGTGATACAGCTGCTCCGGCAGGATGCAGACCGCCCGCGCCTCTTCCAGCATCTCCACAAGCAGGGCGAAGTCCTCATTGAGCTTTCCCTCCGGGAAGGCCCGATTCTCAAACAATTCTCTTTTGATCAGCTTGGTACAGAAGGAACAGTCTCCCCGGTGCAGCAACAGCTCCCGCAAGAAATCCTGAGAGGGGCACACGGTCAGACGTTCCGGCGGCACACAGACATCGGGACGGCGGTTTCCGTCCTCATCGATCTCGTCCCGGGACACCTGGGCGATATCCACCCCGCATTCCTCCGCGGCTTTTAAAAGGGAAGCATACATTTCCGGCTCGATCCAGTCGTCGCTGTCCACGAATCCCAGCCACTCCCCCTTCGCCTCCCGGATCCCCAGATTGCGGGCGGAAGAAGAACCGCCGTTTTCCTTATGAAATGCCCGGATCCGGGCGTCCTGTGCTGCAAACCGGTCGCATAGCTGTCCCGTCCGGTCGGTGGAGCCGTCGTCCACCAGCAGGATCTCCAGATCCGTCCAGGTCTGACGGCGGATGCTCTCCACGCACCGTTCCAGACAGTCTTCTATATTATAGCACGGCACGATGACGCTCAAAAGCGCACCCTGCCGCCCCGCGGACGGCATTTGGCCGGATGCGCTGTCTTTTCCCGCCCCGGCGGCACATATCGTCTCGTTCATTCCAGCCTTCCCTCATCATAACGCCAGCGGGCGGACAGCCTTTCCGCCTGGGAAAACGGGCCGCTTTCGGGCAGATCCACAGTGCCCCGCTTCCAGTTCTCATAAAAGCGCAGGCATTCCCGCGCCGCATGCTCCGCGTTCCACTCCGTCCGGATGGTACGGTACGCCGCCCGTCCCATTTCCTCGATCCGCTCCGGGCGGGCCAGGAGTGCCTTCACCCTTTCGGCGAATCCGCTGTAATCCCCTTCCTTCCAGGTCACGCCGTTCTCGCCGTCCCGGATCAGGAACGGGGCCGCCCCCGTCCGGGCGTCCGCCGCCACGCAGCAGCCGCTGTTCATGGCCTCATTGATCACCGCGCCCCATCCCTCCAGGTAATTGCTGGTGAACAGGAACACATGCCCGGCTTCCATCACATCCCGCACCTGCTCCGGCTTCAGAAACCCGTAACAGGTGATCTGCTCCTCCAGTCCCGCTTCGGCGATCTGCCTGCGTATCTCCGGCTCCAGAGGGCCGCCGCCGATGAAATGGAGGTGAAAGTCCAGACCGGCCTCCTTCAGCTCCGCCGCCAGCCGCACCGGGTATTCCGGGTGCTTCAGCCGGATGAGCCTGGCCGCCCAGACCAGCTGGAGCGTCTTCTGCGCCCGCTTGCGGGCGAACAGCGCTTCCTCATCATAGGCGCGGAAGGGCGGAAAATAGCCGAACTTCAGCATTTTCCCGGGATATGCGCCGATCAGGGAAAAGTCGGAGGCCGTATACGCGCCGATGCAGAGCAGGTATACGGGGCGGTTCCGGAACCGGATGTGCTCCCGGTACTTCGCCAGGAGCCCCCGCGGCGAGACGGCCTTCCACTGTCCCTCCCGATAGATCCTCTCGCTGACGCGCAGCGTCAGCTTCCCCGCTTCCATCCGGGGCAGGAACAGATCCGTCCGCTCCGTCCATCCGGCCAGCACCAGATCGGCCTCCCCGATCAGACGCCGACACCGCTCCTCCTCTTCATAGGAGCACACCAGATAGGGGATCCGCCCTTCGTCCAGCTCCCAGCCCATGGTACGGCGCTCCCGGGACATGAGCTCGGTCTGGATGAAATGATATTCCTCTCCCAGCATGGCGTACATCGCGTCGGAAAACGGGATCTGATGGTGATTGATATAGTTGGAAATGAAAACCGTCCTCATACGTCCGCCCGTCCCCTTTGCATCTTTCGGTAAATCTCCAGCAGCGTTTCCAGATTGCGCGTCCCGTCGTACCGGACGGCCGCGTCCGCTTTTTCCGAGCGGGACAGCTCCAGCGCCGTCTCATCGGAGGAAAAGATCCGGATCACCGCCTCCGCCAGCGCCTCGGGATCTCCTTTTTGAAACAGCAGCCCCCCGATCCCGTCCCGCACCACGCCGGGGATCCCACCGGTATCGCTGGCCGCCGTCGGCACGCCGAGCAGCTGCGCCTCTCCCACGGAATTGGGAGAATTCTCCATGGCAGAGGGACAGAGGAACACATGGCAGGAAAGATAGGCGCGCTTCATCCCTTCCGCATCCAGCCTTCCCAGCACGCGGATCCTGTCCGTCAGACCGTTCTTCTTTGCCAGACTGCGCAGATACTTCCCGTAGGCCGGGATCTTCAGACGGCTCTTCACGCCGCCCGTCCCCAGCACGCTGTTTCCCGCCACGGTCACCGTGGTCTCCGGAAACGCTTCCAGGATCACGGGCATGGCCTGCAGAAGATAGTGGAAGCCCTTGATCGGATAATCCGCCTGGCTCACGAATATCTCATACCGCCTGCAGCGGTCCGGCTCCCAGCCGCCCTCATAAAAGCAGTCGCGCAGCGTCTCGTTCATGAAATGATAGACCGCCTGCGGGCAGAGCGCGGACGCTTCCTTCCGGTCGAACGGCGTCCTTCCCGTGACGTGTCCCGCCAGCTTCAGCAGCATTTCCTCCCGCCGGGCCCTGGCCCGGAATTTTTGCTGCTGCTGCGCCAGACTGTCCCTTTTCAGCACGTCCCGCAGCGTCCTGGAGCGCTGTACCTCCGGGGGCAGATCCGCCATATATGCCCGGGCGATGGCTCCCATCATCCCCTGCAGCCCCACCAGCGTCCGTTCCGGCCTTCCGAAGACTTTGGCGCAGGCATAGCCGTGGGGAAATTCCGTTCCGAAAATATGCACCGCATCCGGCGCGAAATCCGTCAGGATCTCCGAAAAGCGTTCCTCCAGAGACGGATCGTACCGCTCCGGACGCTCCAGATCCTCCGCGAACCCATAGCAGGCCACCTCCCGGCCGCGGGGGCCGAACCGCAGCTTCCGGTTCAGCGCAGAAAACGCCCCCTCCGCCGGAAAGCAGACGCCCAGCTGCAGCTCCTCCGGCTCCCGCTCCAGAAGGCTCTGAAAAAGCCCCGAAAGCCATCCCTCCCGGACGCTGTATTCCGCGGAAAGCTGCCGGGCGATGACCGGCAGCATGATATTGCAGACCCAAAGAACTCTCATAAATCCTCATTCCGGAGCGTTTACGCGGCGGGCGCACCCCGCCGGAAGACCTACCGGCCCGCTCCCTTTCCCATCATCCGATACAGTCCCGCCTTCAGACCGTTATAAGCCCCTGCCAGCCGTTCGTTTTCCGCGATCCTCGTGCGCAGCGGCGCCAGCGTCAGCAGCATCACGGCCCGATAGCCCAGCACCTTCCGCCTTCCCAGATACCGCTCCGCGATCTCCGCATGCTCCCGCGCGGAGACCCGGCGGTTTCCCGGCGTCTCGGAAAACCCGCCGCCCTCATAGTCCGCCACCAGCAGCGCTGCATGGACCGCCTCCGCCTTTTTTTCATAGATGCAGTACAGGAAATGCTCATAATCCGCCCGCACCCGATACCGCGTGTCGTATCCGCGCTCCGCGAACAGTCTGGCGTCGTAAAAACAGACCTGATGGCAGGGCACGTTCCGGTAGCAGGTGAAATCGTTCACCGCGGGGGCCGAACAGACCGCGCACTTCTGCCGGAGATTGTACTGGTCCCCGTAAAAGATCCTCAACCGCTCCCTGCGGGCGCATCCCTCCTGTCCAGGATCCCCGCGCCTTTTGTCTCTGATGATCTCTTCCATATGCTCCAACACCCCGGCGTCGTGCAGCACGTCCCCGCAGTTCAGGAAAAGCACGTACCGGCCGCTGACGGCGTCCAACGCCTGATTCATGGCGTCATAGATGCCGCTGTCCTTCCCCGCGATCACCCGGATCCGGCTGTCCGAAGGCAGCCGCTCCAGAGAACCGTCCCCGGAGCCCCCGTCCTTGATGATGATCTCATAATTTCCGTACTGCTGCGCCAGCACGCTCTCCACGGTGACCAGCAGCTTTTTCCCGGGATTTAAGCATACGATCACGATACTAAAAGAATTCTGAGCCATTGATCCATTCCCATCCGTAAAAAATCCAGGACCGATAGGGCAGCACCTGTATCCCGCTGCCGGAGGCCGTGCGCAAAAACTGCACGAAATAGAGCAGGCAGAACAGGACCAGGACGGCCGTCGCCAGCCGCTTTTTCCGCCCGTCCTCCACCGCCGCGGTCAGCCCGGGCGCCAGCAGGATCTGCGGCGTGACCGCATAATAGGCCAGCCGGGACACCAGCGGCAGAAAGGAGCCGCAGGTATAGAGCAGGAAGCCCAGAACGCTGAGCTTGAGATAAAACCGGTTTTCTTCTTTTTTCAGCCCCTCCCTGCAGAAAAAGGCCAGCGCGAACAGCGCCAGACACCGCAGGATCCCGGAGGCGTTGGCCCGAAGGCCCACCTCCTGAGACAGATATACCGTATCGCGGAAGGTGGGATAGAGAAGGAGGGCCAGCGACAGCACCTGCCTGCGCAGGACGAACACGAGAACGGCCAGCACGGCCCCCGCCGCGCAGACCCGCCGCTCCCACCGCAGCCGGGCCAGCAGAAACAGCGGAATCACCACCAGCACGGACTTGTGGAACAGCGCCGCGAACAGGACCGTCAGAACGAATTTCCCGTACTCCCTGCGCAGCACATGCCGCAGACTGCACATGACCAGCGCCAGCACAAAATAATAGCGCACCGTGGTGAAGGTCCGAAAGTACAGCCCCAGCGTCATGAACATGAAAAAAGAAAGGACGAAGCTCTCGCTCTGCCCGTACATCGCCCGCAAAAAGAGGAACGCCGTGGCCGTTCCGAAAAGCGCGAACACCAGCAGATAATTTTCATAACCGGACAGCGTATAGACGGCCCTGACGACGAAATTGAACCCCGGCTCCGTCACCACATAGGCGGCGTCTGTGCCCGCCCAGATCTCATGAAAGATATCCACATATTTCCCGTAATCGTTTCCCACCTCTACCCGAAGGGCCGCCGTCAGCGACAGCGTGAGAAAAATGCCGGAAAGACAGACCCAGTCGAAGGCGCGGCGTCTGGTCAGCCCGCCGCATCCGCTCCGTCCGGCCGCGCTTCCCGTCCTCCGCGCCAGCAAACCCTCCGACTGTGCGCCTCCGTCCGACCTATACGCCAGAGCATGAGGGAATACAGTATCTTCCTCCTGCCGCACCTGCACGCCTTTGTCTGCCCGCAGACCACCCGCTCCATACTTTCCGGGAACGGCGGACATCAGATAAGCCATCGCGACCGTCAGCGCCGCGATCAGACCGTAAAACGCCATACGCTACAGCCCCCTTTTCGCGTCCGAGATCCCCGAAAGGAGCAGGCGCAGCGCCTCCCGGAGGCCGATCTGCCCCGCGCACATCTTTTCTCTGTTCTTCAAAAGGAAACGGATCCCCATGAGCTGCGCCAGCCTGCCGTAAAGCGCATGATACAGCACGCCCCTGTCATGGAAAAATCTCTCATCATAGCCGTGGAACCAGGTGGACGGCCGCGGGATCTCCTCGCCGATCTCCACCGGAACTGCATATACCTTCAGGCCCCGGCGGATGCAATCACTTAAGAAAAGGCTGTCCTCCCCGTTGGCATATTTCGCGCCGCCGCCGAACAGCAGGGAAAAGGTCACGTTTTTCTCATGCAGCTTCGCGGTGCGCACGGCGATGCTGTAGGCCGGATACCGGCCGCAGTTGTACAGACGTACCCTGTGGGCGTTTTCCGTCCAGTAGGTCCGTCTCTCCTCCTGCACGCGGACATTGAACAGCAGCATATCCGCCTCCGGATGCTGGGCGAACGTCCGCAGCACCGTTTCCGCGGCCCCCTGCCGGTAGACGATATCCTCGTCCGCAAACAGACAGATGTCCGCGTCCGCGCGCATGAGCGCCGTATTGCGCGACAGCCCCACGCCCCTTTCCGCCAGATGCCAGCACTGCATCAGATGCCCTTCATAGGAAAAGGATTCAAACCGGTTTTTTTCGCACTGGTTGACGATGATGCTGTCCGCCGCAAGCCGCATCGTCTTTACCAGCTCTCGCACATCCTGATCTACCGCCGATACCAGAAACTGCAGCTTCATGCCATATTCCCCCCGACGGACCTCTTGCTCCCTCTGTGCGGTCCGTAATACAGATCCAGGAAGCGTCCGTCCGCTTCCGTGATGATAAAGCCGCGCACCTGCACGTCCTGCAGCCGCAGCGTCTCCAGCACGGGGCCCAGACGGCGCAGACAGGGCGTTCCCCAGGGGATCGCGATCACCGCGGGCGCGGTGCGCAGCCGTCCGAAGTCCGCCTCCGGGCCCAGCGCCTCCAGGGGCACCTCCGCGGCGCCTTCCTTTTCCGCCAGCCGGGACAGATTGGCGTTCAGCGGCGCCTCCCAACCGGCCTCCGAACCTTTCGTCCGATAGCCCAACACCGGATACGGATAACAGCGCTTCACATCCTCCGCCAGAAAGACGGAATCATCCAGCACGTAATACCCCGCCAGGAGCAGAAGCCCTGCCAGAAGTCCCAGGACCGCGCCCAGCTCCATGGCATAGAGCACCCGGTTCTCGGCTCTCACCGGCTCCGCCGGAGAGACCTTCCACGCTTCGATGGCGGTCAGGCCCCGGTCGGCCATCGTTTCCCCGAACGCCTCCATCGCCTGGATATAGGCGTCCCGCACCCGTTCGGACAGCTCCGCGCTCCCGGTCGTGAACCCGACGCTCAAAAACTCGGGATCGGACGCGATGGAGGTATCCAGACAGGCCTCCGCCTCTTCCCGGCTCAGCTCCGGCACGGCCTCAAGCACGGCGGGAACCACCCGGTCCGAACGCATCACGTCCCCCCAGGTATAGGCGTTGTACTCATTGATAAAGGCTTTGAGCGTTTCATCCTCTTCCTGTACATTATAGCGGATGGCGAACAGCGCCTCCGCCCGGTACTGCGGCTCCCCCGCCGACAGCAGCCGCACGAGCATATAAATACCGCCGCCCGCCAGAGCGCCCAGGACCGCGGCGGCAGCGGCAAGCCATATTTTTTTTCTCATACAGAGCGCGAACCGTTTCAGATCGAATCCCGTATTCCAGAATTCCCGCTCGGCTCCTGTCATTTCCTTTTCCTGCATATACACCTTCTCCAGCCGGTCTGTCTTTCCCGTTTCCGGACATATCCCTTCGGCCCTTCACGGCCGTTATGTTTCGGATGCCGGTTATTTCTCCTGCTCCCGGACGTGTCCCTTCGGCTTTCCCCTGCCGTTAGTTCCCGGATGACGGTTTATTTTTCCCGCTCCCGGACGTGTCCCTTCGGCCCTTCGCGGCCGTTATTTCTCTGATGCCGCTTTATTTTTCCTGCTCCCGGACATGCTCCTTCAGCGCCGTCACCTGCCTGCTGTCCACCCCTTCCGTGCTGTCGGGCGTGAACAGGATCTTCACCGTCAGAAGCATCAGCTTGATGTCCAGCCAGACCGAATAATTCTCGATATAGAACAGATCCAGCTTCAGCTTGTCATATGGCGTCGTGTTGTATTTCCCGTAAACCTGCGCGTAGCCCGCCAGGCCCGCCTTGACCTTCATGCGGAACGCGAACTCCGGCATCTCTTCCATATACTGCGCGATGATCTCCGGGCGCTCCGGACGGGGCCCTATGAAGGACATTTCCCCTTTCAGGATGTTGATGAGCTGCGGCAGCTCGTCTATGCGCACCGCGCGGATGAACCTGCCGATGGGCGTGATGCGGGAATCGTTCTTGGCGGCCAGCCTGGCCACCCCGTCCTTTTCCGCGTCCACCCGCATGCTGCGGAATTTCAGGATCCGGAACTCCCTGGCATCCCGGGTGCAGCGCACCTGCTTATACAGCACCGGGCCGCCGTCGTACAGCCGGATCGCGGCGGCGGTGATGAGCATGATGGGGGACGCCAGGATCAGCAGGATCAGCGCGCACACCACGTCGATGGTGCGCTTGATCAGCCGCTGCTCCACGTTCAGCGCGTACTCCCTGGTCAGCAGGATCGGCGTGTCGAACAGATGAAGCTGGGAGCTTCCCTTGACGATGACGTCCGGGATCTTCGGCATCATATAGATCCGGATCGAACGGCTGTAACAGTATTTCAGCAGCTCGTTCCGGTCCTTCGTGGGGATGTCCCAGAGCACGATGGCGTCATAATCCGACACGGCCCGGATGATGGCGTCGTATCCCGCCCCGATGGGGATACAGCGCTCCACGCTGTACTTATCCCGGCGCGACGCAAATTTGTTCAGGATGTCTTCGATGGGCCTCTCTCCGTGCACCAAAAGCAGCCGCCGCGGCGGGAAGATCCTGCGGTAGAGGAAATTCGTGAACCAGTCCCAAAAGGCGAAAAAGAGAAGCTGACGGACCGTCATGGAGATCATATGCTCTCCGCCCAGCATGAACCAGCCGTACATCAGCGAGAGCTGGCTGTAGGAAATGACATTCACGCACAGCAGGGAAAACAGCTCGGACAGAAAGATATCCATCGGCTTCAGATAGCCGATCTTCAGCGCGTTGTATGTGTTGGAAAAGAAAAGAAGCAGCACAAAATACAGGCCGATGATCAGACGGTGGCCGTTGACATTGAACCGGTTCATGGTCTTGTTCGAGATATGCTGATAGTAATACGTGAACCAGTCGTGCGCGTAAAAAGAAGTCAGAATGCACAGCCCGATCAGGGACAACGCCAGTATGAGAAGTCTCTTTTGCGAATCCTTCCTCTTCCTCATGGTTCCTCGTTCCTCCGAAAATCTTCCCTCTGTATTTCCCGCGGCCGGATCCTCACAGCCTGCGCAGCACGGCCCTGGGCGCCCAGAGACAGAAATACCAGACGCTGGCCGGTACGGACAGCTTTTCCTGGAGCCGGTACAGGTTCCAGATGCGCGAAAGCGCCGCGAATTTGTTGGAAGACAGGGATTTTTTCGGTCTTCTGTAAATGACCAGATTCTCGTCCAGCCCCTGCGCCGTATAGCCCTCGCGCAGGATCCGCCACCAGGCGGCGGTATCCTCGCTCTTGATATCCGGCATATACAAAAGCGTCCTGTCGATCTTCGTCAGGTCGAACATCACGGTACTGGTGAAGATCACGGTCCGGGAAAGCGCCTGCCGGTAGGAAAGCGAACGCGGCGCATGCACGACCTTTCCGGTCCCCGCCGCCTCCTCGTCTCCGAACTCATAGGAGGTAAAAACGAACGCGGCGTCCTGCCGCCGCAGGAAATCCAGCTCCCGTTCCAGCTTGTCCGCCCGCCAGACGTCATCCGCATCCAGGAAGGCCAGATACCTGCCCTTCGCCTGCCGCGTCCCGGTATTGCGGGCGCTGGCGGCTCCCTTCTGTCCGGGCACCGTCTCCAGGAGCCGGATGCGCCCGTCCTTTTTTGCGAGCCGCTCCATCAGGGCCCCGCTGCCGTCGGTGGAATGGTCGTCCACCAGAAGCAGCTCCCAGTCGGAGAACGTCTGTGCCTCCACCAGCTCCACTGTTTTTTCCAGATAAGACGCCGCGTTGTAAACGGGCGTCACGATGCTGACCGCCGCCATCCCCGCACTCCTACAGTTCTTCCTTCACCAGATAGACCGGGCGTTTTTTCACTTCCATATAAGTTTTTGCCAGATACTGCCCCAGGATCCCGATGCAGAACAGCTGGACGCCGCTCACCAGCAGGATGATGCACACCAGCGAGGGCCAGCCCGCCACCGGATCGTGGAACAGCAGATTTTTGACGATCAGCGCCAGGATCGCCGCAAAGGCGGCAAAGCAGAAGACCACGCCCATCACCGAGGAGATCGCCAGCGGCACTGTGGAAAAGGCCGTGATCCCGTCGATCGAATAGAGGAACAGCTTCCAGAAATTGAACTTCGTCTCCCCCTTGGCCCGCTCTATGTTTTCATATTCCAGCCATTTGGTCTCGAAGCCGACCCAGCCGAAGATCCCTTTGGTGAACCGATTGTATTCGCACATGGACAGAATGGCGTCCACCACCTGTCTGGTCATCAGCCGGTAGTCCCGGGCCCCGTCCACGATCTCTGTTTTGGAGATCCGGTTCATGAGTTTGTAAAACAGGCGCGCGAAAAAGGAGCGGATCGGCGGCTCGCCCTTGCGCGTCACCCGCCTCGTGGCCACCGAATCGTATCCCTTTTTGATCCAGGAAAACATCTCCGGCAAAAGCGACGGCGGATCCTGCAGATCCGCATCCATCATCACTACGTAATCCCCCTTCGCCCTGCAGAACCCGGCGTAGATCGCGGCCTCCTTGCCGAAGTTGCGGGAGAAGGACACCAGATGTACCCGGCCGTCCCGCTCGTGGAGCGCCTTCACGGCCGCCGCGGTCCCGTCCTTCGACCCGTCGTCCACGTAAATGAGCTCCGCTTCCAGCCCTTCCTTTTCAAAAAAGGGCTCATTTTTCATCAGTTCCTCATAAAAAAGCGGAACGTTCTCCTCTTCATTATAACAGGGTACGATCACACTCAGCAGCATTTTTCCTCCCGGCGGGCGCGGCTCCAGCTCCGGCCCGGGGCGGACGGCTCATGCCATCCCGTCCAGCCGGACTCTGTCCGCGATCCTCGCAATGTATTCACTGTTGGTGGGCCTGGCGGAGCCTGTCAGACGGCTGAACCCGAACAGCTCCTCGAACATCTCCGGATTTCCCCGTTCCCAGGAGACCTCGATCGCATTGCGGATCGCCCGCTCCACCCTCTGCAGCGTGGTCTTGTACCGCCTTGCGATCACGGGGTACAAAAGCTTCGTCACACTGCTCACCAGTTCCATATCGGAAACGGACAGGATCACCGCTTCCCGTAAATAGTAATAGCCTCTCAGATGGGCCGGGATCCCCAGCTCCAGCATCAGCCCTGAAACATATCGTTCCGTCTCCAGCGCGCTTCTCTTTTCTGCCAGCATACTGCCCCTCCTTCTTTCGCGAACGGCTGTTTCGGGACGCGGTACCGTTCCGCGCCCGTATCCATCTTAACACGCAAAAGATATGACAGAAAACGAAAAGACATCGATAAATTTCGCGCTTTTCTGCGGGAACGGTTCAGAGCCTGTCCGTTCTCCCGTCCCGCTCCAGGGCCTCCACCACCTGCTTCACCCGCTGCGCTTCCGCTCTGGGCATCACCAGTATGGCCCCTTTCCCTTCCACCACGACCAGATCCCGTACCCCGACGGCGGCGACCAGCTTCTGTCCGCCGTATACCACACAGTTCTCGGCATCCAAAAGCAGCGTATCCCCGAACGCGATATTGCCTCTGCCGTCCGGCGTCCTTACGGCCTCCAGCGTATCCCAGCTTCCCACATCGCTCCAGCCAAAGTCCCCCTCCAGCATGAGGACGCCCCGGGCCCGCTCCATGATGCCGTAATCCACCGATATCTTGGGAATGGAAGGATACACCTCCCGGATCACCTCCGCCTCCTCCGGCGTCCCCATGGCATTCCCGATCTTTTCCAGGCAGGAAAAGACATCAGGAAGAAGCTCCCGAAAATACCGGAGGATCGTGGACGCCCTCCAGACGAACATGCCGCTGTTCCAGGCATAGCCGCCGCCGTCCAGATATGCCCTTGCCGTATCCGCGTCCGGCTTTTCCACGAATTCCTCCACCGCACGATAAGGCTTGCCGGGGACAGGGCTGTTCTTGATGTAGCCGTATCCCGTGGAGGGAAAATCCGGGCGGATCCCGATGGTCACCAGCGCGTCCGTTTCCTCCGCGGTCCGCACCGCCAGGCGCATCACGCGGGTATATTCCGCCTGATCCCGGATATGATGATCGGCGGCGAAAACACACATCACGCCGTCCTCGTATTTTTTCACGATCTCCATGGCCGCATAGCCGATGCAGGCCGCCGTATTGCGGGCCGCCGGTTCCGCCAGCACATGGTCCCTCTGCAGCCGACCCTCCGTGCGCTCCAGGAGCATCGGCACCTGGGTCCGGTTGGTCACCACAAAAATGTCCTGCGGATCGATGAACGTCCTCTGCCTGTCAACGGTCTCGTTCACCAGGATATCCCTGCCGGACAGATTCAGGAACTGCTTCGGCTCCTCTCTGGTGCTCAGCGGCCAGAACCGCGCGCCTCCGCCGCCCGCCATAATGACTCCGTATGTTTTCATCCTGTTTCCCGTCTTTTCCTGTTCTGGGGCTGATCTGGGGCCGAACCCTCGTGCTCAGTCCGCGGAGCCCTTCTTCCGGAAGCCGGACTCCAGCGTGTCTCCCCGCAGCTCAATATCCTGCACCACCGGGGAAGAGGGGAACTTGTCATAGCCGATCTGCCCCAGGCTCTCCGGCACGTATATCGTCACCCCGTCCACCTCATAGGAGGATGCCGGCCAGTCCCCGTAATCCTGCTGCCAGAAATAAAAGGGCTCGCCCGCGAATTCCAGCACCATTTGGCTTAAATTATACCCCCTGTAAAGCAAAAATGCTACCAATATCGCAGTAAATCCGTAAAAACCTCTGTTTCCGGGCAAAAACCGGAGATAAAGCGCACCGAATGTGAGCAGAGGCAGAAACAGCACATAAAAATATCCGTACCGCGTCAGCGGCGCGCCGAACTGCCAGAAAAGGAAACCGACGACCGCGGCGCACTCCAGGATCAAAAAGCCGCCGGTTGAAAGACGGTACTGCTCAGCTGCCGCGGTTCGGGGCCGCACGGCCTCTCCCTCCGAAAAAGGACGATCGACCGCTGCGCCGGTCCCGCCCGCTGTCCGAAAACGTCCGGTCATCGCGCCGGACTGCTGTCCGACATCCGCCGCGATCCGTGTGCCCCGCCCTGCCGCTGTCCGGAAACGTCCGGTCATCGCGCCGGACTGCTGTCCGACATCCGCCGCGATCCGTGTGCCCCGCCCTGCCGCTGTCCGCATATCCCGCCGGTCCGCCGCCGTCCGCAGCTGCCTAAACGCCGCCGCTGCCATCATCAGGACGCCCGTCGGAAGCGCCAGCCAGCCGGACAGGACCAACAGCCGGTCCAGAACCGTCTGCAGCCCGAACCAGGCCGGGAACCACTGCGTGAACGGCTGGTCCTTCTGCAGGACATCGTAGATCCCCTTCGCATAGACCTGAATCTCGAAGGCATCGCTGTCCGCATATCCCTTGGAGATCTTCCAGTCCACCGGGAAAATGTCAGGAAACGTGAACGGATAAAAGAGCCATCCCGATATCAGCACGTTCCGGATCAACCAGGGAAGCGCGATCCCCAGCCCCAGCAGAAGATATCCGGCGATCTGCCCCCACCGTTTTTTTCGGATCAGCAGCACGCCCGGATACAGCGCCATCACCAGCAGCGCCGCGGCTGAGAGCTTCACCGTGGCCGTATAGACCAGACACTCCGCCAGCAGCGCGTGGGGCAGGATCTCCGTCACCCGCTCCTCCAGAAGCTCCGTCCATGTCATCATCACCAGGAACAGGATCAGCATGGTGAAATAGTCCGATGCCGGGGACAACAGCTCCCGGAAAACGGCCACCAGATAGAAGATACAGCCCACGTACAGAAAATCGGAAATCCGCAGGACCGGCCTGCCCTTTTCGTTCCTCCTGCGAAACAGGCGCGTCAGCGCCGTGCATCTGACCGCGCACAGCAGGGCGAAGAAGCCGGGAAGGCAGTGCATCGGATGGCTGGTCAGACCGTGGCCGCCGAAAAGCGCGCAGAGGGCAAACGCCGCGCTGTTGTAGCCGAATCTGCTGTGCAGGTTGGCCAGCCCCGGCACCACGCCGTACTCCTCGATCCACCGGATGCTCTGGGCATGATAAAGCCCGGTATCATAGTGCATATAGCCCCGGGAGGAACCGTAGGCCAGCAGAACGGCCAGGAAAACCGTCAGCGCAAGCTTCCCCCGGCCGCATTCCCTCCGCTTTTGCTTCAGGAAGAACAGGAGCTCCCGGCGCTGCACCGCAAAGGCCGCGGCGTCAAAAACGATCACCGGCACATGCGCCCACAGCCCCACGCCGGAAAAGAGGCTGAAATACTGCGCATAGACGTTCAGGGTCAGCAGTCCTGCCAGCAGATAGGAAGTGACGCGCCGGATCCGGTATGCACTTTTTTTCTGAAACGGCGCGAGCACCGCAAAGCCCGTCAGGAAAGAGACGGCCGCGATGTAACACCAGAACACAAGGACCATCGCCATGACAGATCATCCCTCACACAAAATACCTGTTCCCTGTACCATGTCCGCCGGACGTGGAGCCTCCGGCGGATTTTATGCGCCTGTCGGCGCGGTAAAACAGCCTTTCGGCTATTTACCATGTCAGCAGGGAAGCAAGCGGCCGCGAAGCGGACATTTGCTTCCACCTGACATAGCAGCGAACGAATCTTTGATTCGTGAGTAAATAGCCGCCCTGCGGCTATTTTACCATACCTCCACCGTCAATTTCAATAAATATCCCCGTTTGTCCTTCCGGCATTTCTCCTTTTCATCCCTTCCTGTCACGTCCGCAGCCGCTTTCCTGTCACGTCCGCAGCCGCAGCACTTGTAATTCCGGCAAAAAAAGTGTAGAATAAAACAAGCTGATCCGCCGGTCCGTATGGCGGATACGCCGATACAGGCATAAAGCGAGGTCGATCCCATGGAATTCTTAAACGCACTGGTCCACAATACCGTCTTCATCCCGAGTTTGCCACTTGTCAGTTGATCCCAATTAAAATTTTTCCTTATTTTGCAAGGTTTTCCTTGCTTTTTTTGT
>CANRMT010000028.1 GCA_947631815.1 uncultured Eisenbergiella sp.
TATCCTTTCCTGCAACACTAACGGCAACTTTTCTGCCGGAGCTTTTAGAAGTGGAAGTTAACTTTTCACTTCACTAATTTGTCTTTATCTGAGGATGTCTGAATATGCCTATTTAATCTGTAATCAGTCTTTATGGGTTACTCATAAGTTAGCTTTAGCTAACCTATGCTTCTGCTAACAGATACGGGACTGACACAAACGGATCATTTCTCTGTTTCAGATTTGACGGACCTCAGATACGCGATGCAGGTCCCGATCAGACGGGTCTACATTTTCCGAGGCAGGCTCCGGTCAGTCAGCCTGCAGATACGCGGCGCAGTCCTCGATCAGCTGCATCGCGATGCTGCCCCGGCGCGTTTTCGACGCCGCCTCCGAAAGCGGGAACCATTCGGCCCGATCCACCTCTCCGGAGAGGCGCAGCGCCGCCTTTTTCACCCGGGCCAGATAGCCCAGCATCAGAAGCTCCCGCTTTTCATACGCGTAGCTCCCGATATATACGATATGCTCCACGGGAAGCCCGATCTCCTCCTCCACTTCCCGCGCCGCGCTTTTCTCCGCCGTCTCTCCCAGCTTGATATGCCCCGCCACACAGACATAGCTGTCCTTCGACACATAGCCCTGCCGCAGGAGCGCCGCCTCGCCGTATTCGTTCACCGCGAGCACGATCACGCAGGTATCCGGGATGTCGAACAGCGGCATCCGGCAGCCCTCGCACCAGGGCACCAGTCCCTCGTCCCCGATCTCCTTCTTTACCAGCTTTTTCCCGCAGTGAGGGCAATAGGTAAAACGCATATCCGTCCGTCCTTTCCGCGCGTCCGGCGCGTCCGGTATCCAACCGCTCCGCGCGTCCGATGGTCCTGGCTCTTCCGTGCGCCCGGCCCTTCGGCCCTCCGCGCATCGGGCGCTTCACATATACCGGAAGATGTTGTAGATATTGATGCAGATGATCACGGCCATCAGGCCCATGAAAAGCCTGTCCACCGTGCGGTTGTCGATCCTTCTGTTGATCCTGCTGCCCACAAGGCCCCCCAGCACGCCGCAGGCGATCATCAGCAGCAGCACGGGCAGTTCGAAGGGCGGCACGTTTTTCCCGATCAGCGTGGACGCCAGGCTGGAGATCTGGGAAAACATGATGACGTAGATCGAATACATGGCCGCCTGTTTGGTCGCCATGGAGAAAAAGAAAAACAGCACCACCAGATTGATCGGGCCGCCGCCGATCCCCAAAAAGGACGACATGATCCCCAGAACGATGCCGATGAGAAAAATGACCGCCCTGCTTTCCAGATGTCTGGTGCGGATCTTTGCTTTGAAGACTGTGTAAAGCAGCGTCCCCAGCGTGACGAGCATCAGCACCGCCGCCTGGATCGCGCCCACCCGGCTGGTATCCGACAGACGGCTGAGGATCCCCTGATACAGCTCTTTCCCGGTCAGCCCGCCGACCACGCCGCCCAGCGCCAGGACGGTGGCAAACACCTTGTCAAAGACGAAATCCCTTTTCGCCCGCAGGCTCTTGTATAAGGAAACCACGGACATGGACAGCACCGTGCAGCCGGACAGAAAGGATACTGTCGTGACCGCCATGACGCCCGTCGCGTCCAGCACCGGTTTGATGATGACGCCGCCGCCGATCCCGCAGATGGCTCCCACCACAGATGAAAAGAAACAGACCGCCGCAATGATCAGATATGCCATACCCTCTCCCTTCCGGACGTCCCCGCGCCCGCGCTTTTTCTTCAGTATAGCAATTTCCGGGGGAGATGTATAGCGTTTTTCGCCCATTTTCAGGCGTATGGGCATTTCGGCGGGAACCGGCTGGCTTTCGGTCTGATTTCAGCGGGAACCGATTGGCTTTCTGTTTGATTTCGGCAGGAACCGATTGGCTTTCTGTTTGATTTCGGCAGGAACCGAAGGGCTTTCGGCTTGAAAAGTTCCGCGCTTTCCTGTATATTGAGAACTGTATAAACAAGAATGGGAACGCCGTACAGCGGGGAAAGGACGTTTGCATGTGGATCGCGGATAACTGGAAGGATTATGAAGTGCTGGACACCTCCGGCGGAGAAAAGCTGGAACGGTGGGGCAGTTTTCTGCTCATCCGTCCCGATCCCCAGGTCATCTGGAACACGCCCCGACGGGATCCAGGATGGAAAAAATGCAGCGGCCACTACCACCGCAGCGCAAAAGGCGGGGGCGAATGGGAATTCTCGGGTCTTCCGCAGGAATGGAGCATCCGCTACCGGGAGCTGACCTTCCGGCTCAAACCCTTCAGCTTCAAGCACACCGGCCTTTTCCCGGAGCAGGCTGTCAACTGGGACTGGTTTTCCGGCCTCATCCGGGAGGCAGGCAGGCCGATAAAGGTCCTGAACCTTTTTGCCTATACCGGCGGAGCCAGCCTTGCCGCCGCCAAGGCTGGCGCATCCGTCACCCATGTGGACGCCTCAAAAGGCATGGTCACCTGGGCCAGGGAGAACGCCGCGGCCAGCGGCCTGTCAGACGCCCCTATCCGCTGGCTGGTGGACGACTGCACGAAATTTGTGGAGCGCGAGATCCGGCGCGGCAGCAAATACGACGGCATCATCATGGATCCCCCGTCCTACGGCAGAGGCCCCAAGGGCGAGATCTGGAAGATAGAAGAAAGCATTTTCCCCTTTCTGGAGCTGACCGCACAGCTTCTTTCCGACGATGCGCTGTTCTTCCTTCTGAACTCCTATACCACCGGCCTGCAGCCTGCCGTCCTGAGCTACCTGCTCGGCACCTGCATCGTCAAGCGCTTCGGCGGACACGTAGAGGCGGACGAGATCGGCCTGCCGGTCACCGGAAGCGGCCTGATCCTGCCCTGCGGTGCGGCCGGGAGATGGACCCGGCGCTGAATCCGAAGGATCGGGATGCGCCCGCCCACGGTCCCGTTTTCAACGTAGCTGTATATAAAAGGCCCCGGAAGCTGTTCTCCGCTCCCGGGGCCTTTACTGCTGTTTGTTTTCAGCTGTTCTTTCTTCCGGCCGTGTTCAGTTGTTCATTTTCTGTCAGTTCTCAGTCGTTCCTTCTTCCGGCTGTGTTCAGCCGTCCATCGATCTTCTGCCAGTTCTCAGCTGTCCTTCCGGCCGTTCTTCTGATCCGGCGGAAGGGCTTCTCTCAGTTCTCCTTCTGCCTCTTCTTGCGCAGCAGTATGGCCGCGGCGGCTGCCATTGCCGCCAGTGCTGTCACGGACAGTCCCACCACCGGCGCGTCATCTCCGGTACGGACGCCCAGCACGCCGCGCCGCTCGCCCAGAACGCCCTCCTCCGCGGCAGGCATGATCCGCTCGCCAAGGACGCCTTCGTCTGCCGGGGTAGGGATATCGGTATCGGTATCCGTATCTGTGTCAGTATCGGTATCTGTATCCGTGTCGGTATCTGTATCCGTGTCGGTATCTGTGTCATCATCGCCTTCGCTTGGCGTAGGCGTATTGGTGATCGTGAAGGTTCCATCCGCATTCGACGCAACAGTGCTTACCCATCCGGAAACCGCGCCCTCTTCTACCGACCAGACGTAAGCATCTCCGCTCCCGTTTTTCTCTCTTACAGGGAGTTCATCAAATGTATAACTCCATCCGCTTTCCGCATTCAGCACTGCCTCCCGACCATTTACACGTTCACCGTCCCGCAGCAGATACACCGTTATGGACGCTCCCTCCGGGGCAGTGATCGGATCGCCGTTGATATTCGCCCAAACTTTATTCACCGTAACAGATGTAGTAGGGTTATCTCCCCCTTTCTCCCCGACGATCAGATTGCCGTTGCAGGCAATGGCTCCGCCGTCGCCTGCCGCCGATCCGGCATCAAAAAATGGCCAACCGCCGCCGGTTGTGGTTCCCTCTGCATGATTCCCCGTGATAAACAGTTCATAATTCGCCGTATCAGGAGTCCCGACAGGCTCACTGCGAAGGGCCTTTGTTTCCTTATCCAGATTGTCATTTACCCATTCATTGACATCCGCAAGGGCATCTGCTCCACTTTGATAACTGGGAGAAGCATCAATATACCACTTAACAGGCGTCCCATCCGGAAGGCTGGTAGGAAGATGGATCCCTCCTTTTGCCTCCTTCGGGTTTCCATAATAGTATTCCAGAGAGAAGAAATCATCACCTTTATTGGATGCTGTATTACCGCTGAAATAACCGCCATGGTTGGAATAAAAGGTCCCAACACCAAATTCACAAAACCACACTCCGGCGCCGTTTCCCGCATCATTTTCGGATACATATACATTTTTTAAATTGATGGTGGTTCCGTTATGAATATAAATCCCGGCGCCACGATAGGCGGTATTCCCGCTGATCTTTCCTGCATTCAACTGAATCTCGCTGCCAACCGGGGAACCCAGGCCGCTAAAATCATATCGGCTGTCACTGCCAATGCAGATTCCTCCGCCCTCCGACGATCCATTTTCTCCCAACACAGTGTTATTACAAACCTCACCGCCATTCATGATAAAAGAGGAACCCCCTGCAATGGCGATGCCGCCGCCCTGTGCAACATGGCTGTTACTATAACTATCATCGGCATCATACCCTTTTGCCTTATTCCCGTTGACACTGCTGCCCGGTTCCATTGTCACGGTTCCGCCGGCTATAAAAATCCCGCCGCCTACACAAAACCGCATGTTCATATGAATATCATCGGAGTAAACGATATTATTCTCGACCTTTGCGCCGTCTTTTAGAGTTAATTTGGCTCCTTTGTCCACATAAATGCCGCCGCCTAATTTTGCTTCATTCTTTACAACAGAGCAGTCCTGCAAATTCAATGTGGCTCCATCTGCTAAATAAATACCGCCTCCGTATTTTTTACCCATGTATTTTTGATCTGTCTGAGTGCTCGTAATCGTTCCTTTGCCATCAATCGTTACTGTTCCGCCCTCGAACTTGAATACACTCAACGCTGCGTCTTTCCCCGTAACGGTATGATTATTCATATTGAGCGTATAAGTTTTGTCTTTGCTGGAAGAAATAATATTCTCTTTCGTATCCTTCAAAAGCTCTATCGTCTGACCATCTCCAACCTCATCTACGGCAGCCTGCAGGGTGGTATACGTCTTCTCGCCAATTTTAGCTACAGGATCTGCCACCGGCTCAGCGATCGTCATGATCCCATACACGACCACATCCCTCAGCCCGGCCGCCACATACTTCTCCGGTTCATCCGCAGAATACGCCACGTAGATCGCCTTGTAGAGCTTATCCTTCTCTGCCGTCAGGATCCTCTCGCCGTCCCATTCCACGCCTTCCGGATCGTACGTCTCATCTCCGACAAAGTACACGGAAATTTCATATCCGTCCGCTTCCGTCCCGTCCGCGCTCACGACCTTCACGCCGTCCAGAAGGTCTACCTGCTCGGTCTCTTCCGCTTCCCCGAACGCCATGTTGTCGATCAGGTCCGTGCGGATCCTGCCGTCACCCGGGATCACGATCGGAGGCGCTTCACTCTCATTTTCGGAGCCTTCGCCGCCCTCTTCCTGCTCACCCGGCACCTCTGTGCCATCGTCTGCGAACATGAACCCGGGAATCTCCATGACTCCGGGCTGGATCTGCGGCTTATCCGTCTCCCCGGACTCGGACCCGCTCTCTTCCGCTTCGCCGTTTTCACCGGCCTCTTCCACAGCCTCCCCTTCCAGCGCTTTCACGCTCTCAGGGAATTCAATGGTATATTCATATTCCGCTTCCAGCGGGCAGTCGAACTGACAGGGCTTTCCGGCTTTTCCTTCCTCATAGCCGCATTCGTCATCATGGACATGCTGACAGTTCAGCACTCTCGTGATGCATCCGGATTCTTCGCTGCACTCATGGCCTTCTTTGAGCTCCTCCACGGAAGAGCCCACCTGGACCATGTTCTCCGTATCCAGCCCGCCTTCATCCGTCCCGTCGGAGCCGTCCGGCACTTCCGCATCCAGCTCCATGCCAGGGGCCAGCATCATGCCGATGCCGCCAAGGCTCACCAGCCGCGTGCCGGTCCTCAGATCCGTCATCCCGTCCAGAACGAACGCGAGATCTTCTTCAGATTCAGACGGCTCTCCGTTCTGCGGCTCTTCGTTCTGCTCCGCCCCGGAGCCGGTGCTCTGCGCGCCGCTGTCTCCCGCCATGTCTGTGGAGCCCTCCGTATCCCCGGAGGCGTTCGAATTGTCAGCCTCCGTCTCATCCCCGGACCCTTCGCCGTTATCGGCATCTTCCGTATCTTTGGACTCCTGCTCGGGCTCGGACCCCGATCCGCTGTTATCGGGCACAGGGATCACCGGAAGACCGAGAGAAGGGGTCTGATCCTCCCCGTCGGCCTCGTCCCCGGTTCCAGGCTCCTCAGAGCCGTCCCCGTCGGGATCCTCTTCGTCCTCAATATCGTCCTGACCGTCCTGCACTTCCGCATCCCCGGTCTTTTCGCCTTCTTTTTCCTCCGGATCCGTCACCTCGTCCTTCGGCGTTCCGTCTTCGTTTCCTTCCACTCTCTCCGTCTCCGGAAAGACGACACATTTCGTCACGGTCTCATAGCACTCATCCGTATGTACATGGGTGCAGGGCTGGGATACCACGCCCGCCTCATATCCGCATTCCTCCGTGTGGTGCGGATGATGCTCGCACAGCCCGGCCGCCGCATTGGCGTCTTCCATCTCCTGCGTCCAGACCGCCTCTTCCTGCTCATCCGTCGGGATATCCAGAGAAGGCTTCTGTTCCTCCGGGTTCTGCTGTCCCTCCGCCGTGCCGCCGTCGGGATCCTCCGGGAGCACATCCGTCTGGGTCTGATCCATCAGGATCTGATCCGTCTGGCTCCCTTCCGCGTGCACGAGCAGCTCCGCGTTCCCCGATGCGGATACGATCATGCAAAGGCTCATCAGCAGTGCCAGCCAGCTATGTTTTCTGCTTCCTTTCCCTCTCCTCTTTAACATCGCTTTTTCCTCCATTCCCCTTCGCGCATTCCCCAATGCGCTTTCGCCATGTTTATCCTTCTATCCTTCCCCCGATGACATTTCTCCTGTAGGCCATCAACACTCTTTTCCGGCGGCTCAATCCTCCCAGCCCGCCACCAGCTGTTCCTCCTCCAGCATCCTCTCGTATGTCTGATCCAGCAGCGTCCGGATGCTCGCCTCTATTCCTTCCCGGGTATTGCAGTACATCCGCCACAGGCTCCTCGGGTTTACCTTCTCTTCTGACACCTTCGCCTCCCGGCTGACACTGTTCACACAGTACCATACCGTCGATCTCATCATCGGACCGCCGTCCCGCGCCATGAATACCGGACCACTGCTGATATGCTCCCGCTCCGCGTACGACAGCAGCTCCTTCCGCAGCCCCGCGGGCAGCTTCCGGTACTGCTTCCGGTTATAGCTCTCCAGCTTCACCGTTCCTTCCCGCACCGTTTCCACGGTCAGATTCTCCAACTCCTGGATCCGCACGCCTGCGCCGCCCATCACCTTGATCAGCAGGTATTCCCGCTCCTTGTCCAGCTGCTTCGCCGTTCTCAGGAGCCTGATGTACTCCCTCCTGGTCAGTTCCGGCTGAATGGTATCCGAATGCTCGAAGAAATCCGTCTTCTGCCATTCCCGTTTTCCCGCGTGTTTCAGGAAGCTGTTGAGGACGGAGAGCCTGGCGTTGATGGTCCGGCGGGAATACCCCTGCTTTTCCATCCAGGTCTTCCACTCCTCCGCCGTCGTGCTGCACACGCTGCTTCGCGGACGGAGATACTCCCGCAGACCCATAAGGGCCTGGCGGTAACTCTGCAGGGAGCCTTCCTTCCGGCCCTTGCTCTGCATCTCCTCCAGGAATTCTCCGATCGTTTCCTCGGTAAGCTCTATTTCTTCTCTGCTTTCTTCTGCCATCTCTGACCACTCCTCGTATTTCGCCGGTCTCCTGTTTTTTTCTTCCCCTGGTTTATTAATATGTCAGACTCTCTTTTTCAAGGTTCATCCGACCGATGAATCTGGTCGGCAGGCTCAAGATTCCGAGAGCCTATTTATGTCTGCAATATATTTGCCGCCGTGCTGCCCCGCCCCGGCACGGCGAAGGCGGTATCGAGCCGCCCGTCCCCCCAGCGCAAAAAAGGCCGGATGTCATCCCGGCATCCGGCTATCTGGCGTTCTTTTGCTGTCAACGGCCGCCGATAAGGCCCGTCACCCATTCCCCGTAGCCGGGGAACAGACGCTCCAGCAGATTCCCTGCCGTATATGCGATCGGCTCCTCCCCCGGGAAAAAGCGGTACATTCTCCACAGATAAAAGACGGCGGTCAGCCCGGCCAGCACGCCCGCGGCATACAGCGCGCCCTGCGCCTTCCGCCCCAGCAGATAGCGGGATATGCCCGCATAGATCCCCCACAGGATCCACCCGACCGCCATCGGATGATATGCCCATCCTCTGGCGAACCGTCCCGTCAGAAAACAGCAGACCGCCCGCGTCATGCCGCAGCCCGGACAGGGCAGGCCGGTGACGATGACGGACGGACAGAATTCGCCGAATGCGAGCTGGACGGCGAGGTCGTACAAAAGCAGCGCGGCGGCAAGCTTCCACCATTCGCGGATATCCGCGGCCGCCCGTCCGGCCGCGGCCCTGCATGCCGTATTCATTCTTTCCTTATAATAATAGACAGGCTTCATCCGCATCCGCTCCCTTTCCCGCCGTCCGCGCAGGGTCCTTTTTCACCGGCACAGCCTCACCTTCCGCGCCTTCATCTCCACGAGCCCTTCTTCCTTCATTTTTTTCAGCTCCCGCATCATGGCGCTCCGGTCCACCGCCAGGTAGTCCGCGCAGTCCGTCAGGGAAAAGGGGAGCGTAAAGGAATCGTCCCCGCGCTGTCTGCTCAGATACTCAAAGCAGATCAGCAGCTTCTGCCGGATCGAGCGCTGTCCCAGGATCTCCACATGGATGAGCGTCCTGCGCCTCGCCCGAAACTGCAGGTCCTCGCTGAGATAGGCGCGCAGCCGCCGCCCCTGCTGCCCGGCGGCCCGCAGCCTCTTCTCGTCCACAAAGGCGGCCTGCCCCCGGTTCCGGGAGATCACGTAATACAGATGGGATTCCGCGTCCGGGAAACACCTCCGTCGGAAAACGTCCCCTGCCTCATAGCAGTCCACGATCCGGCGCTGGTCCTCCATATTGATGTTCTCCAGGAACGCGCCTCCCGAAAGGAGGATCCCCGTGATATTCTCGTCCTCGTCCGACCGCAGGAGCACCTGCCGCTTTTCAAAGCTCCTGACCGTCACGATCCCGGTCCGCACGAGCGCCGCGGCCTCCCTTCCGGCCAGCTCTTCCAGACTGTAATATGCGTCCATCTCATCACTCCATCATGTGGTATATTTTCTTCTCACCCACTATATTTTGTATTATATCGCATACATGTTGCATATGCAACTGTCAAAATGAAATTGACGTTATATAATCAAATCTGTACCGTCCCGCATGGGGGTGCGGGCGCGATCTGCAGAATCTCCAATCTCACCATTGAGCGCCTGTTCATAAAATTTTTTCCGAGGGGAGCGTTTTTCCAATGAAGATCATCAAGCGCAACGGTTCCGAAGTGAGCTTCGATATCGAAAAGATCGTGGCAGCCATCACCAAGGCCAGCAACGCGTCGGAGAACAATCATCTGACGCCCGAACAGATCCACGACATCGCGGAGTACGTGGAGTACAAATGTATGAAGATGAACCGCGCGGTCTCCGTGGAGGAGATCCAGGACATGGTGGAGAACCAGATCATGTCCACCGGCGCCTTTGAACTGGCGCGCCGCTATGTCCGCTACCGCTTCCAGCGCACGCTGGTCCGCAAGGCGAACACCACCGACAACCGCATTCTCTCCCTTCTGGAATGCAACAACGAAGAAGTCAAGCAGGAGAACTCCAACAAGAATCCTACCGTGAACAGCGTGCAGCGCGACTATATGGCGGGCGAGGTCAGCAAGGATCTGACCCAGCGCCTTCTGCTGCCCCCCGACATCGTGGAAGCGGACAAACAGGGCATCATCCATTTCCATGATTCGGACTATTTCGCCCAGCGCATGCACAACTGTGATCTGGTCAACCTGGAAGACATGCTGCAGAACGGCACCGTCATCAGCGAGACCATGATCGAAAAGCCCCACAGCTTTTCCACGGCCTGCAATATCGCCACGCAGATCATCGCGCAGGTGGCCAGCAACCAGTACGGCGGCCAGAGCATCAGTCTGACCCATCTGGCCCCCTTCGTACAGGTTTCCAGAGACAAGATCCGCGCGGAGGTGCTGGAGGAGATCCGTCTCCTGGGCACGGAAGCCTCCGATGAGCAGGTCTCCAGGATCGTGGAGGGACGTCTGCTCAAAGAGATCACCAAGGGCGTGCAGACCATCACCTATCAGATCATCACGCTGATGACCACCAACGGCCAGGCGCCGTTCCTCACCGTGTTCATGTATCTGAACGAGGCCAAGAACGAGCAGGAGAAAAAGGATCTGGCCCTGATCATCGAGGAGACCCTGCGGCAGCGCTATCAGGGCGTCAAGAACGAGGCCGGCGTCTGGGTTACCCCCGCCTTCCCCAAGCTCATCTATGTGCTTGAGGAGGACAACATCGATCCGGGCACTCCCTATTTCTATCTGACCGAGCTGGCCGCCAAATGCACCGCCAAGCGCCTCGTCCCCGATTACATCTCCGAGAAGAAGATGAAGGAGCTCAAAGAGGGCAACTGCTTCCCGGTCATGGGCTGCCGGAGCTGCCTGAATCCCTGGAAGGATGAGAACGGCAATTATAAATTCTACGGCCGTTTCAATCAGGGTGTGGTCACCATCAATCTGCCGGATGTGGCCCTCTCCTCCGGAGGCGACATGGACAGGTTCTGGCAGATCTTCGACGAGCGGCTGGAGCTCTGCCGCCGTGCGCTGATGTACCGCCATCAGCGTCTGAAGGGAACCCTTTCCGATGCGGCCCCGATCCTCTGGCAGTACGGCGCACTGGCCCGTCTCCAGAAAGGCGAGACCATTGACAAGCTGCTTTTCGGCGGTTATTCCACTATTTCCCTGGGCTATGCGGGCCTTTACGAATGCGTGAAGTACATGACCGGCAAGTCCCACACCGACCCGGAGGCCACCCCCTTCGCGCTGGATGTGATGAAATACATGAACGACGCCTGCGACAGATGGACAGCGGAGACCAACATCAAGTTTTCCATCTACGGCTCCCCCATCGAGAGCACCACGTATAAGTTCGCCAAGTGCCTGCAGAAGCGCTTCGGCGTCATCGAGGGCGTGACCGACAAGAGCTATATCACCAACAGCTATCACGTGCATGTGACAGAGCCCATCGACGCCTTCACCAAACTGAAGTTCGAGTCCCAGTTCCAGTCCCTTTCCACCGGCGGCGCCATCAGCTATGTGGAAGTGCCCAACATGCAGAACAACATTCCTGCGGTGCTGCAGGTCATCCGCTACATCTACGACAACATCATGTATGCGGAACTCAACACCAAGAGCGATTACTGCCAGTGCTGCGGTTTTGACGGAGAAATTCAGGTAGTGGAGGACCCTGACGGCAAGCTGGTCTGGGAATGCCCCAAGTGCGGCAACCGTGACCAGGATAAGATGAATGTGGCCAGACGCACCTGCGGCTACATCGGCACCCAGTTCTGGAATCAGGGGCGCACCCAGGAGATCCGGGAACGGGTCATGCACCTTTAAAACCGCCGGTATTGCCGGGCAGAGGACACGACCGTTTTCGATGAAACCGCTTCACGTTGAGACACAGAGCCATCGGCAGCGCCGGTGGCTCTTTTATACTCCTATCCCTTTTCACGGAGGAAACCGACCATGAACTACGGAGAGATCAAAAAATGCGACATCGCCAACGGCGAAGGCGTGCGCGTGACCCTTTTCGTTTCCGGCTGCACCCATCACTGCGAGGGCTGCTTCCAGCCGGAGACCTGGAACTTTTCTTACGGAAAACCCTTTGACGAGACCACGGTGCAGGAGCTGATGGATTCTCTCGCGCCGGACTATGTGGACGGCCTGACGCTGCTCGGCGGCGAACCCTTCGAGCCGGACAACCAGCGGGCCCTGCTGCCGTTTCTGCGCAGGGTGCGCGCCGAGCTGCCCGCCAAAAATATCTGGGCCTACACCGGCTACACGCTGGAGACCGATCTGCTCTCTCCCAGCCGCGCGCGCTGCGAGTGCACAGACGAAATGCTCTCCCTCATCGACGTGCTGGTGGACGGCGAATTCATCCTGGCGCAGAAGAACATCAGTCTTTCCTTCCGCGGCTCCGAGAACCAGCGGCTCATCGACGTGCAAAAGACCCTGGCACAGGGAAGCGTCGTCTGGTGGGACCTGGAAAGCGACCGCGTGCGGATGTAGCCGCGGCCGCCCCACACCAGCCGGGCAGGACAGGAACCGAGCGCGGATGCAGCGTTTGGCCCCGCCCCGAAAAGGCCGCGCGCCGACAGGGCCGGAAAGGGCCGATGGGGACTGTGATTGCATTCAGACTCTTGAAAAACGCCGGCCCTTAGCGAAGCGAGCCCTTTGGGCGAAGCTGAGCTTAGTGCCGCTGCGTTTTTCACGAAACGAGAGCGTGTCTGAATCAACACAGTCCCCGTCGGCCCTTTCCGGCCCTGTCGGCGCGCGGCCTTTTCGGGGCGGGGCGGTACGCCTCAGCCTCATTCGAACTGCGCTTCGTAGAGCTGGCGGTATGCGCCGTTTTTGCGCATCAGCTCCCGGTGCGTACCCTGCTCCACCACTTCCCCGTCGTCTACCACCAGGATCAGATCCGCGTTCCGGATCGTGGAAAGACGGTGCGCGATGACGAAACAGGTCTTATCCTTCATCAGATTGCGCATGGCCTTCTGGATGCGGATCTCCGTCCGCGTATCCACGTTGGAGGTGGCCTCGTCCAGGATCAGCATCCGGGCGTCCAGGAGCATGGCCCGGGCGATGGTCAGAAGCTGCTTCTGTCCCTTGGAAATATTGGTCCCTTCATCCGTCAGGACGGTATCGTACCCTTCCGGCAGGCGCATGATAAAGGAATGTATGTGGGCGGCCCTGGCCGCCTTTTCCACTTCTTCGCGGGTGGCCCCTTCCTTCCCATAGGCCAGATTCTCATAGACGGTGCCGTGGAACAGCCAGGTATCCTGCAGCACCATGGCGTAGGCTCCCCGCAGGCTCTTCCGGGTGATCTGCTTACAGTCCATCCCGTCCACCAGGATCTTCCCCTCCTGCGGATCGTAGAAGCGCATCAGCAGATTGATCAGCGTGGTCTTTCCGGCCCCCGTGTGCCCCACGATGGCGATGAGCCTGCCGGGCTCCGCAGTGAAGCTCAGATCGTGGATGATGGTCTTTTCGGGAAGATAGCCGAACCGGATATGGGAGACCTCGACCTTTCCTTCCGCTTTTGCAAGATTTATTGCATTTTCTACATCCGGTGACTCTTCCGCTTCATCCATCAGTGTGAACACCCGCTCCGCCGCGGCCAGCGCCGACTGCAGCTCGCTGATGATGTTGGCGGCCTCATTGATGGGACCGGAAAACTTGCGGGAATACAGCACGAAGGAGGAAATATCCCCGATGCTCATGCTGCGGGCCAGGTACAGGAGCGCGCCGAACACCCCCGTCAGGGAAAGGGAGAGATTGTTGACGAAATTCACGCAGGGGCCCACGATGCTCCCGTAATATTCCGCACGGTAAAAGGCCTGTGCCGCCGCGTCGTTCTTTCCGTCGCAGCGCCCGATGGTATATTCCTCCCGCCCGTACGCCTTCAGGCTCTTCTGCCCGGAGATCATCTCCTCCACGAACCCGTTCAGCTCGCCCAGCTTAGCCGACCGGGCCCGGAACAGCGGCCTGGTCTTCCCGGTGAGGAACTTCGTCAGGCAGACGGAAAGCGGCACCGTGAACGCGAACACCAACACCAGCCTGGGAGAAATGGCGATCATCATGGACAGCGAGCCCACCACCGTGATCACCGTGGTCAGCAGCTGCACCAGATCGTTGGACAGCGACGCGTTCACCGTGTCGATATCGTAGGAAATGCGGCTGATGATGTCGCCGGTCTGATGGACGTCAAAATATCCCACCGGCAGGCGCAGCAGCTTTTCAAACAGATCCTGCCGCATCCGGTACACGACCCGGCGGCTGATGGTGATCATCAGGACCTGCAGGCCGTAGGACATGACGGCGGACACCAGATAGAACACCGCCATCCAGCCCGCGTAATAGAATACCCTGGAAAAATCCACCGCGCCCTTCCCCGGCTCGATGGCGCCGATGGCGTAGCCGGTGAGCCTGGGTCCGATGAGGGCGAACAGATTGCTGCCGAAGGTACAGGCCAGCGCCAGTGAGAGCAGCCACTTTTCATAGAACAGATACTGCCCCAGGCGGATCAGGGTGCGCCTGGAAAACCGTTTTTTGCCGGATTCCGCGCTCATGCCTCCGCCTCCTTTCCATTCTGCAGGTCCTCTGCTTCTTTTTCCGTCTGCGGACACGCTGCGCCGCTTCCTTCCGTTTCAGTCTGCGGGCCCGCCGCGCCGTTTTCTTTCGTTTCCGTCTGTGGGCCCGCCGCGCCGTTTTCCTCTTCGGCGTACTCCTCCAGATCTCCCATCTGGGAATGGCTGATCTCCCGATAGGTCTCGCAGTTTTTCATCAGCTCCTCATGGGTGCCGTACCCGATGGCCGCGCCGTCCTCCAGCACCAGGATATGCTCCGCATGGCGGATGGAGCTGATGCGCTGGGCGATGATCACCAGCGTGGTATCCGCAAAATGCTCCCGCAGACCCTGCCGCAGCTTCGCATCCGTCTTATAGTCCAGCGCGCTGGAGGAATCGTCCAGGATCAGGATGTCCGGCCGCATGGCCAGCGCCCGGGCGATGAGCACCCGCTGCTTCTGTCCGCCGCTGAGGTTGGCTCCCCGGATGTTCAGGGCGTTTTCCGCCTCCTGACTGCGGTCCTTTACGAACTCCGCAGCCTGGGCGTACAGCAGCGCCTCCTGCACCTGCTCCGGCGTCAGATCCCTTCCCAGCGACACATTTTCCGCAATGGTGTCCTCGAAGATCATGTCGTTCTGAAACACCACGCCGAATTTCGCCTTCAGCTCCTCCGGCCGGTAGCTGCGGACATCCCGGCCATCCACCAGGATCCGGCCCTCGTCCGCGTCATACATGCGCATCAGCAGGTTGATGACGGTGGATTTCCCGGAGCCGATCTCTCCGATGATGCCCAACGTCTCCCCCTTTCGGATCGTGAAGCTTAAGTTTTCCACGCTGGGCTTTAGACCCTTATAATAAGAAAAAGTCACATGGTCGAAAACGATCATAGGCCTGCCGGACAGGCCCGCCGCCGCGGACGCGGTCTCTGACTGTTTCGCCGTCCCTTCTGCGGACAGCATTTCCTCCGCGGACACCCCTCTTTCCGCGGATGCGGTTTCTTCCGCATCCTCTCCGAGCACATCCTCCGGGGACAGGATCTCCATGTCCTCTCTGGCGTCCAGCACCTTCCAGATGCGCCCGCCGGAGGCGATGGATCTGGAGATCATGGAAAACATCTTGGAAATGGACATCATGGCGTTCAGGATCAGCGTGAAATAGGTGGTGAACGCCAGGATCTTGCCCACCTCGCTGAGCCCCGCGTTCACGCGGTAGGCGCCGGTGAGGATCACGCACACCAGCCCCATGTTCAGGAAAATGTTCAAAGACGGATTCATCACCGCCATGACCATGCCGGCCGTTCTCTCCCGGTCCACCACTTCCGCGTTGACCCGGCGGAATTTTTCTTTTTCATATTCCGTCTTGGAAAGCGCCTTGATGACGCGGACACCTGCGATATCCTCCCGCACCGCCCGCACCATGCGGTCCGCGGTCTCCTGCAGCTTCGCGTAAATGGGGATCCCCTTTTTGGAAACGAACACGGACAGCGCGCCCAAAAGCGGCAGCAGCGCCACCAGCACCATCGCCATGGCCCAGTCCAGCGTGAACGTCACAAAAATGCCGCCGATGAGCAGGATCGGCGCGCGCACGCCCAGCCGCTGGATCCTTGCCACCGTCTGCTGGATCTCATAGGTATCGGAGGTCATGCGGGAGATCAGCGAAGGCTTGGTGAACGCGTCCATGTTCCGGTTGGACAGATACATGATCTTTTCAAACAGATCATGACGCAGCTTTCTCGTCACCCAGCTGGCCACGCGGGACGCCATGCGGTTGGCGATGATGTTGAACGTGACCGCCAGCACGGAACAGACCAGCATCCCGGCGCCCCACCAGAGCACCAGCCCCCGGTCCTCCTTCGGGATCACCACGTCGATGATATGGGCCAGGATATAAGGAATGCACAGATCCATGACCGTGCCGATGAACTTGATGACGAAGCCGAAGCTCATCCTGGGAAAATAAGGGCGGACATACCGCGCGATGATCTCCTTCACATGATCCTCCTCTCTCCTGCTTTGCCGTCAAAGATCCGTTTCAGCATGAACAGCGCGATAACGGCCAGCACCAGCTCCGCGAAGGGCTGCGCATAGGCCAGACCGTACAGCGGAAACAGCGCGTTGAACACGAAGATCGCCGGGATCTCCAGCACGATCTTGCGCATGATGGCGAAGACCAGCGCATTTTTGCCCATTCCCAGCGCCTGAAACACGCCCACCGCCAGGAAATCCAGAAACAGAAGCGGCTGCTCCAGACAAAAGGCACGCAGGAATCTGGTCCCGTAGGCGATGATGCCGTCATGCTCCATGAACGCCCGGATGATGCCGCCCGCGCCCACATAATAGCAGACACAGACCAACAGCGTCACCGGCAGCATCAGCCGCATGGCGAACAGGACCGTATCCTTCATGCGCTTTCTGTTCCCGCTGGAATAATTGTAGCTCACCAGCGGCATGATGCCCTGGGAAAACCCCAGCGCGATCTGCATGGGGACCATGTTGATCTTCTGGGCGATGCCCATGGCGGCCACCGCATCCGCCCCGTATCCGGCGGTAAAATTGTTCAGGATCGTCATGCCCGTCACATTCAGCAGATTCTGAATGGACGCGGGCACTCCCACGCCGCAGACCCCCAGCACGATATGCCTGCGGAGGGAGAACCGTCTCGGATCGATGCAGACAAAGGTGGTGTTCCGTTTGAGATACAGGAGCACAAAAAAATACCCGCAGGCCGCGCAGTTGGACAGGAACGTGGCGAGTCCCGCGCCCGCGGCGCCCATGCCCAGCCCCCAGGGCAAAATGAAGACCGGGTCCAGGAGCATGTTCAGGATACAGCCGCTCATAGTGCCGATGCTGGCATGTAAGGAAGCGCCCTCCGAACGCACCATGTAGGCCATCACTACATTCAGGATCGCCGGGGCGGCCCCGCACAGGACCGTCCAGCGCATATAGGCCCCCGTGGCCGCCTCCGTCGCGGGCTCCGCGCCCAGAAGCGCCAGCAGCGGCGCGAAAAAAAGCGCACAGGCCGCGGAAAACAGCAGGCCGCAAAACAGCGCACAGTAAAACCCGAACGCCGAGCTCTCCTGCACGGTATCGTGATCCTTCCTGCCCAGCGCCCTGCTCATCATGCTGGAGGTACCCACGCCGAACAGGTTGTTTACCGCGTTAAAAGCCAGAAGAACCGGCGCAGCCAGCGTTACCGCCGCGTTCTGCACCGGATCGTTCAGCATTCCCACAAAATATGTGTCCGCCAGGTTGTACAGCACCATCACCAGCGAACTTAAGATCGTCGGCACGGTCAGCTTCGCCACCGCCCGCGGGATCGGCATCCGCTCAAACAGCTCTGCCTTTTCATTGACTGCCAAATTCACACCTTCTTCTGTTCCAAATTCTGCGGCCCGCCGTGCAAAGGCCCCGGTGCGCCGTGCAGGGTCCTCCGTTTCGCCCGGCAAGGGCTCCATTCCGCCGTGCGGAGTCCTCCGTTTCGCCCGGGCAAAAGCTGCCGCGGCAGCCCATTCGGGCCCGACGGAGCCGGGCTCAGGCGTTCCGCGTATACCGGCACCTGGGATAATTGCCGCAGCCCCAGAACGCGCCGAGCTTTCCCTGCCGCCGGATCAGCTCCCCGCCGCAGAGCGGACAGACCGCCGCCGGTGCGCCCTCCGGCAGCCTGCCCAGCGCCTCATAGCATTTCTGATTCATGACACAGTCGTTGAGCGCCCGGTGTGCGCCGTCCGTGCTGATCTTCAGATAGGCCGCCAGATCCACCAGCCGGTGCCGGGACAGCTGCGGCAGGCGCCTGTGCGCCATGGGCAGCGTATCCGCGTAATCGTTTGACAGCGGGCCTCTGCCCATCCCGGCCGCGGCCCGGTTGAGGAACTGCAGGTCAAAACCGGCGATATTGTGCCCCACCAGCACGTCCTCTCCCGCAAACGCCAAAAACTGCGGAAGCACCTCCCGGATGTCCGGCGCACCGGCCAGCATTTCATCCGTGATCCCGTTTACCGCGCTGGCGGCGGGCGGCATGGGCCGTCCGGGCCTGACCAGCGTGGAAAACGTATCCGCCGCCTTCCCGTTTCTCACCTTTATCGCAGAGATCTCAACGATCTCGTCCTGCATCGGGTTGATCCCCGTCGTCTCCAGATCGAACACCGTATAATCGGACACATACCGGAACAGCTGTCTTCCCGTTCCCATCTTCTGTACCTCCTTTGCCGTCTCCTCCGGTCCCTTCAGGCGTCCCCTTCCCGCGGGACCGCCGCACGCGATGCGTCCCTTCAGGCATTCCCTTCCCGCGGGGCCGCCGCACGCGATGCGTCCCTTTCACACATACCGCACTTTTCCCCGCGCGCGGTGCGCCCTTGCCGCATGCCTCACGCCTTTTCCCGGATCGCGCCCGCGATCTCCTCCACCTTTTCCTCGGTGAGGATATATTTTCTGTGGAAATACCAGACGGCTAACAGCAGGCCGAAGATGGGCAGCACCGTCATGGTCAGGCGCAGCCCCATCACAGAGGACAGCGCGGCCTGAGCCGCCTGGGACGTCTCCGAGGTATCGCTGCTCAGATTCGTGACCGACAGGCAGACCGAAGCGATCAGCGCCGCCACGCCGGAGGCCAGCTTCACGACGAATGTCTGCATGGAAAAGATCACGCTCTCATCCCGACGGTTGTTCTTCCACTGTCCGTAGTCCACCGTGTTCGCCAGAAACACCGTGGTCAGCACGGTCAGCATGCCGAAGGCCGCGAAGATGAGCAGCGCAGGCACGAACAGCGCGAAGATGCTGGTCACGTTGAACAGCATGAGCACCAGCAGCACGGCGTAGCCCAGGATCGCCAGCCCGAAGCTCAGGTAAAAGACCTGAATGGCGTTCAGGAACCGGCGCACCAGCGGGAACAGGAGCATCATGGAAAGGATCTGGATGCCGCCGCCGAAGGTGTTGAACAGCGTATAGCTGTTGTACCAGGCTTCCCCGCCGAAATCGTATTTGAAGAAATAAATGACCAGATTGGAGGTGATGTACAGGGAGCAGTTGATCAGCACGATGCTCACCACCACGGTCATGGCCTGATCGTTCTGCAGCAGGGAGCGGAACATCTGCCCCACCGTAGGGGATTCCACGTTCACCGTGGATTTCTCCCGGATGCTGACGCAGGTGATCAGGATAAAGACCACGAACAGCATCGCCAGGATCAGCGCGAACCGGGCGAAGCCGCTCCTCTCATCGCCCTGCCCCAGCGCATAGACGCACCACATGGTAATGATGGTCACCAGCGCGGAGCCCACGCCCGCGCAGGAACGGGCCAGCGTGGACAGGTTCTCCCGCTCCTTTCCGCCCTCGGTGAAGGCCGGGATCATGGACCAGAAGGGAATATCCATCATCGTATAGGTGACGCCCCACAGCACATAAGTGGCGGCGGCGTAGGCCACCAGCCCGCTGCCGTCCAGCGCGGGCGGCGCGGCGAACATGAAGTACAGAATGACCGCGTTCAGCACCGTCCCGATCAGCAGCCAGGGCCGGAATTTGCCCCATTTCGTGCGGGTCTTGGCCACGATGATGCCCATGATCGGATCGTTGAAGGCGTCGAACACCCGCGCCGCCATCAGGATCACGCCCATGGCGATGGCGCTGACGCCCAGAACGTCCTGATAATAATACAAAATGTAGCTGGCGGACAGCATATAGACCATATCCTTGCCCACCGCCCCCAAACCGTAGGAGCCTTTTTCTTTCCATGTCAGCTTCATATCTCTCATCCCTCGCGATCCGTTTTCCGCACAGCTCCGGCCGGGCCCCTCTTTGCCGCCCCGGACGGCGCCTCCGCGGGATCTTGTGCGCCCGCCGACGCGGCGGAAACACCGTGAAAAGCAACCGAGTCCCTGCGGCTGTTTTCCCATAAAAAAAGCACCGTCTGTCCGGTCCGTGTCGAGCTGTTCGGAAAACTGTCATATTTCCATTATCGTACCACGAATCTGCGTCCGGTGTAAAGTGCGGAAAGCACACTATTTTGACCTGTTTTTTTGTAAAAAATCACCTTTGACAAAAACCGGCCGTTTCCGGTACAATGAGACCGTAAAGCGTGTGGCTCATCGGCGTAAATCCAGCAAGCGTCGGAGCCGCACGCTGTTTTTGTGCAGAAAGGAAAAAGATTGAAAAATGAGCTTGATAGCTCATTTTTCAATCGGCAATTCGTGCCGGAGCGTCACAAATTGCCCTGATGGCAAACGACGGATGACATGTTCCATGACATCCTTACGTTATGAGAAATCGCCTTCGCGAATTTCTCGGGAGGAGCCTCGGCTCTCTCCTGCCCCGTCGCGTAAACGCTCCGGAATGGAGAAAAAATGGAAACAGAAACAAACCGGTTTTTGGGGAACGAACGCATCGGAACGCTCATGCGGCAGTATGCGGTTCCCTGCATCATCTCACTCCTGGTCGGCGCGCTGTACAACATCGTGGACCAGATCTTCATCGCCAACGCCAGCTACCTGGGCTCCTACGGAAATGCCGCCAATACGGTGGTCTTTCCGCTGACCGTGATCGCCCTGGCGATCGCCGTCATGATCGGGGACGGCTGCTGCGCCTTCGTCAGTCTGAACCTGGGCATGAAAAAATACGGGCCCGCCAGAAAAAGTGTCGGGAACTCCGTCGTCCTCACCGTCATCGGCGGCGTGCTCCTCTGCGCGGTCTATCTCCTTTTTTCCGCGCCGCTGCTCACCATGTTCGGCGGAACGGTCAACGCCGAAACCTTCCGCCTTTCCGGAGAATACTTTTTCTGGATCGCACTCGGCATTCCCTTTTACATGTTCGGCCAGGCCATGAATCCCGTCATCCGGGCGGACGGCTCCCCGAAGTTCGCCATGGTCTCCACGCTGCTCGGGGCCCTGACCAACATCATCCTCGATCCCGTCTTCATCTTCCTGTTCCGCTGGGGGATGATGGGCGCGGCCGTCGCTACGGTGATCGGCCAGATCGTTACGGCGGGGCTGGCGCTGTTCTACCTGTTCCGCATGAAGCTGATCCGGCCGCGGCCCGGCGATTTCCGCCCGGACGGCGCAGTCATCCGCAAAACCCTGACGCTGGGCGTCACGAGCCTTCTGTCCCAGATCTCCCTGGTGGCCTCCATGGCGGCCATCAACAACATGATCCGCAAATACGGCGCGCTGGATCCCGTTTTCAGCCGGGAACAGTACGCGCAGATCCCCATGGCCGTGGTGGGCATCGTGATGAAATTTTTCCAGATCGTGATCTCCGTCGTCGTCGGCATGGCCGCCGGGTGCATCCCCATCGCCGGTTACAACATGGGCGCGGGCCTGAAAAGCCGCGTGAAGGAGCTGTTTTTCCGGCTGCTGGCGGCGGAGACCGCCGTCGGCGCCATCTCTTTTCTCATCGTTGAATGCTTCCCCGGACAGCTCATCGCCGTCTTCGGGGCCGCGAACGAAAGCCCGTATTATACCGCCTTCGCGCTGCGGGCCTTCCGCATATATCTGTGCATGATCGTTTTCGCCTGCGTCAACAAGGCCTGCTTTATCTTCCTGCAGGCCATGGGAAAGGCCGCCGCGTCCACACTGCTCTCCATGGTCCGTGAGATCGTGTTCGGCGTCGGGTTCGCGCTCCTTTTGCCCCTGTTCCTGGGGCTGGACGGCGTTCTGTACTCCATGCCCGTTTCCGATCTGCTGACCTTTGTCATCGCCGCAACCCTGATCCGTCAGACCTGTAAGGAGCTGGACGGCGGCTGAGGGCGCGGGGGACGGCCCCGGCGATTCTGGCCTGCTGCGGGCCCCGGTTCATCCGCGGCTGCCGACGGATCCTGTCGCGGCTTCGGTTGTCAGCGGGTCATCCAGCTGCGGCAGCAGTTCTGCACAGTACTATGCGCTATCGGTCGCTAAGGAGTATTCAGGTTGTCAGCGGGTCATCCAGCTTCTGCAGCGGTTCTGCTCCGCCGCGCAATGACAGCTTTGTCCCGCCGCCGGGCCCGTTCTCACCGGCCTGCCGCCGTCTCTCACCGGACCCGCAGCGCATCATAGCCGTACCGCTCCAGGTCCGCGCCGATCTCCGTCTCTTCCCCGGTCCGAAATTCCGCTTCCTGGCTGGAAAGCAGCAGGAAACTGCTGCCCAGATACCGCTCCAGCCCGTCCGCCCACTGGCGGAACCGGCCGCCGTCGTACTGGTAGAGACCTCCCCACTCGAAGGAGGAGCCCGCGATCTGCGCGATCCCGCCCTCTTCTCTCAGGCGAAAAACCTCATACGTATAGACGCCGAATCCTTCCCGGTCTTCGATATGAACGGTCAGCAGAAAATCCCCTGTTTCCGTCCGTCCCAGATAAATGTTGTTCCAACCGGCCCGGCTGGTATTCGCGGTTTCCGCATACAGGAGATCGCCTTTCGCCCCATAGACCAGCACTGCGGCCTCCGTCTGATCCTTTTCCATGCGGACCTCTATCCGCTCTTCCCCGTCGGCATCGGAAAGCTCCGCCCGATATGTCCCCAGATGACTTCCGCTCTCCTTTAAGGCCGTCTCTCTTCCTGTCTCCCGGAACCGTTCAAACTCCCAGTCCGTTTTCGGGGAAAAGGTGATGCCGTAGGGCTCCAGGGCGCTCTCCAGCGCGGCCTCCGTCACCAGACCGTCCCGAAATGTGAGCGTACAGACCCGGTTCAGGTATTCATCCTGTCCCGCCATCAGATCCGCGAAGGTATCGAAATCCACCTCCTGATAATCGATCCGGTCCATTTCATAATTCACCAGAAAAACACAGTCCTCCGCCAGCATGATATCTCCAAGCTGCTCCGTTTCCAGAAAATCCGGGTTCACATACCGGTCAAAGCACCGGGCGCTTCTGGAAAGCGAACGGACCGCCATCCGGATCGCGCCGTCGCGCTCTCCGGCCATCAGCTGCGCGAACGTGGGTTCATCGGCCGCCGCGCTCTCCTGCGCGGCTGACGGGGCTTCCGCGGCTGCGGGGTCTGTTGTCACGGGCGCATCGGGGGCTGTGTTCGCCGTTCCGGACGTCCCTGGCTCCGCCTCTGCGGCTTCTGGCCTCGCCGTTCCGGACGTCCCGGGCCCTGCTTCCGCGTTCCCGGAATCCGCCGTCACGGGCGCTCCGGCTCCCATTCCCGCATTCTCTGCGTTCACCGTCCCAGGCGTCTCGGGTGCTCCGGCCTCCGTATTCGCCGTTCCGGACACATCAGACACCGTTTCCCCGGCAGACCCGGCGGCGTCGGACACGTCCCCTCCGGGATTGACCAGCAGGACGCCCGCCAGGAGGGCGCAGAGTACCGCCGCGAAGCAGGCCGCCGCAAACGCCGGTTTCCGATAGAGGAGTATGTTTCGGATGCGGCTGCCCGTATCCCCTTCGCCAAAGGCCAGCGGTATCCCCGCTGCCCGGCGTCTTCCCGACGCAAACGCCAGAAGGGATCTGGAATATGCTTTCTTTTTTTCCTGTCCCAGACGCCCGATCACCGCCTCGTCACAGGAGCGCTCCATGTCCCGCGCGGAGAGCCGCCAGGCCAGCCAGACCAACGGATTGAACCAGTGCAGACAGAGCGCCGCATATCCCAGCGTGCGCGTGACCGGGTCCCCCCGGCGGATATGGATCCGCTCGTGCAGCAGCACAAATTCCCTTTCCTCCCAAACAAGATCCTCCGGCAGATAGATCCGGGGGCGAAACAGGCCGCAAACAAAGGGCATCTCCAGATTTTTCAGCGCATAAACGCGGGACTCTGCGCACGGGGCAGCGAGCCTCAGCCGATACAGGAGCCTGCAATACGAAACCGCCCCGTACAGCAGCATGACGGCCGCACCGAGAAACCACACTGCCGCCGCCAGAAACAGACAGATCTGCAGCGGATTGGCGGAGGCATACACTTCTCCCCGCGGCAGCGACTCGCTCACGGCCCGGCTGACGGCAGCGCCGGGCAGGTATACCTCCGGCTCCCGCATCAGGCCGATCTCCTCCGGGATATAGGTGAGTTCGCCGTTCCGCACCGGCACATCCCGCAGAAGTCCCAGGAAGGAAACCGGCAGAGACAGGGACACCGGGCAGAGCAGCCGGAACAGCACCACCGCCCACAGCGCATAGGAATACACCTTGGGCTGCCTTTTCAGACAAAACCGAAGGACCAGCACCGCCAGGATTGCCAGCGAGGCGGTGAGGCTCATGTTCAGGACCCGGATGAACCAGTGCCCCAGCATTTCCTCCAAAAACACCTCAGTCATCTCCCGGCTCCTCCTCATAGGTATCGATCAGCCGCTTCAGCGCCGCGATATCCTTTTCCCTCAGCTTCTGCCTTCTGGAAAAGGCCGCCAGGAAACCGGGCAGGGAACCGCCGAAGGTTTCCTCCAGAAACCGCTGCCCCTGCGCCGCCCGGAAATCCGCCTCCGCCGTGCGCACCACCACCGTGCCACCCTCATTGGCGAAAAGCCCCCTGTCGCACAGCCGTTTCAACATCGTATACGTCGTCGTCCGCTTCCATGAAAACGCCTCTTCACACAGCCGCGTCAGCTCCCCCGTGCGCACCGGCGCATTTCCCCAGATCAGCCGCGCCAGCCGCTCCTCCATCTCTCCCAGCCTGTACGGATCCATCCTGCCTTCCCCGCTTTCTTTTCTTCGTTTCTGCTTTCTGTACATGGTTTTGTCTAATATTGTTAGACATTTATTATTCTAACGCCGTTAGACACGCGGTGTCAAGCGGTTTTTCGCGATCCGGGAGGTTTTCTTTCTTTCGCAATTCAGTTTCTTTCGCTATTCATTTTCTTTCTTTTGCACTTCGTTTTCTTTCTTTTACAATTCAGACAGTTTGTTCGCAAATCAGGCGGTTTTTGTACGGACCGCTCCCGGGCAGTGCTACTATTAATGGACGTTTCCCGAACATTTCCCCGATCAAAAAAGGGACGGAAGCCTTTTCCATCCCTTCTATCTTCACCTTTTCCCGTTCCCTGAACAGCGCCCTTATTCCCGGAACACGATCTTCCCGCTCTCATCCATGGACTCAATGATCGCCAGCGACTCCAGCTGGATCCCTTTCGCCCGGATCAGCGCGCCGCCCTGCTGGAATCCCTTTTCGATGGCGATGCCGATGCCCTCTACCGTGGCCCCCGCCGCCTCCACCAGCTCCAGAAGGCCCATCAGCGCACAGCCGTTCGCCAGAAAATCGTCGATGATCAGCACATGATCCTCCGGCCCCAGAAATTTTCTGGAAACGATCACATCATAAACGCGTCCGTGGGTAAAGGACTGGATCTTGGTGGTATAATTGTCGTCATCCAGATTGATGCTCTTGGACTTCTTCGCAAAAACAACCGGCGTATCAAACTCCCGCGCAACAATGGCCGCTATGCCGATCCCGCTGGCCTCGATAGTCAGCACTTTGTTGATCGGCTTCCCCGCGAAAAGCCGTTTCCACTCCTTTGCCATCTCCTCAAACAGCCTGATATCCATCTGGTGATTGATAAAGCTGTCCACCTTCAGCACATTTCCTTCCCGGATGATGCCGTCTTTTCTGATCCGCTCTTCCAATGCTTTCATCTGTCCGTTTTCTCCCATCTGCCGTCTCTTGAAACATTTCCCTGTGCCGGAGACCTTTGCACGGGATCCTCCGCCGCGCTCCGGCCTGTACGTATAAGATACTCAAAGTGTATCATAAGGAAAAGGGAAGCACAAGGAATCTTTTGACAGGATTCCGGAGGATTTTTCCGCGGATCATTGAGTTATACCCCTTCTTTTGATATAACCCGAGTTTGCCACTTGTGAAGCGAAAAAGGAGCCGTTTTCGACTCCTCTTTTGCTGATAGTTCCTGGCTTT
>CANRMT010000029.1 GCA_947631815.1 uncultured Eisenbergiella sp.
CTGCAAATCTACTGCAGCAGCTTTCATTTTTCAATGAGTTAACGCCATTTTTTAATGTCTGATACCAAAGACAGGAATCATACATAACTTTTGTCTGGTTTTTCTACATAATCCTTGCCATCGGTTTATCATTTTTTGCTTTTTTCGAGCCCGCAGCGGTCATTTTCCGCACTCCTTTTTGCGCAAAAAACAAAAAAGACATGACAGCCTGCACAAACTGTCATGCCTTTCTCATTCCTGATTCGTTGTTTTTTCTGTCCGCGAGCCGCCGCTCAGCCGCTTCGCAGGCCGCGCACCGCAGTCCCTCAGCCGCCCCGCAGACCGCGCTCCGCCCGTTTGCCGCCCGCAGGCGCAGGATCACCCCAGATCCCCGATGATCTTTTCCCGGAGCATCCGGCCGAACGGGGAAACCCGCTCGGTCTCCGGCCTGGCGCCCTCTGCCGTGAAGCGCATTTCGACGGGCGTCTCACCGTCAAAGGGCTGCCATTCCGGCATCGGCGTCCCGTCGGCGTCACAGCCGTTGGGATCCCCGGTCTTTACGAAGTTCACAAGATAGTTCGCCATCTGCCGCGCCAGATCGTAATGGCGGCCGACGAACGGTCTCCAGCACTTCGCCAGCGTCTCGAAGAAGAACCACAGGTCGACGGAGTGGAACGTGCCGGGATCGTCCCAGCCGGGGATATCCGGCTCGAAGCGGTAATAATAGCCGTTCATCCCGTTCCCGGCCTTCCTGCGCGCGGCGAACAGCGCCTTGACGGACTGCTCGATCCCCGAGGTGCGGGCGGAAAAACCGCCTTCGTCAAACCGCGCCTCCTCCAGCGCCAGAAACGCATCCGCCCGGTCCCCGAAGATCTGTCTGACCTTTTCGGCATATTCTTCGGGCGACTTCGCCGCGATCCCGTTCGGGAACTCGTCCGCGGTATTGCCCGCCATCACGGGAACATTCACATATTTTCCTTCCGCGAACAGCTTAACGGCGTCTCCCACGGCGAACCGGCCGTCCAGGACGCCGAACATTCTGCGGCCGAACGCGTTGTACTTCGCCAGAACGGTCTTCGCATCGACCCGTCTCGCCTCTTCGATGGACTGACAGCCGAGGAACTCGAGGAAGGCCGCGCCGTTCTTCTCGGCCTCCTCCATCGGGACAGGCTTCCCGAAGCCGTCTGCTTCATAGGGATTGCGGATGATGCCGCTCATGACGAACGCTCTCTGGAAGAGCCCGACGTTCTGCGGGCTGGCCATCTGGCTCATGACGCTGCCGCCGCCCGCCGACTGTCCGCCGATGGTGATGCTGTGCGGATCGCCGCCGAAAGCCGCGATGTTGCGCACCACCCACCGGACGCCCGCCTGCTGGTCCAGGAAACCGAAATTCGCGGGCGCGTCGGGCTGATCTCTGGTAAGGTCGGGATGGGCCAGAAAGCCGAAGACGTTCAGGCGGTAGTTGACCGTCACGACGACGATCCCCCGGCGGGCCAGGCGCTCGCCGTCAAACTCCATTTCGGCGGGATAGCCCCACTGAAAACCGCCCCCGAAGAACCACACGAACACCGGCAGCTTCTCCTCCGCCGATCTCGCAGGGGTCCAGACGTTGAGATACAGGCAGTCCTCATCCATGGCAATCTCGGGATCGACATGCCATTCCCGGCAGTAGATGTCCGTTCCCAGCCCCGGCGTGTCCTGCACGGAGATCGGCGCGAATCGAAAACAGTCCCGCACGCCCTCCCAGTTTTCGGCAGGCTGCGGCGCGCGCCAACGGTTCCTGCCCACCGGCGGGGCCGCAAAGGGAATCCCTTTAAAAGCCGTGATCCTCGGATCCGCGGCCTCTATGCCGCGCACGGTCCCGTTTTCTGTCTGCACGATTCTCAACATGGTGTTTCCTCCTCTCGCGATGCATCGGTTTCCTTCTATAATATAAACAGATCGTTTCAAAGCATGTCCCGCGCTCCCGATCACGAAAAACAGGACAGACAGTCCCACTCCTCTTTCGAATTGGGTCACAGCAGGGCAAACGACGTCAGCTGGGCTCCCCTCCGCTTCTGCACGGGATCACAGCAGGGTGAATGATTTCAGATGCGCCCCGCTGCCCCGGAATGTGAAGTACAGGGCGTGTACGCCGTCGGGAATGGCGATGGGCTGTTCGGCCCGGAACGTGTGCCAGATGTTCCAGCTCTCCACCGGGATCTCACCCAGCACCGGGCCGTCCCATGCCGTCCTGACCTCGACCCTGCCGTGCATATAGCCGCGCGCGGTGACCGCCACATCCCGGACGTCCTTACAGTCAAAATATTTGAAGCCGACGGTGACGCCGTCGCAAATCCCGGCCACATAGCCAATCTCCCGGTCGCCGTCGCGGCCGTCCTGGACGATCCTCGCATTGCCGAAGCCGTCCCCGTTTCTGTTGAAGAGATTGCAGGCCAGATATGCGGGATATTCTCCCTTCCCGGCCAGCGGCCCGCCGTTCAGCCCGCAGGAGGTCATTTCGGCCTGCGGGATCCTGCCGTCGGGAAGCACCTCGATCCTTTCGGCGCAGCCCTGCCTGGAGAACCAGGTCCCGTTGGTCTGGCGGTGATAAAAAATATACCATTCGCCGTTTATCTCCACGATGCTGCCGTGATCGTTGCCGATATTGCCGACGTTCATCTGCGCGGGTTTGTAGGACGAGATGCCGATATCGCCGTTGGAAACGAGGACGCCGCCGTACTGAAAGCCCTCCCGCGGAGATTTGGATACGGCATAGCAGAGCTCGTGCATGACCTGCGAGGAATAGATGAAATAATAAGTATCCCCGATTTTCCGGATGGACGGCGCCTCGAAGAAAGCGTGTCCCTCGAAGCCGGTGCCCTGTGCGTACATGCAGCCCGGCGCGATGATCACGGGAGCTTCCGCGACCGTCAGCATGTCCTCCCCCAGAACGGTGGCCTGCGCGCCGGTGCGGGAGCGGTCTCCCTGCCCGCAGAACCCGGTATAGAGATAAGTCCTGCCACCCTCGGTGAGAACGCCGGGGTCGAACTGCGGCTCGTCCCCCTCCCGTTCGCCCAGAAGCGTGCCGTCGGGATAATGGACATAGCCCAGGAACTCGTACCGCCCGGCGGGCGTATCGCATACCGCCACCGATACTACGGACACCTTGTCCAGGACATAATAGAGATAATATCTGCCGTCGGGTCCCACCGTCACATCGGGCGCATAGAGGCACATCCTGCCGTCGGGATTCAGGGGATCCGAAGTCTTCGGATAGATGACGCCCTCATAGCGCCAGTCCCCCAGATCGTCCACCGGCGCGGACCAGCACACGTAGTCCCCCATGCAGAAGACATAGCCGTTGTAAAAGTCGTGGGAGCCGTAGACGTAGACCCGGTCTCCAAACACATAAGGTTCTCCGTCCGGAATGTATTCCCAGGACGGCAGGTACGGATTAAAAGCCTGTTTTTTCATGAAGCTCTCCCTTCCCGATACGAGGCTGCAGTTCAGCCGCCGAACAGCGCGCGCTTCGGATTGAATTCTTCGCCTTTCGTTATCGTCCATTCCCATACGGCGGCTTCTTTATTTCCCGAACAGGTCACTGTGCGTCCCGGTGCGGGCCAGCGTCAGCACCAGCACATCGTCCTCAATGCGGTAGACCAATAACCAATCCGGCTGGATATGGCATTCCCTGTGCCCTGCCCAATCGCCGCTCAGCTCATGGTCTTTGTTTTTCTCCGGCAGTGTCTCGCCACGCGACAGCGCCCGGATAATATCATCCAGCAGCTCTATATCGAGATGGCGTTTCATTGCCAGTTTGTAGTCCTTTTTGAATCTGGTAGTCCAGACAATATCCCGGTTCATCGTTTCAGCTCCCGGAGTGCTTCTTCCACGTCGGAATAGTGCTTTACGCTGGGATCACGCGCAATCCGCTCTGCCTCTAACATGGCGGCAATCGTTTCTTTGTTGGGCTGATCCAGCCGCACCTCAAACGGGAACCCGCCTGCCCGGAGGGACTGGCGCAGAAAGACGTTGATCGCGGTGGTAAGGTTGACCCCCAGTTCATTGTAAAGGCTCTCACACTGTTTCTTAATGTCGCTGTCCATGCGGACGCTGAAATTTGTTGTGCCTGCCATGAGACTGACCCCCTTTCTTTATCGACTGCACATATAGTATATGCCACCTGCATTGCAAAATCAACTCATAAGACAGGAATTTCAAAAATAAAAAGCTCAACCACCGAACAGCGCGCGCTTTCTTTCGATCATTTCATCGATCCTGTCGATATACTGAATGGCTTCCTTGACGTTCTCGCAGCGTTCGATCCGCCCGTCCGGATATACCCGCTTGCTGATCGTGCCCGCGCCCAGCGCCAGGATGTCCTCTTTTTCCTCCATGATCAGGATATTGTAGAGACCGGCTTTGCCGGGCATGGCGTATCCCACGTTCTCGAAATTGCCGGACATGTTCTTCTGCCGGTAGAGATAATAAGGAGCCATTCCCATTGCACGGGCGCCCCTGGCGGCGATCTCCATGGTCTCGTCCGTGTTGTTGAGCATGGAGATCCCGTTTTCCTGGATCCACTGGCTCAAACGGGAGGCCCGCTTGACGGCCAGGGAATGCACGGTCAGGCTGTCGGGCCCCAGCACGCTGACCCGTTCCAGGGTGTGGGAAACCTCCGCCGGGCCCTCCCCCGGCAATCCCAGGATCAGATCCATGTTGATATTGTCAAAGCCCTCGCTGCGGGCCAGACCGAACGCCTCTTCCACCTGCTCCACCGTGTGACGCCGTCCGATCAACCGCAGCGTCTCCTGATTCATGGTCTGCGGATTCACGGAGATCCGGGTGACGCCGTGGCGCTTCATCACCCGCAGCTTCTCCGCGGTGATGCTGTCCGCCCGCCCCGCTTCCACCGTGAACTCCTGCACATGGGCAAAGTCAAAGGAGTCCCGGAGCTTCTGCAGCAGCCGCTCCATCTGCTCCGGCTCCAGCGTGGTGGGCGTGCCGCCGCCGATATAGACGGTGTCCAGGATGCGGCCGCGGCAGGCATGCTGCACATAGTCGATCTCCTTCTCCAGCGCCGCCAGATAGTCCCCCACCCGCTCCTTCCAGACACCGATGGGGAAGGAGGTAAAAGAGCAGTACAGACAGGTGGTGGGGCAAAACGGGATACCGATATACAGGCTGTAACCCTGTTCGTAATGGATGGGGGCCAGGATCTTACGCTCCCGCAGCGCGATGTCCACCGAAAGCGCCGCCTTTTCCCGGGAGGCCAGATAGGTTTCCTGCATATATGCGGTGACGGCTTCCTCCTCCCAACCCGCTTCCAGCAGCTGCATGGCGATCTTGGTGGGCCGGATGCCGGTGAGCGAACCCCAGGGGAGCCGCTTTCCGGTGAGCTCCGACAGCACGCCGTACAGAAGCCGCTTCAGATCGTTTTTCACCTCGACGCGGTCGTCCGGACGGGAAAGCGCCGTCTGAGAACAGCGTTCCTCCGGGCGCGGCCCCGCGCCGCCGTCCGGCGTATCGCACGGCCCAGCTCCTGCGCCGTCCGGCACAGCCTCCGCCCTCGTCCCCGCGCCCTCCGGCACCGTTCCCGCGCCGCCGTCCGGCGTATCGCACGGCCCTGCTCCTGCACCGTCCGGCACAGCCTCCGCTCTCGTCCCCGCGCCCTCTGACATCGTTCCCGCACCGCCGTCCGGCGCACTCTCCTGCGCGCCCTGTATCCGCGTCCGGATCTCGATGCGTTCTTTTTCAAAGCGAATGAAAAAAGCTGGCAAACCGTCGCCGCTTTCCAGCTTTTTTTCTCCCTGCACGAAAACCTTCACATCCTGCTCCGGATAGAAAGCCTTCACCAGTGAATGAATATCGTATGCGTACTTTTCTTCATTTAAAATGACAGCGATCATCCTGCGTCCGTCGTCCTTTCGTGAACCGTGCCCGTCACTGCCGGCAAAACCGAAGCGGTGTCCCGTGCCCGCCAATGGCAGGAAGGGCCGTCCGTCACTGGCAGAAGGGATTATACTGTTTTTCTGCCCCAATGGTGGTGGAATCCCCATGTCCCGGGAACACCCGCACCTCCTCCGGCAGCACGAACAGCTTTTCCTTGATGGAACGCACCAGGCGGTTCAGGCTGCCGGTGGGGAAATCCGTCCGTCCAATGGAATATTCAAAAAGCGTATCGCCGGACACCAGGATATTCGAGCCCTCTATATAATAACATGCGCTGCCGATGGTATGCCCCGGCGTGGCGATCACGCGGATGGGGATCCCGGCCAGCTCGATCTCCTGCCCGTCCGAAAGCCACACATCCGGTGCCACCGTGACCTTCCGGCCGTTCTGCGCGGAAAGGTTCACATAGGCGTCCTGGCAGACCACCTTTTCCGGCTCCAGCGCATAGAGCTTCGCGCCGGACAGCTCCCTCAGCTTCTCCACGCCCAGGATATGATCGAAATGCGCGTGGGTCAGGAGGATCGCCGTCACGGACATGCCCCTGTTCTTCAGCGCTTCATAAATTTCCGCGCCCCGGTCCGCCGGGTCCACCAGCACCGCCTCCGCGCTGCCTTCCCGGAACAAAAAATAGCAGTTTGTCGCGCAGACGCCCAGCGTCATGCGCCCGATCTTCACTTCCGCCATAGGATCTCCTTTCCTGCCGCACCGCGTCCTCCGGACACCCGCCGCCGTTTCCGGCGGTTCGGGAGAGCCCGGAGCAGGCAGGAGGACGCATTCGGACACGCTCCCGCTCGGAGAAAAACGCAGCGGACACTAGGCTCAGCCGCGTCCTGACGGACTTGCTTCGCCAAGTGCCGGCGTTTTTCTACAGTCCTCATGCCGTCTTCCTGCCTGCCCCGGGCTCTCCCGAACCGTCGAAAACCTTCTTCGGTCTTCCGGGCTCAGCCTGTGGTGCGCTCAATGTCCACGATATTCGAAATGCCGGAGAGCTTTGACACGATCTCGTTCAGCTCGTCGCGGCTGACGATCTCGAAGGAGATGGAGATCGTCGCCAGCCCCTGTTTGCTGGTGCGGGTATTCAGCGAAATGATGTCCACATTGCGCTCCGTCAGCGCCTTGGTGATGTCCGCCAGAAGCCCGCTCCTGTCATGGGCGTATATATTCAGCCCTGCGGCGTATTTCCCGGCGGCTTCGCCCTTTTCGGTCCTCTCCCATTCCGCTTCGATCAGCCGGGAACGTTCGATCTCCGGCAGATGGATGATGTTGACGCAGTCGGTCCGGTGTATGGAAATGCCTCTGCCTCTGGTGACGAAGCCCACGATCTCGTCTCCCGGCACCGGGGAACAGCATCTGGAGAAGCGCACCGCCACATCGTGGATGCCCTTGACGATGATGCCGCTCTTGCCTCTGGGCTGCATCTGCCGGTTCTGCACCGCGTTCTTCCCCCCGATGGAGGCCAGCACCTCTTCATTGGAGACTTCCTTCGGATGGTCCTTGTCGTAGAGCTCCTGCATCCGGTTGGCAATCTGGCCTTCCTTCAGGGCGCCGTGCCCCACGGCGGCCAGCAGGGAATCCCAATCCATGAAACCGTATTTTTTCTGGACGGCGGCCTGATACTCCGGCCGCAGGATCTCGCCCAGATTGATGGAACGGGCCTTGCAGTAGGCATACAAAAGCTCTTTGCCCTTGATGATGTTTTCTTCCTTCAGCTCGTTCTTGAACCACTGATTGATCTTGTTCCGCGCCTGGCTGCTCTTGACCACGGAGAGCCAGTCCCGGCTGGGGCCCTTGGAATTCTGAGAGGTCAGGATCTCCACCTGGTCCCCGTTCTGGATCTGATAGTCGATGGTCACCAGCTTGCCGTTGACCCTGGCGCCGATCATCCGGTTGCCCACCGCCGTGTGCACGCTGTATGCGAAGTCGATGGTGGTGGAACCCGCCGGCAGCGTCTTGACCTCTCCGGTAGGCGTAAAGCAATACACGCTGTCCGAGAAGAGATCCAGATCGCTCTTCAGTGTGTTCATGAATTCCTTATTGTCGGACATTTCCCGCTGCCACTCCAGGATCTGGCGCAGCCAGGTCAGCTTTTCCGACTCCTGCTCCTCGACCTTCTTGCCGTCGGAGATCTCCTTATATTTCCAGTGGGCGGCGATACCGTATTCCGCCACACGGTGCATCTCGTAGGTACGGATCTGGATCTCAAAGGGCTGTCCCGTGCTGCCGATCAGCGTGGTGTGGAGCGACTGATACATGTTGGGCTTGGGCATGGCGATATAATCCTTGAAACGCCCCGGAATGGGCTTATACATTTCATGGATCACGCCCAGCGCCGCATAACAGTCCTTGACCGAGTCCACAATAATGCGAACCGCGAACAGATCATAGATCTGATCGATGGTCTTGTTCTGATTCTTCATCTTCTTGTAAATGCTGAAGAAATGCTTCACCCGGCCGTCCAGATGGGCCTCGATCCCGGCCTTGCGGATGTGCTCCGCCACCTCGGTGACGATGCCCTGGATATATTTTTCGCGCTCGCTCTTGCGCATGGCGATCTTTTCCACCAGATCGTAATAGACGTCCGGCTCCAGATATTTCAGGGAAAGATCGTCCAGCTCCACCTTGATCTTGGAAATACCGAGACGCTCCGCGATGGGCGCGTAAATATCCATGGTCTCCCTGGCGATGCGGATCTGCCGGTCATGCGGCATATGCTTCAGCGTACGCATATTGTGCAGCCGGTCGGCCAGCTTGATCAGGATGACCCGGATATCCTTGGCCATGGCCATGAACATCTTGCGCAGGTTCTCCGCCTGCATTTCCAGCTGGACCTCCGCCCGGTTGCCCGAGTTGTCCGCCAGATGCAGATGCTCCAGCTTGGTCACGCCGTCCACCAGAAGCGCCACGTCCGCGCCGAACTCCTCCGTGATCTCCTCATCCGTCATGATGGTATCTTCCACCACGTCGTGCAGAAGTCCGGCCACCAGCGTTTCCTTGTCCATTTCCAGGTCGGCCAGGATGATGGCCACGCACAGGGGATGGATGATATAGGGCTCGCCCGATTTGCGCACCTGCGTTTTGTGCGCCTCATATGCGATATGATAGGCTTTTTCGATCATGGAAATATCGCCCGAAGGGTGGTATTTGCGCACACGGTCGATCAGGTCCTGGTACAGCTTCTCGGGGCTCGTAAATTCCTGAATGTCCTCGATCCGGCCGTCGTCCAGCACCAGCTGCGACGCATTCGATTGTGTGGTCTTTTCTTCTGTCCTTCCCATACACATTCCTTCAGACATCCGGATACCGCGGGCAGCACGCCCGCCTCCGGCACGGCTTCTTTATTTCCCGGGATAGCGGATCGCGGCGTCCAGACGGTAACCGGCAATCTTCTCTCTGCCCTTCAGCCCTTCCAGCTCGATCAGCACCAGGACTCCGGCCACCTCTCCGCCCAGCGATTCGATCAGGCGGATCATGGCCTCCGTGGTGCCGCCGGTTGCGATCAGATCGTCCACGATCAGCACCTTCTGTCCGGGCTTCACGGAATCCTTATGCATCTCGATGACAGCGGTGCCGTATTCCAGTTCATACTCCTGCGCGACGGTCTCACGGGGGAGCTTGCCCTTTTTCCGGATCAGGACAAAAGGCTTCCCGCAGTTGTAGGCGATCGGCGCACCGAAAATAAAGCCCCTGGACTCCGCTCCCGCGACCACGTCGAACTCCAGGTCCTTCACCAGCTCCTGCATCGTGTCGATGGCAAGACGCAGTCCATCCGCATCCTCCAGCACGCTGGTCACGTCCCGGAAAATGACCCCCTCCTGCGGGAAATCCGGGATGCTCCTTACATATTCTTCCAGCTTTTTCATTGGTTTATACCTCTTTTCCCTGTCCGGCCCGCGCACGCAGCGCTCTGCGGCACAGTTCCTCCACGGGCCAGGCCCGCACCCTCTTCGCTCCTAAAAAACAGATTCTGCGGACACCGCCGCAGTTTTTACCCTTGCAACATTATATTCTTTCCGTTCTGCAAAGTCAATAAAAGCGGGAAAAATGAGCGAAACCCTGCCAAAAATGGTTATAATTCAGAAGGACGCCTCTCCCGTGCGCCCTCCGAAAGTTCTTCCTATCACAGAAAAGGATCCTTCAGCTCTGCCGTATCGACCAGACGCAGCCCAAAGCGGCGCACCATCTCCTGCGCCTGTTTCAGCGTCTCCGGCTGCCAGACATCCGCCGGATCATGGGCGTCCGAGCCGAATATGACATCGCAGCCCTCCTCCCCGGCGATCTGCCAGAACTGCTCCCTGGGATAATGCTTTTTCCCCATCAGGCCCAGGAAATTGATCTCCAGCGGGATCCCCAGCTCCTTCGCGCACCGGCACAGGCGGCGGTTGGGCGCGTCGTAGAGGGCCGGATCCCCCAGGAAACGAAAGATATCGGGATGCGCCGCGTAAGTAAAGCGTCCCGTCCGCAGCGCCTCCATCACATTCTCACAATACCGCTCCAAAAGCCCGGGATCCTCCGTCCCCGCACCGCTGTATGCGCCCTCCATCTCGTCCTCGATGCAGTGCTGGGCCAGCAGAAAATATTCCACCGGGTACTCCCCGGCAAACCGCAGCAGATTTTCAAAATGGCGGGGATAATACTCCACCTCCAGCCCCAGATGGATCTCGATATCCTCCCGGTACTCGTCCCGCAGATCCAGCACCGTCTTCACATAGCCGTCCATGTCCTCCAGGCTCATCCGGATGCCGGAGGTGAACCTGTTCGGATACGGATATGGCGTATGGTCGGAAAAGCCGAGGATCCTCAGCCCTCCCTCGATGGCCCGTTCCACGTATTCCCGTTCCGTGCCGCCCGCATGGTGGCACCGATAGGTATGGGTATGGTAATTCGCGATCATTTCCTGCGTCCTCCCGTGTTTTTTATATACGCCGCCCGTTCCAGGAGCTTCATCCTCGTCCGGCCCCTGCGGCCCTATCCGCTTACGATATTCTGCACCCACACCCGCCGCTTCAGCAGCACCGCGCCGATGCCGCATTTGATGAGATCCAGGCTTTTGCAGGTGAAATAAATGGGCACGATGGGCATAGCCGTGAAATGGCTGAGCAGGAAGACCGCCGGTATGGAACAGATCCATACATACATGCAGTCAAAAAAGAACGTGACCACCGTTTTCCCGCCCGAGCGCAGCGTGAAATAGGAGGCATGTATGAACGAGTTGACCGGCATGAACAGTGCCTCTATCAGGATAAAACTGGACGCCAGCGCGCGCACGGACGCCGTCGTATTGTACAGCCGCGGGAAGAACGGCGCCGCCAGCGCCATGAGCGAACCCATCACCAGACAGACCGCCACGGAAAAAAAGATGAGCTTCCGGTCCTGATCCACCGCTTCCTCCATCTTGCCTGCGCCCAGAAGCTGTCCCACGATGATCGCTACCGCGCTGCCCAGCGACATGAATACCACATTGAAAACATTGGATACCGTGGAGGAAATGTTCTGTCCGGCCACCACATCCAGCCCCCGGTAGGAATAGCACTGCAGCAGCACCGCCATTCCGGCAGCCCAGATCGCCTCGTTCATCATCAGCGGTGTTCCCTTTCGGATGATCTGCCGCACCAGCGCTCCCGGGATCTTCATAGAACGCCAGGCATGCCGGATGAACGGATTTTTCTCCGCATGCAGATGAGTCCAGCACACCGTGATCCCGCATTCCACGAAACGGGAAAGCACCGTGGCCCAGGCCGCGCCCGCCACGCCCATCGCAGGCGCGCCGAAATGCCCGAAGATCAGAATATAATTGAAAATCAAGTTAACCAATACCGCCGCCACACCGGCCAGCATGGGGACAAAGGTCTCGCCGCACTCCCGCAGCGTGCCGGAATAAACCTGCACCGCCGTAAAGGGGACGAAGCCCAGCAGCATGATATGCAGATACTGCCTCCCGTAAAAAAATGTGGCGCCGATGTCCTCCGCCGTGCCGTCCCCCCGCAGATAAAGGGAGATCAGCCCGTTCCCTCCGAACACGAAGATACAGACCGCCAGCACGAGGAACAGCGAGCAGATCAGGATCTTGAACCGGAAGGTATTGCGCACGCCCTCATGACTGCCCTGTCCGTAAAACTGCGCGGTGAAGATCCCTGCGCCGGAGATAGCCCCGAAGATGCAGAGATTGTATACAAAGATCAGATTGTTGGCGATGGCGACGCCGGACATCTGCACGGTACCCACCTGTCCCACCATGATGTTGTCCAGAAGGCCCACGAAATTGGTGATGCCGTTCTGGATCATGATGGGCACGGCCACCAGCAGGACCATTTTATAAAACTGTCTGTTCCCGATGAATTTTTTCATGTTCCGCCGTTCCGCTGCCCGGCAGACGGTATGGTCCGTGCCGCGCGGGGTTTTCTTTCCTTTTTCTTCCATCACAAAAGCGGCCAAAGTCTGACCTGACTCCGGCCGCTTCGAGTATGTTTTCCATCATACCACCCATGCGGAACAAATGCAAACAGAATATTTTCCCGATGCCCCCGGCAGATAAACCCCCGCACCGCCTCCGGCCTTCGCTGGCCTTCCCGTACTGTCCCGCTGCCCGGAGGGCGCACATTCCTTTTCCGGACACGCTCGCGCTCGGAGAAAAGCGCAGTGGTCCTAGGTTCAGCCGCGTCCTAACGGACTTGCTTCACCAAGGACCAGCGCTTTTCTAACGGTCCGGGAAAATGGAATGTGCGCCCTCCGGGCAGCGGGACAGCACGGGAAGGCCAGCGAAGGGCCCCCGAGAATGATACGGAATTTTCCATCTGCGCGCGGTGTTACTCGATCCGGTTCACCACACCGGAGAAAAGGACCACCGGGCCCGCGTCGCCGCCGTCCGCGGTCAGCAGGAACGCAAAGGGACGGTCAAACTTCAGCTCCAGCGGATCCGGCGGATCCAGGAAGGCGCCTTCGGCCATCATCAGAACAGTCACGGCCGCGGCCGTCAGACCCTTCTCGTCCACCTCCAGCATGGCCTTCTGCACCGCCTGGGACAGATACAGCGACCGGTTCCGCGCCAGGCCGTTGATATGGGGATTCCGGTCGTCCGACAGCGGAACGCCCATCGCCTCCAGCGTCTCCAGCACGGAAAACGTATCGCTCTCCAGCCGGAACCGGGGCAGGGACAGCTGTACGGCGGTCCGGTCCGCGTCCAGCAGACGGTTCAGCTCCAACGGGTCCAGACCGGCCAGAACCTCCTCCGCCGACCGCCCCGATCCCGTTTTTTTTGCCGTCCCGTCTCCCGATGCCGTTTCGCCCCCGGACATGCTCTCCGTCTCTGTCGGCAGCAGAAGCATCAGTCTTCCGCCGTTCTGCGTGGGCAGGGACACCATCTCAAAGCCGTCCCCCGCATAATACTGAATACTGTCAAATTTCCCGTTCATGAAGGGAACCGTCTCCTCCCCGTCCGCCCCGCGGAAGCAATCGTCTTTTGTCAGTTCCTCCGAAAATTCATCAGACCAGCCGTCGGAAAAATAGACCGCATTGGCAAGGGCCGCCACGGTTTCCGGATCGAAATGAGAGATCAGGTCCTGTATCTCCCCGTCCGTCTGCTCGCTGGCCCAGGCATTGACCTGCTCCACTGTGCCGTCGTCGGTAAAATCTACGCGGAAGATCCGTCCCTGATAGACGTCCGTGAAGACCGATTTGAACTCCTTCTGCAGCTTCCTATCCTTATCCACGAACACCGCGTTGGCGATCTTCAGCGGGCTGTCCATTTCCTCTCCGTACTGCCGCATCCATTCCCGCCGTTCCTCCTGCTGCAGGGAACGGATCATCTGCTCCGTCAGCCCATTCTGCACTGCCATATCCGTACCGGACAGTCCCAGCGCCGAGAGCAGTTCCTCCATCGCTTCTTCGTCCGATGCGTTCGCCAGCGCTGTCAGCGGCAGCCACACCGAGAAGGGCGAGACGATCAGATTTTCCGCTGTGCCTTTCTCCTCCAGCATTTGCCTGGTGAACCGCAGGGCGAAGCCGTTGACGCCGTCCTGAAATCTGGCGGGTATCGCCACGCCGGTATAAGCCACGGGGTCGGGATCCTCCGCCTGGCTGCCGGACGCTTCTTCTTCGGCCGCTGATGTCCCACCGTTTTCTGTTCCTTCATCCGACTGATTTTTTCCGGCAGATGACTGGCCGTCTTTTGTTGTCTGACTGACGACCGACGCGGCGGCGTCGCTTGTTCGTTCCCCGTCTTCCGACGCGGTATCGGCATCTATGTCCGTTCCATTCACATCCGCCGCAGTTTCGGCAGCCATACTTTCCCCATTTTCATCTACAATATCCGCCTTGTTTTCTGCAGCACAGCCCCCGAGCCATAACGCCTGACAGAGCATAAGCGCTGCCAGTGCAGCCGCTGTTCTCTTTTTCATGATCGCTTCTCCTCTTCCCGTGCCCCTGCCTCATGCAATCCTGGCAGTTTTTCTCCCGGCACCGTTTTCCCATATAAATCGCTCTGTTTCTTCAGTGCCGTCCAGCGTTCACAGCCGCCTCTATAATAAAAAAACGCAGCCGCATCCCATGCGGTTGCATCTTTTTATAAAGCCGACGCAATATTCTATCTATACGAAGTAAAAACCGCGGCCCCATCACCTTCGCTCACCCGGCCAGCCGCATATTCCCGAATACCGCATCCTTGACCACACCGAAAAACTCCCGCAGCATATTGTTGGGGAGAAAATAGGCGCCGGACGGCGCCGCGATGCCCACAGCCTCCGGGAACCCCTGCGCCTTCGCCAGCCGGGTGCCCCGGTACACATGGAAATTACTGGTGACGATCCCTACTTTTTTCACCTCAGCGGGGATCAGCCGTCTGGAAAACTCCAGGTTCTGCTGGGTATTGCGGGACTGATCCTCCAAAATGATCCGTTCCGGCGCGATCCCTTTCTGCAGCAGATATTCCCGCATCCCGGACGCCTCGGTGACCGGCTCGTTGGGTCCCTGCCCGCCGGAGACCACGCAGAGCGTTTCCGGATTTTTCTCCAGGTAGGCCGCGGCCGCATCCAGCCGTTTGGACAGCGCCACGCTGGGACCGTTCTCCCTGATCTGCGCGCCCAGCACGACGATATAGGGAAGTCCGTCCTCTCCCTTCGCAAAAAATCCGGACAGCACCAGCCCTTCCACAAAAAGGAACACCGCGGCCCCTGCGCCCAGCACGCAGAGAACCGACACCAGCAGAGCCCGGGGCCAATGTGAAAAGACATCCCGCTCCAGTCCCAGGGCAAGGCATGCAAAAAAGGCCGCCAGGACAAACCAGATCAGATAGAAGCTGGTCCCTGCCGCCTTCGTCAGGATCACGCCGATACAGTACAGCACGCACAGGCCTGCCAGGGCCCAACAGATATACGCCATTTTCTTCCTCATATTGCCGCATCAAGCGCATCCAAAATGAATGGCCGCACTTTCTCCCTTCCGCCGTCTCACCGTCCGCCGGTGCTGCCGAATCCGCCGTTGCGGACGCCGTCCGCCGCGTCGTCCTCCGTGATGCCGAAGGGAAAAAAGATGCCCTGCAGGAAGCCTTCCCCCGCACGGACCGTGAGCACCTTTCCTTCGTTGGAATCGTTGGTGAGCCGCGTCATGATATGGCCCTCGTTATCGGAGAAATAATAATCGCTGTCGATGATGCCCACCGTATTGTTCAGCTGCAGCCGGTATTTGAAGCCCTGACCGCTTCTGGGGAAGTTGCACAGCACCCAGCCCTCTTCCATCCGCGCACGGATGCCGGTGGGGATCTTCACGGTCTCCCCCGGACTCAGCGTAAAATCCACGGGCGAAAAGTAGTCGTAGCCCGCGCTTCCCTTCGTGGCCCGGCGCGGAAGTCGGATGGCCTCGTAGACCGCCTCCGCTTCCTCCCGGCTTTTTTCGGGAAAGGTATCCAGGAAATCCTTCACGTACTGCTCCCGGCTCACCTTTTCAAATTTCGCTATCCTTTGCATGCCGCTCTCCTTCTGTCTGTCCCGTCAAAAGACCTTTGCGCACCTACCGTGCAGTTTTGCTGCCTTTTAAATCCCCCAGATCCGTCAAAAGGCCGCTGCGCGCCGCACACCGCCTGCCGTCCCGCCCGCTCAGGCCCCTTCACACGCTGCCCGCGTCCCGCGCATCAGCATCTCGTCAAAATCCGGCGCATAATCGCCGCAGTAGAGGACCGGCCCCTGCCCGTCCCCGCAGCACAGCGAAGCCTGCACATCGATGACCCGCTGGTTTTTGCTGCCCTTCCACAATAGCTTCGCATCCTTCGTCTTCCGGTCGAATTTTCCATCCACGCAGACGTCCACGTCCCGCATGACGGGAAGGTCTCGGATCTCCTCCCAGAGGAAGCCCGTATAGAGCCAGATCGTCTTGTCCGGATACTTTTCCCGGACCTCACGCACCAGAAGCCGCACGTCCTCACGGCTGGCCGGATACAGCGGATCGCCGCCGGATAAGGTCAGGCCGGATATATAGGGCTTCTCCAACTGCTCAAAGATCTCCTCCTTCGCCGCCGCATCGAAGGGCAGACCGTCCTCCGGATCCCAGGTGACGGGATTGTGACAGTCCGGACAGCAGTGACCGCAGCCCGCCGTCCAAAGGACGACGCGCAGTCCGTCTCCGTTGCGCATGTCGTCCTTCGTGATATCGTGGTATCTCATCACATCGATTTCCTTTCCGCGATCTCCGCCATCTTGGCGTCGTTGAGCCGGGTGTCCCCGTGCACTCTGGAATAGGAAAGATAGCCGTTCATGCGGTCGATCTTGGTCAGGTTCCTGCTGCCGCAGACCGGACAGACGTCCATCTCCAGCTCCTGATGGCCGCAGTCGTCGCAGTAGGCCAAAGAAAGGTTCACCCCCTCATAATAGCCCAGGTCCATGGCGCGGCGCACCAGCGTGCGCACTGCATCCAGGTTGTAATCGATGGGATATTTCACATACTGGATCTTGCCGCCGTTGCAAAGATCCCAGAAGCGCCCCTCCAGATCCTGCTTCTGGATCGGCGTGATGTCCTCCGTCACATGACAGTGGAAGGAATTGCTCACATATTCCCGGTCGGACACGCCCTCGATGATGCCGTACTTGCGCCGGAACTGCTTCACCTGCAGCCCGCACAGGCTCTCCGCAGGCGTCCCGTAGATCGCGTACAGCCGTCCGTCCGCTTCCTTAAACTCGTTCACCTTCGCATTGATGTGCTCCATGACCTCCAGCGCGAACTGGCCATCTTCCACCAGCGACTTGCCGTTGTAAAGCATCTGCAGCTCGTTCAGCGCCGTGATGCCGAAGGACGCGGTGGCGGACTTCAACAGCGGTTTGATCTTATCCGTCAGCTTCAGATGTCCGCCCAGGAAACCGCCCTCGCAATAGGCCAGCGGATTGGTGGACGCCCTCATTTCGCCCAGATACGCGTAGGTGCGGATGTGCAGCTGGCGGATCAGCTCCAGATAATAGTCCAGTACCTGATAAAAATCCCGGCTCTCATGGCGTGCCTTCGCCAGGATCATGGGCAGATGCAGCGACACCACGCCGATGTTGAACCGGCCCACGAAAACGGGCACATCGTCCTCATCCGCCGGATGCATGCCGCCCCGCTCGTACCAGGGGGACAAAAACGCCCGACAGCCCATGGGAGAGACGATCTTCCCGTATTTTTTGTACATGCTGGGCACATATCCCTTCCCCGTCAGGGAAAGCCAGTCCGGATACATGGTTTTGGAAGAGCACTGAATCCCGGCCTCGAACACATCCTCCAGCGGCTTGCCGGGACCGTGCAGGTTTTCATCATATAAAAAGACGATCTTGGGGAACAGCACGGGCTTTTTGCACTCCTTCTTCCCCTGCCCTCTCCTGCGGACATTGAGCATGCAGATCGTGGCCAGCTTTGCGAAACGGCCGGTCCCCGTGCCTGCGGTCACGGTGATGAAGGGATAATCGCCCCGGCTGCTGGCCACGGTATTGAACTTGTACTCCCAGCCCTGAAAGCCCTGCTCCATCTCCCGCACCACGTCCTGGTAGGCCACTTCCTCCGCCTTCTCCTGCGCAATGCCAAGGCCCACATATTTTTTCACATTCCGATCGTAGGATTTGACGGCATAGGGCTCCAGGATCAGGTCCACGCTGGGCACCGTGAAGCCGCCGTACTGCTGGCTGGCCGCGCTGAGCACGATGTCCCCGATGACGTCGAAGGCCACGTCCAGGGTCTTGGGCTCGTTGTACCAGATGTTGCCCATCTCAAAGCCGCCCTGCAGCACGTGCGCCACATCGAACAGACAGCAGTTCATCGTATCCCGCCTGGCAGACATGTCGTGCACATAGATATAGCCGTCCCGGCAGGCCTGGATCTCCTCCGTCGTCATGAAAAACTTCTGATACAGCTCCTTGTTCAGCTGGTTGAAGATCAGGCTGCGCTTGGTGGACACCAGCGCGGAATCCGTATTGGAATTCTCTTTGTCCCCGATGTACATGATGGACTGACTCTTCTTGTAGACGTCGTCCAGCATCCGCACGAAATCCTGTTTATAGTTGCGGTAATCCCGATAGCTCTTGGCGACGATGGGCTTCACCTGCTCCAGCGCGCTCTCCACGATGTTGTGCATCAGGGAAATGGGCACCTCCGTCAGCCCCATTTCATCCACCTTGTCCACCACGTGCTGGCAGATCTGGCTGTTCTCCGCGTCCGTAAAACGGGTCAGCGCACGGTACGCGCTCTTGCCGACGGCATCCACCACCTTCTGCACGTTGAAATCCTCTTTGCTGCCGTCTTTCTTGATGACGACCACCTGACGCTTCGGCATGAACCGCTTTCCGTATCCTTCTTCCCCGTTCTTTTCCTTTTCCAGCTCCGGCATCCGTGCCCCTTCCTTCCCGCAGGCGCCCCTCGCCCGCACACAAAGTCCTTTTCTTACCCGTCTCTCTCAAAAACAGCGCGCCGCAGTGCGCTTTCTTTTCCGTTCCTCTGTTCGCAGCACAGTCCCCGAACGCCTGTCCTCAGACCGCGCCGCTCTCAGGCGTTCCGCCCTCAGACGTCCGCTTTTTCTTTCGGCGTCCGCCCTTCCGGCAGGGCCCGCTGCCGGTTCTGTCCGCCATACGCGGCCAGGATCCGCTCCAAATGAAGCCGGTACGCCTCCGCCACGTCGGTCGGCGCCACCAGTCTGGCGCCGTCTCCCAGACCTGCCAGCCAGCCGAAAAACTGACCGCTGACCGCCACGGTGACGCGCACCTGGAAATGCGCCGCATCCACCGGCCTTATCCGCGTTTCCTTTCCGAAACGGTCCATCACCACGCCGACCAGCGCATTTTCGAAGCACATCGTCACGCTCTCCACCTGTCCGCCGTACATGCCGAAGGTGCGGTTGGCGTAGGCCGCCAGATCAAACCCCGCGAAGGCCTCTTCCCCCAGCCGCTTCCGGGCGCTCAGCTCGATGCGCTGCATCTTGTCCACCCGGTAGTGCTTGATGATCCCGGCCTCTCCGTCAAAGGCGATCATGTAATAATTTTCATCGCTCCAGAGCAGCGCCCACGGGCTGACGCAATAGGTCTGCCCTCCCTTTTTGGGATGCAGCGCGCCGTCCAGCCCCCATTCCATATAGAGGAACGTGATCTGCACCTGCTCCTGCAGCGCCCTGTGAACGGCGTCCACCGTGTAATAAATATTTTCCTGCTCCGTCTTGACCCGGCCCGCCACGAACACCTGACGGGAAAGCTGTCTAGCCTCTTCCCGGCTGGCGAACTTCTCCAGCTTGGCGATCAGCTCTCTGGATTTTTTGAGCGTGATAAATCTGGACGCCTGTACCGCATCCACAAGGAGCTTCAGCTCCGCCAGTTCAAATTCCCGGCTGGCCAGGTAATAACCGCCCTGCGTGCGGGATCTGACGCAGATGATATCGTAACCGAAATTGCAGAGCTGTTCGATATCGTCATAGATCGCCTTGCGCTCCGCCGAAACGCCGCAGGAATGCAGCCGCTCCAGAATGGCGGCGGTGCTCATCACATGCTGCTCGTCCGTCTCCTCCACCAGGATCTTTAGCAGGTAGAGCAGCTTCAGTTTTTGGCCGTTTCCTCTTGCCATGCATCCTCCGATCCGCGCGCATCCTTTTCATTTTTCTTCCTGCGCAGCCGGATACCGATAAACACGGCGGCGCCGATCGCCGCCGCACTGACTCCGAACACCAGCAGATACGATAAAAACGCGTTCAGGAACGCGATCAGATTCGACATATGCCAGCCCCTTTCTTTCTGTTCCCATCTGTCATTTTCCGCCGAAAAATGCTCCGAAAACACTTATTCCTTCTATTTTACATCATAGCATTCCCAGCCTTCGTCCGTCAACAAATTTTGGCCGTCGGCGGCGGAGGTCGCCAGCTTGTCGCAGCGCTCGTTTTCCGGATGCCCCGCGTGCCCTCTCACCCAGGTGAAACGCAGGCTGTGAGGCTCCGCCGCCCGCAGCAGGCGCTGCCAGAGATCCACGTTCTTCACCGGTCCGGAGGCGCCCCGCCAGCCGCGGGCGATCCAACCGTCCAGCCACTTTTGATTGAAAGCGTCCGTCACATAGCGGGAATCGGAAACGACCTCCACCCGGCAGGGCTTCGTCAGCGCTTCCAGACCGGCGATGACGGCCATCAGCTCCATCCGGTTGTTCGTCGTCCGCCGATACCCGGCGGAAATCTCCTTTTCATGCAGCACGCCTCTGCTGTCCACAAAATGCAGCACCGCGCCGTATCCCCCCGGTCCCTCCGGATTTCCCCGGGCAGATCCGTCCGTGTATAAGGTCACATCCAACATTCTGCCGTCCTCCTCATTCCCAGATGCCGGTCTCCCCGAACCGGGCGGCCATCTGCTCCGCCCGCGCGATGATGTCCTCCTCATATCCCATGATGGACAGCAGGCGGATCGCGTTGCGTGTGGATGCCCTGCCCGGCATCAGCCGGTAAGGGAAGCGGATATCGCCGTCCGCAATCTCCTCTTCGAAATGATAATTGTCGTACTGCGTCTTCAAAAGCTCCGTCAGCTCGATATCGTGCGTGGCGGCAAAGCAGCACACGCCCGGCCTGCACAGACTTTTCAGGATCTGCACGGAGGCCGCGATCCGCTCCACCGTATTGGTGCCCCGCAGCACCTCGTCCACAAAGCAGAGCACCGGCGCGTGCATGCCGTCCCGGACGCCCCCGTTCTGCGGCGCGGGCTTCGCATCTGCCGCATCTTTGGTCTGCGCGGCCCTTGTCTCCGCCGCTCGGCTGACCTGCAGCGTACTCTCCTGCACGCCGCCGTTCGTCTCCTGCGCCCCTCCCGCCGTTTCCGCCGCGTCCAGGATCCGCTTCAGCGACTTGATCTCCACGATGTAATAGCTCTCTCCGCCCACCAGATCGTCCCGCAGGGCCATGGAGGTCATGGTCCTGAAAAAGTCCGCGCGGTAAAAGGACGCGCAGCAGGTATGGATGGTCTGGGCCAGAACGGCGTTCAGCGCCGCCGCTTTCAGGAAAGTGGATTTCCCGGAGGCATTGGAGCCCGTCAGCAGCACACCGCGCCGCGCGAGGATGTCGTTCTTGACCGGCTCCTCCAGCAGCGGATGATACAGCCCGCGGATCTCCAGGAGCGCTCCCGTCTGCACTTCCGGCGGCACCTCCGCATCTGTCCCCAGCCGGGTCTTCGGCCGCATCTCCGCATCCGTCCCCGTCTGTGCTCCCGGCTGAGCCTCCGCATCCGTCCCCGTCTGCGCCTCCGGCCCGATGAACACGGGCTCGCACCAGGCGGACAGGCCCTTTCGGAACCCGGCCGCCGCGATCAAAGCGTCGATCCTGCCCAGGACCGTCAGCAGCGCATCGATCTGCGGCACCAGACGGCGCACCTGATGCAGCATGAAATTGAAGCCGATGATATCGAAATGAAAAATCAGGTTCAGATAATCCAGCACGATGCCCAGCGGACTGCCGTCGCTTCCCAGACTGTGCATACCCAGCGATGCGCCGCGCTTCAGGGCCTTAAACCGCGGCAGAAGCTCCGCCAGCTGCTTTTGTTCCTCCGCGACGGCAGGCACCTTTTCCTTCCGAAGCGCCTCCGCCATGCCGACGGCCCGGAGCACATATTTGAAGCTGATCAGGTAGGGCTCTATATCCCGCTTTTCCTTCATGTAAGTGGAGATCTGCAGACAGATCAGCGCGATCAGCGCCAGCAGTCCCGTCCGGGGAGAAACAGCAGTCAAAAAAACACCCGCCAGGATCAGGATATCCAGGATCACGGATCGCAGACTGCTCCTCTCCCCCAGCGTATCCAGAAAATCCAGATAATCGTAGATGGAATATTTCCCGGTCCTGCCCAGCCGCCTGTAAAGCATCTGCAGCCTGACGCGTTCCTCCGGATGATCCGTAAAATGCCGGATCTGCGCTTCCCGGCGCTGCAGCTCCCCCTCCTCAAAGACCGGCGTGCGCAGCATATGATACAGATACTCCTGCCCCGCCGAGGAAACCGCGGTGTTCATCCGCAGAAAGATCAGGTCCAGGTCCAGATCGTTCCATGTGATATCATCGATGAAAAACCCGTTCCGATGGCGCAGAAAAAAACTGGGGATGCTGTCCGTCTCCCCCGCTTCGTATTCCCGGTCGGAGGGCTTTCCGAACTTCTCCCGAAATTTCTGTGCCTGCCATTTGCGCGTGCGCCTTTCGTTCCAGACGCCGCTCAGAAGGAAGAATGCGCCCACCAGAAGCAGAGCGGCCGCAAAGATCAAGTATTCCATCCGTCAGTTCCTCCCGTTTTCGTCCCCTCTCCAGAGCTTCCCCAACATTCACCGCAAATATGCTCCGAAACGCCGCCGCGAAGATACGCGCACATCCGATGCGGCAGCGTGACGCCGATCTCGCCCATGGAAATGGGGGATCTGCAAAGATACGCCCACATCCGATGCGGCAGCGGCCAGCAGTCCGGGACCGCACAGCCCTGAGCCTGGGGCCATGCGGCCATTATACTACACTTTCCCCACATATGCAAACGGCGGATGTCATGTCCATGACACCCGCCGTTTTGATCCGCGTCGATCCGCGCATTCCATGCGCGCGTTTTATACCGTTTTGATCTGCGTCTGTCCACTCATCCAGCGCGCGCCGTTTTCCGCCGCTTCATCCGCACAGCGCCCGGCGCGCACGCTGCATCCTGGTTTACAGGAAAACATATTTCAGAATAAAGAGCACCGTCAGCACATACATCAGCCAGTTGATCTTCTTCGACCTGCCGGTGATCAGATTCAGCAGCGTATAGGAGATCACGCCGATGGCAATGCCTTCGGAAATGCTGTAGGCAAGGGGCATCGCCGCGATGGCCAGGAATGCCGGAATGCCTTCGGAGGGATCTTCAAAGTTGATCTTCACCACATTGGCGATCATGTAAAAGCCCACGATGATGAGGGCGGGCGCCGTCGCGAAGGACGGGATCGTCAAAAACAGCGGAGAGAAGACCGCCGCCAGCAGGAACAGAATGCCGGTGGTAATGGCCGTCAGACCCGTGCGTCCGCCTTCGGTCACACCGGAAGCGCTCTCCACATAGGTGGTGGTGGTAGAAGTGCCCAGCACAGCGCCTGCCGTGGTGGCGACAGCATCGGCCATCAGCGCGCCCTTGATGCGGGGCAGCTTGCCGTCCTTATCCAGCATGTCCGCCTTGGTGGCGACGCCGATCAGCGTGCCCAGCGTATCAAAAATATCCACGAACAGGAAGGCGAAGATGACGGTGATGAATTCCAGCACCCGGATCGCGCCGAAGTCCGCCTTGAACACCTGGCCGAAGGTCAGGCCGATGGCGCTGAAATCGAAGCTCACGAACGAGGTCGGGATCACGGAATACATGCCCGCGTCCGGATTGGGCACATACAGCCCCACCAGCTCGCACAGGATGCCCAGCACCCAGGTGATCAGGATACCGAACAGGATGCCGCCCTTTACCTTCTTCACCAGCAGGATGCCGGTGATCAGCACGCCCAGCAGCGCCAGGATCGCGCCCATTCCCACGGAATGGAAATTCTCTCCCTTAAAGGTCTGATAGGTGAGCAGCGTAGAATCGCTGTTCACGATCAGCTTCGCGTTCTGCAGACCGATGAACGCGATAAATAAGCCGATGCCTCCGCTGACCGCCAGCTTCAGGGTCGCCGGAATGGAATTGAAAATGGCTTCCCGCACGTTCGTCAGGGAAAGCACGATGAAGATCAGGCCCTCCACGAACACTGCCAGCAGCGCGATCTGCCAGGAATACCCCATTCCCAGGACCACCGTATAGGCGAAGTACGCGTTCAGGCCCATGCCCGGCGCCAGCGCGAACGGATAGTTCGCCATCAGGGCCATCGCCAGACAGCCCACAAAGGACGCCAGCGCGGTGGCGATCAGGATCGCTGAGCCGTCCATCCCCGTCGCGGAAAGGATACTCGGGTTGACGGCCAGAATATACGCCATGGTCATAAACGTGGTGATACCGGCCATGATCTCGGTCCTGACGTCAGTCTTGTTCTCTTTCAGGTGGAAAAAATTCTCTAACATCTCCTGCCTCCTTATAAAATTTTCAGGCAGGGAGATGCTCTCCCGGCTCCTTCGCCCGGCATCTCACCTGCCTTTTTCATTCTAATCGATTTCCCATAAAATGTCTATGTAAAATTTCACAAAATTTTATGGATTTTTACAAATTTTTTATTTTTTAGACAAAAGACGTTTTTTTTCACCCGCAAAACATCACACACTGAACGAAGGTGCCGCACTCAACCCCGTAAACCCCATTACGCGGACAGACGGGCGATGATCTCATTGGCCTTCGCGTAGATCGCCTCCGCGTCCACACCGTTCAAAAACTGCCCGTCGCGGTACAGGATCTTCCCATCGATCATGGTCAGCTTCACATTCTGCTTACTGCCGCTGTAGACGATATTCTTCGTGATATTGTTCAGCGGCTGCATGTTGGGCTGGTGCAGGTCGATCATGATCAGGTCCGCCAGCTTCCCTTCCGCCAGCACGTCCGCCTCCGAAAGCCCCATGGCCCTGGCGCCGTTCACGGTCGCCATCTTCAGCACCTCATGCGCATCCACGGCGGAGGCGTCCTTCTGCAGCAGCTTGGCGAGCCCCGTCACCAGGAACATCTCCCGGAACATGTCCAGACAGTTGTTGCTGGAAGGGCCGTCCGTGCCGATGGCCACGTTGATACCCTTCTCCAGGAAGCGGCCGATGGGCGCCACGCCGCTGGCCAGCTTGGTATTGGAACCCGGATTGGTGACCGCGTGCAGCCCTTTGCGCGCGAACAGATCCATATCCGCTTCGGTGAAATAGACGCAGTGATAGCCGCCGCCGCCGAAATCGAACAGCCCCAGGGAATCGAAGAACTGCGGGGGCGTCATGCCGTAACGCTCCAGGCACTCGTCCGTCTCCAGTCTTGTCTCGGACAGATGCGCGAACAGCGGCGCACGGTACTTGTGGATCAGCGCCGACACCTCCTCCAGCAGCGCCTTATCGCAGGTATATTCCGCATGCACCCCCATCATATAGGTGATCAGCGGATGCATGCCGTTCAGGCTGTTGTAGCGGTTCTCCATCTCCGCCACGGAAGGCCCGAACTTGTTCAGGCCGCTGACCAGCACGCAGCGCATCCCCATCTCGACGCAGGCCCGGGCGATATCCTTCGGCGAAAGGTACATATCAAAGATCCCTGTCACGCCGGTGGTCAGATATTCCAGGATCGCCAGCTTCGTCAGGTCGTAATTGTCCTGCTCCGTCATCTTCGCTTCCAGCGGAAAGATCTTGGTGTTCAGCCACTCCTGCAGCGGCATATCGTCCGCGAAGGAGCGCATGGCGGTCATGCCGGAATGGGTATGGGCGTTCTTGAAGCCGGGCATGAGCACATTGCCCTGACAGTCGATCTGTTCGTCCCAAACTATATCCTTCGCATCCTTCCCGGGACCGATATAGGCGATCCGGTTCCCGCTCGTCCACAGCTCGCCCTCCTGCAGCGCGCAGCCGCCGTCCATGGTCAGTATCCGCGCATGATAAAAACGAATGTTCATCTTCTCTTCTCCTCGTCTGTTGATCTTTGTTGTTCTGTTCCGGCC
>CANRMT010000030.1 GCA_947631815.1 uncultured Eisenbergiella sp.
ATCCCGCCTTTCAATTGATACCTATATTTTACCACATTTCACGAAGAAATGTTTGAATTAATCAGTGTTTCCCTAGAGTTTCTGGTTTGGACAGAAACTCCATTGACAATCCCTAAAATTCTGGCTATACTAAAACCACAATTTAGTTTAGAAGAATATTTTGGCTAGAATTGACTATTGTTTAGCCGAAGGGAGAAATTGTCATGGCATATATAAAACGAGCTGTGGAAGATACGGTCGCACGGGTATCCAAAATGTTTCCGGTGCTGCTGGTAACTGGTCCCAGACAGGTTGGAAAAACAACCTTATTGCAAAGAATGGCAGAGACACAGCAAAGCGAAGGCATAGAGCGCAAATACGTTACGCTGGATGATCCTGACGTCAGATATCTGGCAAAACGCGATCCTGCCCTGTTTTTACAGAGATATTCCCCACCGGTACTGATCGATGAGATCCAGTATGCAACAGAACTGCTGCCCTACATTAAAATGAGCGTCGACCGCTCCAAAAGAAAAGGTGACTTCTGGATCACAGGGTCGCAGGCTTTCCGTCTTATGAAAAATGTCAGCGAAAGTTTGGCCGGACGTGTTGGGATCGTGAACCTGCTGGGTTTATCCGATGCGGAGATCTACCGGGAACCCAGCGAGCCTTTCCGAACGGAAGCGGAGCATTTGATGAAGCGTTTGTCCGTAAGAAGCAAAAAAGACCTGAATGAGATCTATCGCAGGATATTCAAAGGTTCCATGCCGGAGCTCTATGCGGACGAAAATGTGGATTGGGAGACTTATTACCGCTCCTATGTGGATACCTATCTGCAAAGGGATATTCGGGATCTGGCACAGGTTGCGGATGAAATGCAGTTTTACAATTTTATGACGATCGCTGCCGCACAGACTTCAAAACCTGTTGTCTATGAGGAACTGGCGAGTGCGGCAGGCATCTCCGCTCCGACGGCGAAGAAATGGCTCTCTGTTTTGGTGTCGTCTCATGTTATTGCGCTTGTACAGCCTTATCGCAACAATGCACTCAAACGGGTTGTGAAAATGCCATTGCTCCATTTTCTGGATTCCGGTCTGGCAGCGTACCTCTTAAAATGGGGGAATCCTGAAGCGCTGGAAAGAGGCGCCATGTCCGGGGCGTTCTTTGAGAGCTATGTTTTTTCGGAGATTTATAAGAGTTATCTGAACGCAGGAAAAGAGCCGCCCATTTTCTATTACAGGGATAAAGACCGGAAAGAAATAGACCTGCTGCTTTATCAGAACGGCATGCTTTCTCCGATAGAGATTAAAAAATCGGCGTCGCCGGGCAAGACTGCCGTTAAAAACTTTCATGTGTTGGAACCCGTTGCCAGGGAATCAGCGTTCGGAGATTTAGAGTCCTTAAAAGTCGAGATCGGAACCGGAAGTGTGGTCTGTATGGCAAACGACCTGCTGCCTGTGGACGAAAAAAACTGGTATGTACCCGTTTGGCTGATTTAATGAGTATTTTGCAGAGGGAACGAGGACTTGATCGCAGTCAGGAAAGGGGGCTATCCCAGAGGGACGATCAAAAAGGGAACGAATCATTTCTGATCCGTTCCCTTTTTGATCTAAAAATCCTTTAAATCTGCGCTGTGTATCAGCCAAAATATCTCTTCAGCAGACCCTCGAACGCCTTGCCGTGACGGGCCTCGTCTCTCGCCATCTCATGAACGGTGTCATGGATCGCGTCCAGATTCAGGGCCTTGGCTCTCTTGGCCAGATCGAATTTGCCCGCGGTGGCGCCGTTCTCAGCGTCCACTCTCATCTCCAGATTCTTCTTGGTGGAGTCGGTCACGACCTCGCCCAGCAGCTCCGCGAACTTGGCGGCGTGCTCGGCCTCTTCATAGGCGGCCTTTTCCCAGTACAGGCCGATCTCGGGATAGCCCTCTCTGTGAGCGACTCTCGCCATCGCGAGGTACATGCCGACTTCGGAGCACTCGCCCGCGAAGTTCGCCCGCAGATCGGCGATGATATCTTCGGGAGCGCCCTTCGCTACGCCGACAACATGCTCGGCAGCCCAGACCTTCTCAGCGTCCTGCGCGGTGAACTTCTCCGCGGGGGCCTTGCAGATGGGGCAGGCTTCCGGAGGGGTGTCGCCTTCATGAACGTAACCGCATACCTGACATACGAATTTCATAGCTTTGATCTCCTTTTCTTTGAAAAAGTTTATTCAAACCGGAGGGTGGGTCCGGTTTTGTACAGGGTTTGGGGCATCCGCCGCCGGACGCCGTGCCGGTCACGACGGGGAGTCCGGCTTTCCGCGGCATTTCCCGCAGATGCCGTAGAACAGGACGGCGTGTCCCGTGACCAGACTGCCGTCTACGGTCTGTCCGTCCAGCGCATCGAGCGCGGAACAGACGTCCGTGTGCAGATCCGATACGCCGCCGCATTCCGTACAGACGAAGTGGGCGTGGGGATGTGTGTCGGGATCAAAATGATCCAGACCGTCCCCGACCCGGATCCGTGCGATCTCTCCCAAGTCCGCCAGCAGAGAGAGGTTCCGGTATACAGTGCCCAGACTGATGTTGGGGAACTCATCCCGGACCGCGCTGTAGACGGCCTCCGCTGTCGGATGGTCCCTGCGCGTCATGAGATACCGCTTGACCGCTTCCCGCTGGCGGCTGTACTTGATTGCAGGCATGGCATATCCCTCATGGATCCGCGGCGCTGCCGCCGCGTCTGATCTTCTCCGTTCTCCGTCGACAGGATGTCATAAAATCAATAATCATTCCTGTTTTCAATCTGATTATAGGGCAGAAGCCGCTTTTTGTCAAATAGTTTTAGAAAGATTTTAGAATTAAATTTTCTCCTGTTAATTTCCCCGCGGTGTGTTTATGGTATAATGACCGTAAGGTCATTATACCGCGCCGCTAGGCGCATAGGATCCGCCGGAGGCGCCATGTCCGGCAGGACATGGTATAATAATGATGGTTTTATATCTGCGGCGGACAGCGGCCGCAGGACGGCGGGGGCCGGAGAGGGCGCCGCCGCGGGGGGATCTCATGAAATTCAGGACAAAGCTTGCCATCACGTTTCTGACGATCATACTGCTGCCCGTGCTGCTCATGCTGATCGCGTTTTCCGGGCTGGGGCTGATGATGACGCGCACGGCGGACCGGAATTACGGCCTGGAGACGGTGGATTATTCCACGATCTCCGATTCCATCGATGCCTTCAGCCGCAGGACCGACGATCTTTTCAACCTGCTGCAGGAGAAGGCGGATGCTTCCCCGGCGGAGCTGGAGGACCGCGACGAGCTGGAGGAGCTCAATGAGATCGCCATGGAGCGGGCCTCCTATCTCATCGTCCGGAAACGGGACGAGATGTACTACACGGGCAATCCGTCCGCGTCGGAGAAGATCTTCGCGCGGCTTCCCCTTTACGGGCAGGAGAGCGCCCGGGCGGACGACGGATATTATTTCAGCGATATGCGCAAGCTGATCAAGCAGATCGATTTTTCCTTTTCGGACGGGGCCCCGGGCAGCGTGTTCATCGTCACGCGGATCACGAGCGTGTTTTCGCGCTCCTTCCTGCTGGACATGTTCCTGGCCATCGTGCTGATCCTGGTGCTGACGGCCCTGGTGCTGATCCAGTGGATCCAAAGGAGCTTTTTCCAGCCCATCAGCCGCCTCAATGTGGCGATGCAGAAGATCGCGGAGGGCGACTTCGAGTACATGCTGGAGTCCCAGGACGACAACGAGATCGGCGAGCTGTACCGCAATTATGAGGACATGCGTCTGCGTCTGAAGGAGTCCACGGAGGAGAAGCTGGCTAATGAGCGGCAGAACCGGGAGCTGATCAGCAACATCACCCACGATCTGAAGACGCCCATCACCGCCATCAAGGGCTATGTGGAGGGGATCATCGACGGTGTGGCGGACACACCGGAGCGGCAGCAGAAGTATCTGCGCACGATCTATACCAAGGCCAACGATATGGATCGGCTGATCAACGAGCTGACCTACTATTCCAGCATCGACAACAACCGCATCCCCTACAATTTCCATCGGATCAACGTGGCGGAGTTTTTTGAGGACTGTGTGGAGGACGTGGGCCTGGATCTGGAATCCAAGGATATCCGCCTCAATTTTTCCAATCTGGTGGATCCGGACACGCGCATCATCGCCGACCCGGAGCAGCTCAAGAAGGTCATCAACAACATCATCGGCAACAGCATCAAATACATGGACAAGGAGCAGGGCGTCATCGATATCCGCATTCTGGATGAGGTGGACGCCATTCGAGTGGAGATCGAGGACAACGGCAAGGGGATTGCGCCCAAGGATCTCGCCAATATTTTCGAACGTTTTTACCGTACCGACGCTTCCCGCAATTCCACGAAGGGCGGCAGCGGGATCGGACTTTCCATCGTAAAAAAGATCATAGAGGATCACGGCGGCTACATCTGGGCCACCAGCAGGGAGGGGGAAGGAACCTGTCTGCATTTTGTGATCCGGAAATACAGGGAGGCCAGAAGAGATGAGCAGGATATTGATCATTGAGGACGAAGTGGCGATCGCGGATCTGGAAAAGGATTACCTGGAGCTGAGCGGCTTTGAGGTGGAGATCGAGAACGCGGGGGATGCGGGGCTGGAGCGGGCCCTGAAGGAGCCCTTCGATCTGGTGGTGCTGGATCTGATGCTGCCGGGGATGGACGGTTTTGAGGTGTGCCGCCGGATCCGGGAGGAGAAAAATGTGCCGATCCTCATGGTGAGCGCCAAGAAGGACGATATCGACAAGATCCGGGGACTGGGGCTGGGAGCCGACGACTATATGACCAAGCCCTTTTCGCCCAGCGAGCTGGTGGCGCGGGTCAAGGCGCATATGGCCCGGTACGCCAGGCTGACCAGCAGTCATCAGAAGGCGAACGACATCGTGGAGATCCGGGGCCTGAAGATCGACAAGACGGCGCGCCGGGTGTGGGTGGACGGAGAGGAAAAGGCGTTTACCACCAAGGAATTCGATCTGCTGACGTTCCTGGCGGAGAATCCCAATCACGTCTACACGAAGGAAGAGCTGTTCCGGGAGATCTGGGATATGGAGTCCATCGGGGACATCGCCACCGTGACCGTGCATATCAAGAAGATCCGGGAAAAGGTGGAGTTCGACACCGCCAACCCGCAGTATATCGAGACGATCTGGGGCGTGGGATACCGCTTCAAGATCTGAGCGGAGCCTGGTCCGGCGGATGACGGCGGCACGGACGGCTGCCGCACCATGGCCGATGGGAGAAAGCGGGAACAGGGCGGAGATATAGCCGGTGGGCGAGACGCACGGGGCAGGCGTGCGGCCTGTACGTCAGGAAAGGCGGTTATGAGAACACAGATCCTGTTTGAGGACGGGGATATCCTCGTCTGCTTCAAACCGGCCGGGCTGGCGGTGCAGAGCGCCCGGGTCTCGGAGCCGGACATGGAGAGCGAACTGAAGAACTATCTGGCCCGGAGCGGCGGGGCGCCGGGAAGGCGGGGATCCGTCTATCTGGGCGTGGTCCATCGGCTGGATCAGCCGGTGTCCGGCCTTCTGGTGTTTGCGAAGAATCCGCGCTGTGCCGCCGCCCTGAGCGCGCAGTCGGCGCAGAACCGGATGGAAAAGATATACCGCGCGGCCGTGATGCTGCCGAAGGGCGCGGCGCAGAACGGTCTTGCGCCCGGCTGGACGGCAGAATACACGGATCATCTGATCCGGGAGCCGGGCGGAATGGGCCGCGTGGCGGACCGGGAAGAGCCGGGGGCGAAGCTGGCGCGGCTGACCGCCGTTTGCCTGGAGGCGAAGGAGGACAGGGCGCTTCTGGAGATCCGTCTGCACACGGGGCGCTATCATCAGATCCGGCTGCAGCTTGCCCATGCGGGGATGCCGATCCTGGGAGACGAGCGGTACGGCACGCCGGAAAGCCGCGCGCTGTCGGAGCGCATCGGCGTGCGCGGGATCCTGCTGCAGGCGGCGCATCTGGCATTTGTCCATCCGGGGACGGGGAAAAAGGTCTGTTATGAGCTGGAGAAAAAGCTGGAACTTCCATGACGGAAAGGGAATGGCGGCCCGGGGCCTCGTCGGCCTGTGGGCTTTTCTCATGCTGACCGTTTTCCCGCTCTATATGCGGGAGGGCTATTTCCATCTGGGGGAATATAAGTACCGGTTTTTCCTGTGGACGAGCCTGCTCTGTCTGCTGCCGTCGCTTTTGCTGTTCTGTCTGAAATGGGTCGAGCGGGGAGCGCCGGTGCGGCTTCGAAAGCATTCCGGGAATCCGGCAGCGGTCAGTTCCCTTGACCTTTTTATGCTCTTGTACCTGGCTGCCGTCGGTCTGTCCTGGTTTTTTGGCATCGACCGGAAGACGGGCTGGAGCGGCGCCGCGGGCTGGCATATGGGCCTCCTGACGCAGCTCCTGTTCGTGTTGGCCTATTTCCTCGTTTCCAGGTCTTCCGTTCTGGAGAAGCGTTTCTGGAGGACTGTTCTTTTGGCCGGGCATTATCTTTCCTCCGGGTTCTCGTTCGCGCTGGGTCTGGGACAGCGCTTCGGGCTGGATCCGATGGGCCTGTACAAGAGGGTTGCGCCCGTCGACCGTCCGCGCTTTCTGTCCACCGTGGGCCAGGCGTCCTGGTATTCCGGTTATGTCTGCATGGCGCTGGCAATCAGCATCACCGTCTTTTTTCTGGCGAAGGGACGGGCACAGCGCCTGACCGCCGGTCTGCACTGCGCGCTGGGGTTTGCGGCGGCGGTAACGCAGGGCAGCGACAGCGCGTTCGCGGCCCTGGGGATGCTCTTTCTCGGGCTGTTTTGGGTCGCCTGCGACTGCCGGGACAAGATGGAGCGTTTTCTGGAGACGCTGCTTCTGATGCTGGTCAGCTTCAAGGCCGTGGGGATCTGTCAGCTCCTTTTCGCGGGCCAGGCCGCTGAGTTGGGCGGCCTGTCGGAATTCCTGTCGAAAAGCCGGTATACCTGGGCCGCGCTGTGCGCGTGCAGCGTATGCTATATGCTGTTCCTGCTTTACAGACAGCGCGATCCGGAGGGAAACCGCCTCGCCTGCGGAAAGCTGCTGCGCCGTCTGTCGGCGGGCTTTGCGGCCGCGGCGCTCTGTCTGGCCGTGCTGACGGTCTGGCTTGGGACGGCGGGAGCTTCGGGAACGGGCGGCGGGACTGCTGCTTTGGCGCAGAGCAATTATCTGATATTCGATGACAGCTGGGGAAATTCCCGGGGCTTCATCTGGAAGCTGTCCGCGGAGGAGTGGCTCCGGCTTCCCTTCGGGCGGAAGCTGACCGGCGTGGGTCCCGACTGCTTCAGCGCGTACTGCTACGCGCAGGAGGATATAGCCGCCCGCCTGCGGCATTTCTTCGGGGAGAATCAGGTGCTGACCAACGCGCACAACGAATTCCTGAACGCGCTGTGCTGCCTGGGCCTGCTGGGGGCGGCGGCGTATCTGGGGATCTTCCTGACGGCCGTGAGGCGCTTCCTGTCCCGTGACGGGAGAGAGCTGCCGTCGCTGGTGGGCGCGCTGGCGGCGCTGGCCTACGGCGCTCACAATTTTTTCTGCTATCAGCAGATCTGCTGCGCTCCTTTCCTGTTCCTGCTCCTGGGACTGGCGGAGGGGCAGATGCGGGATGCCCGGGAAAAGACGGGGCCCCCGCGGTGAAAAAATACATAGCCTGATCTGGAAAGATCCATACTACTCCATGAGGGAAAACGGCGCTGCGCGGACGGAAGCACGGAAGGAAGAGGAGCAGTATGGATTTTTTTTCGGGAAAAAATGGCAGAGTATGGGAGAAGGACGGGAGCAGGACGCCGGAGGGCAGTGCGGACAGAGCGCCGGAGAGCAATGCACGAAGGACACTGCGCCTCGCGGGCTGGGCGGCGGCGCTCTACGGGGCGTTCCGGTATCTGCTCCCCCTGACGGCTCCGTTCTGGCCCGCTCTGCTGATCGTATATCTCTGTTATCCCACGTTAAAAAAAATACAGAAGGCCACACATATCCGCCGGGAGATCCTGCTGGGCGGATTTCTGCTGTTTCTGGCGGCCGCGGCCGGTATTTTGGTCTGGCGTCTGGCGTGCGCGGGCAGCGTACATGCGGCCCGGCTCGGAGAGGGCGTGACGCTGGCGCAGGAAAAGATGGATGCCGCCCTGCACGGCTGCTGCGATTATCTGGAAAAGAGCTGGGGCCTGGACGGAGCGGAGGCGGAGCGCCTGTTTCGGGAACGGCTGGAGGAGACCGTGCAGAATTTCCGCACACAGGGCATTCCGGAGGCCATAAAGCGGACATGGGCGTACTGCAGGGGCTTTGTGAACGCTGCCGCCTTTCTGGGGGTCGGCTTCATTTCCTCCCTTCTGCTCTGCCGGGATTATGAGCGGATGCTGGACGCGCTCGGAGACGATCCGGTCTTCGCGACGGCCTGGCGTTTTTTCGGAAAGACTGTTTCCGCCGTCGGCAGCTATGCGCGGGCACAGGGACTGCTGATGCTGGCCGTCACCCTGACCGCGGCGGCGGGCCTTCTGCTCGGTCGGGTGAAAAACGCGGTCCTGCTGGCGGTTCTGACCGGGCTTCTGGATGCACTGCCCTTCATCGGTTCCGGGATCGTGCTCATCCCCGCGGCGCTCTGGCAGCTGCTCATCGGCAGGGTCTGGGGAGCGGTCTGTGCGGCGGCGGCCTATGTCCTTTGTGCAGTCGGCCGGGAACTGCTGGAGCCCCGGCTGCTCGGGGAGCGGGTGGGCATTTATCCGGTGGTCATGCTGCTTTCCGTCTACGCGGGCGTGAAGCTGTTCGGGCTCTCCGGGATCCTTCTCGGGCCTCTATACGCCGTCCTCCTTCGGGAGGGTGCCCGGGAAATATGGGGGCGGGCGGCATGATCCCGGTTCTTTCCATCTGACGCTCCGCCATTCGCGGGGGCGGACACGGCCGGGAGGCTGCAGCACAGGGAGCACGGGGCCCGATGCAGACATGCATCATCCGACGCCGCCCCTTTTCGGCCCAAAGCTGCCGGAGAATACGGGAAACTCGCTTCGCTCAGACAGCCCGTATTCCCCGGCATGGGCCAAAAAGGCCCGTCATCGGATCTTCGATGCATGTCTGCAAGGGTCCCGTGCTCCCCGTGCCGCAGCCTCCCGGCTTTGCCCGCTCCTCTCGAATGGCAGAACGGCAAACGAAAGGAACCGGTTTCGCAGACGCCGTCCCCGGCCCGGACGGCGTCTGCAAAGCCGGAAACGGCAAAAAATAAGCGATAACATATTGCCAAGGACCGGGAAGAGATTGTATAATCCCATCAGGGAAGCAGAAGGGGCTCATGCCTGTGGGAATGCCCAGGGCGGAAAAGGGGGAGCAGATGATACGGTTCGGTACGGGCGGTTGGAGAGCGGTCATAGGGGACGAGTTCACAAAGGCGAATATCCGCCTGCTGGCGAAGGCCATGTGCGACAAGATGCGTGCGGAGGGCGTGGCGGATCAGAAGATCGTGCTGGGGTACGACCGGCGTTTCCTTTCCAAGGAAGCGATGCAGTGGTGCGCGGAGGTGTTCGCGGCGGAGGGCATCGAGAGCCTGCTGGTCAACAAGTCATCGCCCACGCCGCTGATCATGTACTATGTGAAGACCCACGGATTGCCCTACGGCATGATGATCACGGCCAGCCACAATCCGGCCCTGTACAACGGGATCAAGGTGTTCACCGCCGGAGGCCGGGACGCGGACGAGGGGCAGACCGCTGATATCGAGCGCTATATCGCGCAGATCGGGCCGGACGATGTGAAGTCCGTGGAATATGAGGAAGGCGTGAAGGCGGGGCTGATCCGCGAGATCTATCCGCTGAACGAGTATCTGGACAGTATCATCGCGGCCGTGGACATGACCGCGATCCGGAACGCGGGCCTGAAGGTGGCGCTGGATCCCATGTACGGCGTCAGCGAGACCTCCCTGACCGTGATCCTGCATACGGCGAGATGCGAGGTGTTTTCCATCCATGAGCGGCACGACACGCTGTTCGGCGGGAAGCTCCCGTCGCCGTCTGCCGCGGCGCTGCGGGGCCTGCAGAACATCGTGCTGGATCAGCACTGCGATATCGGGCTGGCGACGGACGGGGACGCCGACCGGATCGGTGTCATCGACGATACGGGGCGGTTCCTGCACCCCAACGATATCCTCGTGCTGCTGTACTATTATCTGGTGTGTTACCGGGGCTGGCACGGCCCGGTGGTGCGCAACATCGCCACCACGCATATGCTGGACCGGGTGGCCGCCAGCTTCGGCGAGAAGTGCTATGAGGTGCCGGTGGGCTTCAAGCATATTTCCGCAAAGATGAACGAAACGGGCGCCATCATCGGCGGCGAGTCCTCCGGCGGTCTGACCGTACAGGGCCATATCAAAGGCAAGGACGGCGTCTATGCGGCGATGCTCCTGGTGGAGATGATCGCGGTCACAGGGAAACGGATCTCGGAGATCTTTCGGGACATCCGGGAGAAGTACGGCACCCTTTATACGGAGGAAAGAGACTACAAGTTCAGCCAGAGCCGAAAGGAAGAGATGTCGCGGACTCTGCTGGAGGAGAAGCGTCTTCCGCAGTTTTCGTACGAGGTGGATCATGTGTCCTATCTGGACGGCAGCAAGGTCTATTTCAAAAACGGCGGCTGGGTGATCGCCCGGTTTTCCGGGACGGAGCCGCTGCTGCGGATCTTCTGCGAAATGCCGGAGGCCGGGCAGGCGAAGGAGATCAGCGCCCTGTATGAGGATTTTCTGGATTTAAAATAGGAAATAAAAAGTGAAAACCGTCTTCCGGAAACGGGACATCCGCTTTCGGAGGATCACAATAAAGGAACGATGGGTTCCGATCACAGGAGGAAGAAATGGCAGATAAGAAACTGGTAGAGCAGATCACATCGATGGAAGAGGATTTCGCCCAGTGGTATACGGACGTGGTGGTGAAATCCGAGCTGATCGGCTACACGAGCGTGAAGGGCTGCATGGCGATCAAGCCTGCGGGCTACGCGATCTGGGAGCTGATTCAGAAGCAGTTGGACGAGCGGTTCAAGGCGACGGGCGTGCAGAACGTGTATATGCCCATGTTCATTCCCGAAAGCCTGTTGGAAAAGGAAAAGGATCATGTGGAGGGCTTCGCGCCGGAGGTGGCCTGGGTAACCCAGGGCGGCCTGCAGCCCCTGCAGGAGCGGCTCTGCGTGCGGCCCACGTCCGAGACACTGTTCTGTGATTTTTATAAAAACGATATCCACTCCTATCGGGATCTGCCGAAGGTCTACAACCAGTGGTGCTCCGTGGTGCGCTGGGAAAAGGAGACCAGGCCGTTCCTGCGTTCCCGGGAGTTTCTCTGGCAGGAGGGCCACACCGCCCACGCCACGGCTGAGGAGGCCAAGGAGCGCACCATCCAGATGCTGAACGTGTATGCGGATTTCTGCGAAGAGGTGCTGGCGATCCCCGTCATCCGCGGGCGCAAGACCGAGAAGGAGAAATTCGCGGGGGCGGAGGCCACCTACACCATCGAGGCGCTGATGCACGACGGCAAGGCGCTGCAGTCCGGCACCAGCCATAACTTCGGCGACGGCTTCGCGAAGGCCTTCGGGATCCAGTTCACCGATAAGGACAACACGCTGAAATATGTCCACCAGACCTCCTGGGGGATGACGACCCGGCTGATCGGCGCCATCATCATGGTGCACGGGGACAATTCCGGCCTGGTGCTGCCTCCCAGGGTGGCGCCCGTGCAGGCGGTGATCGTCCCCATCCAGCAGAGGAAGGAGGGCGTTCTGGACAAGGCGTACGAGCTGAAGGACCGCCTTTCGGGCTTCCGCGTGAAGGTGGACGATACCGACAAGAGCCCCGGCTGGAAGTTCGCGGAGGCGGAGATGCGCGGCATCCCGGTCCGCGTGGAGATCGGCCCCAAGGACATCGAGGCCGGAAAGTGTGTGCTGGTGCGCCGGGATACGGGCGAAAAGCAGGAATGCGCACTGGAGGAGCTGGAAGAGAGCGTTGGCGCTCTGCTGGACGCCATTCAGCATGACATGCTGGAGCGTGCCAGGAAGCATAGGGACGCGCACACATATGTGGCGAAGAACATGGAAGAAATGGAGCGGATCCTGGCCGAAACGCCCGGTTTCGTCAAGGCCATGTGGTGCGGCTGCCGGGAGTGCGAGGATCAGATCAAGGAGCGCTTCGCCGCCACCAGCCGCTGTATGCCGTTCGAGCAGGAAGAATTATCCGATGTGTGCGTCTGCTGCGGCAGGCCCGCGAAGAAAATGGTTTACTGGGGAAAAGCGTATTAAGAAACGCCGGACGGAAGCTTATCCCGGCACATGGAGCATTCCGGGGTTTTTCCTTCCCGCTCCATGAGCGTGCTGCCCCAGGCGTACATGGCCTCCAGAATGGGGAACAGGCTTTTCCCCAGCTCGGTGAGGCTGTATTCCACCCTGGGCGGCACGACGGGGTAGACGGTGCGCAGGATCAGGCCGTCCGCCTCCAGCTCGCGAAGCTGCTGCGTCAGCATTTTCGGGGTCGCCTCCGGAACGAGACGGGAAAGCTGTCCGAACCGCAGCGTGCGGCCGGTCAGATGCCACAAAAGAAGCGCCTTGTATTTGCCGCCGATCAGCCGAAGGGTGGCGGATACAGGGCAGTTTTCATTTTTGACGGCGGCAGGCCCGCCGGGGGTCTGTTTTGCGGACTGGTTTTCGGGGATGGAAAACGTGGACATGGAAGCCTCCTGACAGTATCTTTTTGGGTAGTATATTACAAAATAGTGCATTCTTCCATTTATTGAAGACAGAGATATAATAGCATCAGATGGATTTTTTTTCAAGCGGTGAAAGCGCCGCGGACGGGAGGAATCGTTCTGAAAAAGGCGGTTTTCGATATTACGGGGATGAGCTGCGCGGCCTGTTCGGCGCGCATTGAGAAGGCGGTGTCCGGCATGGACGGGGCCCTGCAGGTCAGCGTGAATCTTCTGAAAAACAGCATGACCGTTTCCTATGATGAGAACAGACTGTATCCGGCGGCCATCATCAAAAAAGTGGAGGATACCGGATATGGGGCGTCGCTGCGCGGAGGCGGGCAGCAGGGCCGCCCGGCGGCCGGGGACAAATCGGGCGCGGCGGACGGTGCGAAGCAGGCCATGGCCGCCATGAAGCGGCGGCTGATCGTCTCGCTCATTTTTACGGTGCCCCTGTTTTACATTTCCATGGGGCATATGGCCGGATGGCCGCTGCCGGGCTTTCTGCTGGGCATGGAGAACGCCATGGTGTTCGCGTTCACCCAGTTTCTGCTCCTGCTCCCGGTGCTGGCGGCGGGCGGGCATTATTTTAAGAACGGCTTTAAAAATCTGCTGCACCGGGCGCCCAACATGGATTCCCTGATCGCCATGGGTTCCGGGGCGGCGGTGGCGTACGGCATATACGCCATTTACAAGATCGCATGGGGATTCGGGCACTCGGACATGGAGCTGGTGCACCGGTTTTCCATGGATCTGTATTTCGAGTCCTCCGGCATGATCCTGACGCTGATCACGCTGGGCAAGTTCATGGAGGCCCGGGCCAAATCCAGGACCTCGGAGGCCATCGCGCGCCTGATGGATCTGACGCCCAAGACCGCCGTCGCGCTGCGGGACGGGAAAGAGGTGCAGATCCCCATTGAAGAGGTGGAAACGGGCGATGTGCTGATCGTCCGGGACGGCGCCGCGGTGCCCACGGACGGACGGATCCTGGAGGGAGACGCCTCGCTGGACGAGTCCGCCATCACGGGAGAGAGCCTGCCGGTGGAAAAGCAGGCGGGCGATAAGGTGACGGGCGGCACCATCAACAAGTCCGGTTATTTCCGGATGGAGGTGACGGCGGTGGGAGAAAATACCACGCTGTCCCAGATCATCGCGCTGGTGGACGAGGCGACCTCCTCCAAGGCGCCCATCGCCAAGCTGGCGGACCGGGTCAGCGGCGTTTTCGTGCCGACGGTCATCGGCATTGCGCTGCTGGCGGCTGCGATCTGGCTGCTGTGCGGGCAGAGCTTTGAATTCGCGCTGGGGATCGGCATTTCCGTGCTGGTCATTTCCTGCCCCTGCGCGCTGGGGCTGGCGACGCCCACGGCCATCATGGTGGGCACCGGGCGCGGCGCGGCGGCCGGGATCCTGATCAAATCGGCGGAGGCGCTGGAGATCGCCCACCAGATCGATACGGTGGTGCTGGATAAGACGGGGACGGTGACGGAAGGACGCCCCGTAGTCACCGATATCATTCCGGCCCGCCGGGGCATGCTGGCGGCTGCCGGGAGCGTGGTGAAGGGCGTGCGGGAGCCCCGTGAGGACAGCACCGCCCTGAAGGAGCAGATCCGGGAGGATGAGAGCGCAGCGCGGGAGCTTCTGCGCGTGGCGGCTTCCCTGGAAAAAATGTCCAGCCATCCGCTGGCGGAGCCCATCATCCAGAAGGCGGCGGAATGGAAGCTGGAACCGCTGGAGGTGCAGGAATACCGCACGGTCCCCGGCCAGGGCATAACGGGCACCGTGGACGGGAAAAAATGTCTCGCCGGGAACCGGAAGCTGATGAAGGCGTCCGGCATCGACCTGGACGGCGTGACCAGAGTGGAGCGGCAGTTGGCGGACGAAGGCAAGACCCCGCTGTTTTTCGCCGGAGACGGTGAGCTTCTGGGCATCATCGCGGCGGCGGATGTGGTCAAGCCCACCAGCCGGGAGGCAATCGCCCTGATGCGGGAGATGAACATGAACGTCATCATGCTCACCGGGGACAACGCCAGGACGGCGGAAACCATCCGCCGCCAGGTAGGGCTGAATACGGTCATCGCCGAGGTCCTGCCGCAGGACAAGGAGCGCCAGGTGAAAAGCCTGCAGGAGATGGGCCGGAAGGTGGCCATGGTGGGCGACGGCATCAACGACGCCCCCGCCCTGGCGCGGGCGGATCTGGGGATCGCCATCGGCGCCGGTACGGACGTGGCCATCGAATCGGCGGACATCGTGCTGATGAAGAGCGATCTGATGGATGTGCCCTCCGCGGTGAGCTTAAGCCGCGCCGTCATGCGCAACATCCGGCAGAACCTGTTCTGGGCGTTTTTCTACAATGCCATCGGCATCCCGGTGGCGGCGGGCGTGCTCTATCCCGCGTTCGGGATCCTGCTCAATCCGATGATCGCCGCGGCGGCCATGAGCTTTTCTTCCGTGTCGGTAGTGTCCAACGCCCTGCGGCTGCGGTTCTTCACGCCGAAGTGGAGGCATGAGAGCACGTCGGCGCGGCAGTCCCAGGCCGGAGGCGGCCGGAGCGGCATGGTGGCGGCGGGCGGCACGGGCAAGGCCGCGCAGAAGTCCCTGGAAGAGGCGCGGGCGGCGCAGAAGAACATCCGTCGGCGTCCGAAGGGCGAAGGCCCGGTGCACGATGAGGCGGGCGTTCAGGTGAGCCGCGCGAGCATCCGGCCGGAGACCGTTTCGGAACAGACCGGGACGAAAGGCTCGGAACAGACAGTTGAAAAAGGAGGAGAACAGACTATGAAAACAACCGTGAAGATCGAAGGAATGATGTGCATGCACTGCGTGAAGTCGGTGGAGAAAGCGCTTGGCGCCGTGGAGGGCGTGACCGGCGTGACCGTCAGCCTGGAGGAGAAGCAGGCCGTGGTGGAAGGAAACGCCGCGCAGGAAGCGCTGAAGGCCGCCGTGGAAGAAGCGGGCTACGAAGTGAAGCAGATCGCGTAAGATGTTTGCGAAGGGGGGCCGCTGCTCCGCAGGTGATCCGTTCACCTAGGGGGCAGCGGTCCCCTTTTCGTAAATGATCGACGTAAATGTTTAAAAGTCCAAACCCATATGCAACGGCCGTTTCGCTCTGGCCGCTGACATTGCTGTGCCGACTATATGCCGAGAGTATTGCGATAATTCTCTCGGTATTTTTTTGGCGTTGTTCCGTATTTTTTCTGAAAAGAATTGTAGAAGTATGTCAGATTTGAAAAATGCAGGGTATCGCAGATCTCGTTTACAGGCATATCCGTGCTTTGGAGCAGATCGGCTGCTTCTTTCAGGGAGATGGAAAGCGCAAATTGCTTCAGGCTGTAGCCGGAATGTTTTTTGACGATACGGTTGAGGTAGGAACCGCTGTACGACAATGCGGTTTCCAGTTCCTGCCTGGAAATGTGCCCGCGGCGGTTTTGGATCTGGCTGCGTATGGCTTGAAACAGCGCTGTTTCCGCATCGGTGCCGAGATTTAACGGGGCGACATTATAATGGGAGGAATTGGACAATTCACACAAAATCTGCATGAGGATGCATTTCACGATGTATGTGGAACCAACTGTCGGATCGGTCATCTGCCTTGTCAGGCCGTCAAAAAGATTATACATATATTGCCTGATAGTCGGATCGTCTTCCGTTGGGATGAAATCGATATATTCCTTTCGGAGAAAATAGGGCTGTCCGGGCAGGTTCAGATTGTTCTCGAAAAAATGTTCTGCCAATTGATTCTTATAGTCATGTTCGATCTCAAAATAAAAATTGTTCATATCGTACAGCAGAGTTTTTACAAGAGGAACGGAAAGGCGCAGAAACAGCGCGCGAAAATCCGTAGAAAATTCCTCCTGATGGCTGATGAAGCAGTTTAAGAGACAGAGACTGCCGGCCGGATACAAATGGCGCTCTGTTTCGATCTGCTGATACATGGTGCCGGATATGACATAGATCAGCTCAAAAAAGTCATGGTAGTGCAGCTGCTGGTAATTGATCGGGTTATCAGAATCATCCGCTTTGAATGTAAAGGAATAATAGATATCAGGATTGATAAACGTAAAAATACAATTCTTCTCCTTATCATCCGGGTGAAAGGTTTCAAATATGATATCCGGGGCGCTGGCCGAATCAGTGGCAGAATCAGCGGCCGATGTCCGGCCCATGACGCGAATGTTCATACTGTCTGTTTTCATACTGATCGGCGAAACGGAAGGTCTTTTGCCCAGCATATCACGGATCACTCCCTTCATTTATTTGGCTCATTTCTGATAGTATTATAGCAGATCGGGGCTGATTTTGCCATAGGAATATCATAAATGAAACGATAAACTATAACTATCATCATTGGAAAAGTCGAGAGACAGCACAACGAAGGAACACAGCAAAATGAAAGGAGGAGTGTGTGTGAGGAAGCTTGATTTTTGCAAAGGCTGGCTGTTTGGCAAAGCGGACGGCGGGGAAATGAAAAAGGTAACCCTTCCGCACGATGCAATGCTCGGAGAGGAGCGTCTGCCGGACAATCCCAGCGGTTCCGGAGGGGCATATTTTTCGGGCAATGCCTACCGGTATGAAAAAACCTTTGAAGCGCCGCAGGAATGGAGCGATAAAAAGGTCATTTTCCAGTTCGAGGGAATCTATCAGACGGCCGTTATTTACCTGAACCACCAGGAAGCGGGAAGGGTATTCAACGGTTACACGACGACGGAGATCGCCGCGGATCCGTTTCTGCAGTATGGGAGCCAGAATCTGATCCAGGTCGAAGTTGACAATACGAACCAGCCGAACAGCCGCTGGTACAGCGGAGCGGGAATCTATCGCCCGGCATGGATCTGTCTGACGGAAAAAGACGGGATCGAGCTCCATGGCGTAAAGATCAAAACCGTTTCGTACAGCCCGGCGCAGATTGAAGTATCGGTATCGGCGGGCAGGGGAACGCCGGAGATCACGATCCTGGACGGAGCAGAGGAGATCGCAAGGGCAAGGGGAAACCGCGTGACCATCGATATTCCGGATGCAAAATTATGGAGCGACGAGACGCCGAACCTGTATACCTGTCATGTGGAATTACACGAAGAAGGGCTGGATGATGTCTGGGAAGAGTCCTTTGGCATCAGAAAGCTGGAATGGTCGCCGGAAGGCTTCTTCGTAAACGGAAGAAATGTGCTGCTTCGCGGCGGATGCCTCCATCATGATAACGGCCTTTTGGGCGCCTGCGGATACGGAGAAGCGGAATGGCGCAAGGTTCGGATCATGAAGGAACAGGGCTTTAATGCGATCCGGTCCTCCCATAATCCGTGTTCAGAGTCCATGCTGGAAGCCTGTGACGCATTGGGCATGTACATGATGGATGAGACATGGGATATGTGGTACCGCCACAAAACAAAATACGACTATGCCGCTTTCTTCCGGGACAATTTCAGAGCGGATCTGCACACGATGGTAAATAAGGATTTCAATCATCCCTGCGTGATCTTTTATTCGATCGGAAATGAGGTCAGTGAACCCGCATCGGCAGAAGGCCTAGCATTTGAGAAAGAAATGATCGAATGCTTACATAAATTGGATCCGGACCGGGCCGTCACGGCAGGGTTCAATCTGACGATCATCGCGAACGCGGCAAAAGGCGAACAGCTCTACGACGGGGAAGGCGGCATGAATGCCGGAGAATCCAATGCCACGGAAATGCCGAAGATGGACAGCGCAATGTTCAACCAGCTCGCCCAGCAGATCGGGATCGGAATGAATCATGCGGCAGACAGCGACGAGGCGGACGCGGCCATCACGTCGGCCGTGGATCTGCTGGACATCGCCGGATACAATTACGCCTCCGGGCGATACCCGCTGGAAGGGGAAAAGCATCCGGGGCGTATCCTTTTCGGCAGCGAGACATTTCCGCAGGATATCGGTCAGAACTGGGAAATGGTGAAAAAGTATCCCTATATTTTCGGCGATTTCATGTGGACTGCCGTCGATTACATAGGCGAAGCCGGTATCGGCGCGTGGTCGGATGCTGCGGATACGATGGGATTCGGCAATCCGTATCCATGGCTGCTGGGCGGTGCGGGTGTGATCGACCTTTTGGGAAATCCGGACGGACAGGCTTTGTATGCGAAAACGGTATGGGGACTGTCTGACGTTCCTCTGATTGCGGTCAGGCCGGTCAATATGTCGGATGAAACCACGACCCGTTCGGTATGGCGCGGAACCAACGCTTTTCCGTCATGGTCATGGAGAGGCTGCGAGGGAAAACCGGCGCTGGTGGAAGTGTATGCGGAAGGCGCGGAAGCGGAGCTGATCGTCAACGGAAAAACCGTGGAAAGAAAGAAGCTGGAAGCGAAAAAAGCCTGTTTCGAAACGGTGTATGAAGCCGGTGAGATAGAAGCGGTGGCTTATGACGAGAACGGAACGGAGATCTCACGGAGCAGACTGACATCGGCAGAGGGAGAGCTGCATATCCGTATCCTTCCGGAAACACGGGCGGTAAAGGGAAAGCTGTTATATGTCAATATCAATATCTGCGATGAAAAGGGAGTCGTGGAAAGCAATGCGGATCAGAAAATGCGGATTTCCGTTGCGGGCGGAGAGCTGCTGGCCTTCGGAAGCGCGAATCCGCGGACGGAGGAGTCTTATCTGGCAGGCGAATTTACCTCTTTCCACGGAAGAACCCAGGCCGTGATCTATGTCGGAAACGGTGAAAAACTGAAAATATGCGTAACGGCGGAGAAAGAACGGGTTGAAGGTTCTTTTGATGTTGCAGAGAGATGAAAAAAAGGAGGAGAACAAAAATGGAGAAAACGAAAACCAATAATCCCGAGAAAGTATCTTTGGGGAAATCTTTATTGTGGAATACCAGACCGCTGTCCTTTGGCGCGGTGACGATCCTGATGGGCTACCTGTCCATGTTCTGTACGGATATGCTGCAGATGCCCGCGGCCCTGGTAGGAACCCTTTTGATGGTGAGCAAGATCTTTGACGGCATTACAGACCTGGTCGCAGGATATATCGTTGACAACACTAAAACGAAGCTCGGGAAAGGAAGACCGTACGAGCTGTGTCTGATCGGCGTATGGGTTTGTACTTACGCGCTGTTTGCCTCCAATGTTGAGTGGAGTATCGGCATGAAATCCGTATGGCTGCTGATCATGTATACGCTGATCTGGTCTATTTTCGGCACCATGCTGAATGCGGCAGAAACACCCTATATCATCAGGGCGTTCGGCGATCCGATCGCGGTAACGAAAGTATCGGCGATCGGCGGCGTCTTTATCACACTTGGAAGCATGGTCGTATCGATCTCTCTTCCTATGGCGATCGGGGCCCTGGGAACGACGGCTGCAGGCTGGAGAAAGATCATTGCGATGTATGCGGTCCCGCTTCTGATCATTGGGTTTCTTCGTTTCGTGACGATCCGTGAGGTGTTTGTACCCGAGCAGGATGCGAAAGGCGAAAAGGTCACGATAAAGGACATTCTTGCGGTATTAAAGAGCAATCGATATATCTGGCTTCTTGCCATTGTATCCATGATCCCGCAGACTATTTCCGGAATGGGCGCAAACACCTATTACTTCAATATTGTGGTAGGCGATATCACTAAGCTTTCTGCGCTTTCGGTGATCGGCCTTGTATCCACCTTGTTCATTCTATTTTTCCCGGCTATGATGAAAAAACGTACGGCAATGGATCTGATCGGCATTTTTTCAGTGATCGGTGTGGTCGGATATGTGATCGTCTTCTTTGCAGGCAGTAATATGGTAGTTCTTGCTATTGCATTTTTATTAAGCGGCCTTGCTGTTTTACCGACGTCTTATATGCGTTCCCCGATCATCATGGATGTGGCGGAATACAACGAAAGACACGGACGCCCCAGAATGGAAGCGACGCTGGCCGCCGCCACCAACTTTACCGTTAAGATCGGACAGGCTTTGGGTGCGTTCTTATTAGGAATCATACTGAGCATGGGCGGCTATGACGGCGCGCTTGCGGTACAGCCGGACAGCGCGGTCATGAGCATCCGTGTACTCAACAGTTTCATTCCGGCTGCGCTGATGCTGCTCTCCTTTGTCTGTGCGGTTGCGTATCGTCCGCTGGATGCCTTCTTAAAAAAAGAGAGGGGAAAATGAGCTGCGGGAATGACATGGGAGGTTTATAGCTATGGATATGATGGAACAGATGAAGGAGATCATGAAGAAGCCTCTGGTCTTACCTTATCCGGAGCACCTTGCGGTAACGAGAAAAATAGCCGCTGACGGGATCGTTTTGTTGAAGAATGCGGAAGAAGTTCTTCCGCTGAAAACGAAAACGGTCGCTCTATTCGGCGCCGGTGCAGTCGATACGATATCCTGCGGGATCGGCAGCGGCTATATTTCTGCCCCTCATGTGGTGACTGTTAGGGAAGGTCTGGAAAATGCCGGATTTTCCCTGACGTCAGAGGAGTGGCTGGAACGGTTCGCCGCAGAAAGCCGGAAGGCAAATGAGGAAGATACCACGCTGACGCCGATGGATCGGATCTGGAGCGGAAGAAGGATCCTGATCGACGATATTCCGATCACGGATGCAGATCTGGCGAGAGCGAAGGAAGCCGATACGGCGCTCTATGTCATTCGCAGGAACGCGGGAGAGGATGACGACCGTAAGGCGGAAAAAGGCGACTACTATCTGACGCAGAGAGAGGAAGAAAACCTCAGAAGAATAACGCAGAACTTTGAGAATACGGTGGTCGTGTTCAATACCTGCGTCATGGACGCTTCCTTTTTGGAAACCATTCCGGGAATCAAGGGAGCCGTACTGATGGGGCTTGCCGGAAATGAGTGCGGCAATGCGTTGGCGGATATTCTGTCTGGAAAATGCAGTCCCTGCGGAAAACTGACCGATACATGGGCAAGAAAATATGAAGACAATCCGGCAAGCGGCGTCTTTGGACGCAATGACGGCAATTCGCTTCAGGAGGACTACACGGAAGATATCTATGTCGGATACCGGTATTTTGACAGCTTTGGGATTGAACCGCTGTTTCCGTTTGGATACGGTTTGAGCTATACGGCATTCCGGATACAGGCAAAAAAGCTCATCGCTGACTGGAAAGAGATCTCTGTCGAGGTTGAAGTGACCAATACGGGGAAGGCTTCCGGCAGGGAGACCGTGCAGTTATATGTTACGGCTCCGGAAGGAAAATTGAAGAAACCGTTTCAGGAGCTGAAAGCGTTTGGAAAAACAAAAACGCTCAAGCCCGGCGAGTCCGAGACAGTGATCCTCCGTTTGCCGACAGAATCCCTGTCTTCCTATGATGAGACAAGGGCGGCTTTCATCATGGAGCCGGGGGATTATCTGTTCCGGATCGGGACAGACAGCCGTCATACCGAAGCGGCATATGTGGTGAGAGCAGAGGGAGAGGCCGTTTTACGTCAGGTACGCAATGAGATAGCGCCGGATCATGAGATGGAGCTGTTCAAGGCGCCTGAGCGAAAGGATCTGCGCAGCATAGTTCCGGAGGGTACGGCGCTTGCGGGTCTGCTTTCGGAGTGCTTTGCCGAACGTGTGCCAGATGCTGTACTGTTCGGGACGGACTGCGTGACGATTGACGGAGCGTGCAAAACCAGAGAAGCAGATCAGATCCATAAAAAACGGTTTGCCGGAGTCGAGCCCGCCGACAGCGCAGCTTTATTTGATGTAAAGAACGGCACGGCCACACTGGATGCGTTTGCGGCATCGCTGGAACCAGAGGTGCTGCTGCGTCTGATCACAGGCGCCGCAAATGAGACGCCGTACGAGACAGCAGACCGTCTTCACAGAGCGATCAGGCAGGCTGAGGCGCCGATCTCCTCCGGCGCGACGACGTCTCTCTTCGTATCCACGCTGGGGATCCCGCAATGGAGAATGACGGACGGACCGGCCGGACTGCATCTTACGATGCTCGGGGCAACCTGTTTCCCGACGGATATTGTGATCGCACAGACCTGGGATCCGCAGATGGCCGTTCTGATGGGAGAAAGTCTCGGAAAAGAGATGGACTTTTACGGTCAGGATGTGATCCTGGGACCGGGGATGAATATTCATCGGGATCCTTTATGCGGAAGAAATTTTGAGTATTTTGCGGAAGATCCTGTGATCAGCGGCAAAATGGCCGTAGCGATCACAAAGGGGGTACAGTCTGTTCCGGGCGCGTCCGTATCCATCAAGCACTTTGTGTGCAACAACCAGGAGGCGGACCGTTTTTCCACAAACAGCACCGTATCGGAAAGAGCGCTGCGGGAAATTTACCTGAAAGGCTTTGAGATCTGTGTGCGCGAAGCGGATCCGCATACCGTCATGTCGAGCTACAATAAGGTGAACGGCATCCACACTTCCTCCAACTATGAGCTGCTCACAGAAGTCCTTCGCGGCGAATGGGGATTCCGCGGACTGGTAATGACGGACTGGGGAACCAGAAGTGAAAAGACGGAAGATTATCATGCGGGAAACGATCTCGTCATGGGCGGTTATCGGACGGATACGCTGATGGCGGCCCTGGAGGGAAAGCAGGCAGAGTTTTCCGATGACGGATATGTGATCACACAGGAGTTCCCGGTTTACGGCGGATTTGTTACGGAAACGGTGGAAAGATGGAATTCATTCCGCTTATGTGCCAATGGCCCTGACAGGATCACCGTAACCGTGAAGCCGGGGAAAGATCTGAATCCCAAGGTAAACGAGAAGGTGCAGGAGGGCGTGGCCGAGATAGAAACGCTGGAAGACGGAACGAGACGGATCACCTATTTCGGGAAAGAGCGCGGCAGGTCTCTGGATATCGATGACGTCAGAGCCTGTGCGGCAAATGTATTAAAACAGATCATGGGTTCTGTGTCATTTATCCGGTTATCGGAAGGTATGACAGAGCAGTAGGAAGGAGCGTATATGAAAAAACAGGTCTATAATCCGTATCTTCCTGCATGGGAATATATTCCGGACGGCGAGCCCAAAGTGTTTGGCGACAGACTGTACATTTTCGGCAGCCATGACAGATTTGACGGGGCGGGATACTGTGAGAACGATTATGTTTCCTGGTCGGCACCGGTCGACGACCTTTCAGACTGGCGGTATGAAGGAACTATTTTTCGGAAGGATCAGACGCCCTGGAATACCAAAAACGAACCGTACTATGCGCCGGATGTGGTTCAGGGAAAAGACGGGAGATTCTATCTCTATTATTTCGTCGCCAACAGCAGCATCATATCCGTCGCGGTTTGCGATACCCCTGCCGGAAAATACGAATATCTCGGAGATGTTCATATGCCGGACGGACACCCATACGGATCCCGGCCGGAAGAGTGGTTTACCTTTGATCCCGGCGTTCTGGTCGATGATGACGGCAGGATCTGGCTTTATACCGGAAGCGGTCAGGACTCCAACGGACAGTACGGCCACGAGATAAAAGGGTGCTTCGTGCTGGAGCTGGCGCAGGATATGCTTACGGTCATCAGCGAACCGAAGATCGTGCTTCCCGCGAACTGGACGAGAGAAGAGCCGAACTTCTTTGAAGGAGCCTCGATCCGTCATATCGGCGAGTGGTATTATCTGGTATATCCTGCGACAGATCTGACCGGCCTGAACTATTCCATGAGTAAGTATCCGGACCGCGATTTTGTGTATCAGGGCAGGATCCATTCTACCAGCGATATCGGATTTGAGGGACGCGGATTATTGGATTGCACCTATCCGATCGGCAACAATCACGGCGGTCTGGTATGCGTGAAGGGGCAGTGGTATATTTTTGACCATCGGATGACAAACGGCTCTCAATGGAACCGGCAGGGAGTCGCGGAGCCTGTATGGATCAAGGCGGACGGTACGATCGAGATGGTGGAATCGACCAGTTGCGGCTTGAATCAGGGCCCGTTAAGGGGGCAGGGAAAATATCCGGCATATATATGTTGCAATCTTGTCGGAAGAAAAATGTCCGGCTTCCGGAACCTGGCCGAGTGCCCCAGAGTCACACAGTCAGGAAAAGACTATGATCCGCCGGAGAACGCAGGCTGTGAGGTGACCGCTGATACGGAATGGAATGCGCCGTATTCCTATGTTTCCGATATTACGGACGGCTGCGAGATCGGATACAAGTATTTTGACATGACCGATACGACTTGTCTGAAGATCGAAACGAGGTCTGCAAAAGGGAAAATACAGATCCTGGATCGGTTGGACGGAGAAGTGATCGCGGAAAAACAATTACAGGAAGGGAACGAGTGGACGGAAACGGAATTATCCTTTGAACCGGGCCGGATCATTGCCGGTCAGAACGATGGCGATATCAAAAAATGCCCGCTGTTTTTGAGATATCTGGGATCGGGAAGCATGGAGCTGTTGAGCTTTACTCTGGGCTGATATGTGATATTTTCGGCTACATTCGGGCAGATAAGTGAACACGACGGAACAGACTTTTGGGCGGCCAGGCTGACGGACAGCTTGGCCGTCCTATTTTTGCGGTGATATTCCAGATGATTTCGGCAGCAGGGTCAGGGCTTCGGCAGCTCGATCCATATATAGTGTTTATCGGCCGTGATCTTTTCGATCCGGCCGCCGTTTGCCAGCGCGGCGCGGATGGAAGGAGTATTGTGATTCTGAACGGTGAGCAGGATCCTGCCGACGCCGATCCCGCGGGCCGCGCCGATCAGAAGCGATAAAAACCGCGTTCCCAATCCCCGGCCCCTCGCGTCCGGGCGGATGGCGTACCCCACATTTCCGCCGTCTTCGCGCAGAGCGTCCGTCAGAAAGTGGCGGATCTTGCCAAAGCCCACGGGCCTGCCGTCTTCAAAGAGCCAGAAGGCGGTCTGCGGGACCAGCCATCCGTCCTTTACGCCCACCTGCTCTGCGCTTTCGGCGGCTCCTTTCAGCCATTCCCGGTATTCTCCGAAGGTCTTTCCGTTTGCCGAATTGAGGAATCCGTTTTCATCAGCGGGGATTTCCTGAAGCATTTCGTAGATGTCCAGATCGTCCTCTGTTGTGAGTTTTCTGATCTCCAGACTCATATCTGCTCCTTAAAATAAAAAATCTGCAATTTCGGATAAAAAGAAACGGCAGATCAAAAAGAACCCCTATTCACTACTTCAGGATATAGCTTAGCATATTTTGAAATGAAAGTCTAGTAATTTTTTCTTTTTCCGGTAAAATGGATGTTGTTCAGCGGAACCCCGTCTTTGGTAGTTAACGCCATATTTTTTAGGAGCAGAACCTACACACATTTCTTTCAAATGCCCATATATTCG
>CANRMT010000031.1 GCA_947631815.1 uncultured Eisenbergiella sp.
CGGAACGGAGGACGTGCAGCGCGCGGGCAGCGCGGTGCGGCTCCTGGAAGCCTCCTGTTATCTGGATATGCTCCTGGGACCGTGGCAGGCCGCCGGGTATCCGGTGCGCTGTCTGACACAGGCGGATCTGGTGCGAAAAGAGATCGTCCGGTCCGCCGGCGGCAGGACGCTGCAGAACCGACTTCTGCGATCCCGTCCGGAGGAATATCTGGACACCGCCCGCTGCAGGAAGCTGGAGCAGCGGTTCGCGGTCCCTTATGCCCACGGGGATCTGGCGGAGCTGTTCGTGAAGACGACGGTCTCCGAACTGAAAAAGGCGGGCATGAAGGAGCTGGCGGAGGGCGGCGAGGAGCTGTTTAAGGAGGAGACAGTGATCCCCTATGTGCCCCGTTTCATCGAGGAGCGGACGGAGGGCATCGGCGGAGCGATGCGCGGAAGCGCTTATCACCGGCTCCTGGAGCTGTTCCCTTTCGAAGCAAAGAAAGAAGGCGGCTGGACGCCGGACCGGATCCGGGAGGTCATCCGCGCGAAGCGGGAGAGCGGGGAGCTGTCCGAGGAGTACGCAAAGGCCATCGATCCCCGAAAGATGCAGCGGTTTCTGGAATCCGGCCTGGCGGAGCGCATGCGGGCCGCGCTGGCAAAAGGGGCGCTGTTCCGGGAACAGCCCTTCGTGCTGGGGATCCCGGCGGACCGGCTGAAGCCGGGGCTGCCGGAAGAGGAGACCGTGCTGATCCAGGGGATCATCGACGTCTATTTCGAAGAGGACGGGGCGCTGGTGGTGGCGGATTACAAAACGGACGCCGTGTCGGAGGCGGCGGATCTGGTGCGCCGCTACCGGGTGCAGCTGGACTATTATGCCCAGGCGCTGGAACGTCTGACCGGCAGACCGGTGAAGGAACGGATCATCTATTCCTTCGCGCTGGCGCAGGAAATTGCATTATAAAAAATACTTGACAAATGGAGACGGCAAACTTACTATGTGTTTGTTTGGGGAACGCTGTTTGTCTGTGCGCCGTCCGCGCGTTGAAACGGGGGCAAAGATGGAAGAGTATTTCATTGAGATAAAGAATCTCTGCAAAACCTTTCATAATAAGAAGGAATCGGTGCAGGTGCTCAAGGGCATCGATCTGGAAGTGAAGAAGGGCGAGATCTACGGCATTGTGGGCTTTTCGGGCGCGGGCAAATCCACGCTGGTCCGCTGCATCAACCGTCTGGAGGAGCCTGATGGCGGAACGGTCCGGATCGGCGACAAGCTCGTCACTTCCCTGAACAAAAGGCAGCTGGATCTGCAGCGCAGCAAGATCGGCATGATCTTTCAGCAGTTCAACCTGTTCGATTCCATGACGGTGTCTGAGAATATCGCCTATCCCCTGAAGGTCAAGAAATGGAAGAAAGAGGATATCCAGAGGCGGATCGACGAGCTTTTGGAGCTGGTGGGGCTGACGGACAAGAGGGACGCATATCCCGGACAGCTTTCCGGCGGTCAGAAGCAGCGGGTCGGCATCGCCAGGGCGCTGGCCAATGAGCCCGACGTGCTGCTCAGCGATGAGGCCACCAGCGCGCTGGACCCTCAGACCACGATCTCCGTTCTGGATCTGATCCGGGAGATCAACAAAAAGCTGGGGCTGACCATCATCCTGATCACCCACGAGTTGGAAGTCATAAAATACACCTGCGACCGGGTGGCGGTGATGGAGAACGGAGAGCTGCTGGAAAAGGGGAGCGTCCGGGAGGTCTTTGAAAACCCGCAGTGCGAGACCGCGAAGAATTTCATCAGCGTATACAACAAGCTGCGTTCCAGCAGCTGGGAAAGCTGAGAGCCGCGGCTGTCAGGAAACGGATCCGGCGTCCCGCGGCATGAGGAACGCGCGGCCGGCCGCGTGGGAACGCTGTACAGAGAGGAAAAAGCATGAGCCTTTATAAATATTCGTTTTGGGAAGTGCTGATGCACAGTTTTTCAAAAGAGGTCTGGGATCAGGTGATCCCCGCGCTGGGCGAGACCATGTACATGGTGGTGATCTCCTCTGTTTTTGTCCTGCTGTTCGGCGTGATCCTCGGTCTGGTGGTGGTGCTGACCGGGCGGGAGGGGCTTTTTCCCTGCGTGCCCCTGCATACGGTATTGGGAGCCATCATCAACTGCTTCCGTTCCCTGCCGCAGGTGATCATCATCATCGTCATGTTGCCGGTGGCGAGGCTTTTGCTGGGCCAGTCCTACGGGTCCAACGCCTGTATCATTTCCCTGATCGCCAGCTGCGTCCCGCTGTTCGCCAGGCTGGTGGAGAGCAGTCTTCTGGAGATCGATAAGGGCAAGATCGAGGCGGCCAAGGCCATGGGAAGCGGGAACGGCCGCATCCTGTTCCGGGTCATGCTGCCGGAGACGCTGCCTTCCCTGATCCGTTCCTTCACCAACGCGGTGGTCATCGTCATTTCCATGACGGCGCTGGCCGGGAGCTTCGGTGCGGGCGGGATCGGCTACATAGCGGTGACGTTCGGCTATACCCGTTACCAGCATGATCTGCTGTTCGCCACCATCATCGTCCTGATCATCATCGTGCAGCTGGTGCAGTTCTGCGGAGACGCCTGCTCCAAGATGATCCTGAAAAAACGGCATTTGATCTGACCGGTCTTCCGGCGGATTTAATGTATACAAAATGTCGCGGACTCATACAGAGTCCCGCAAAAAAAGGAGTGAATATTATGAAAAAGAAAGCAGTAGCAATGTTGACGGCCGCGGCCATGCTGGCGGCCATGCTGACCGGCTGCGGAAACAGCCAGGCTCCCGCGCAGGAAACGACGCCTGCGGAGACGGCAGCAGCGGAAGAGACCGCTGCCCCTGAGACGGCCGCAGAAGAGACCGCTGCGCCGGAGGAAACGGCGGCGGAAGAGACCACAGCTGCGGAAGAGACCACAGAAGAGGCTCCCGCTGAGACCGTTGTGCTCAAGACGGTCTGCGACCTGACTCCTCACAGCGAGATCCTGAACGCGGCGAAGGATCTGCTGGCGGCGGAAGGCATTGAGATCGACATCGTTTCCACTACCTGGGATGCCAGCTGGAACGAAATGCTGGTGGACGGCGAAGTGGATTTCGCGTACTTCATGCACGTACCGGCCATGGAGAGCATTGAGGAAGAGATGGGCGTGACCCTCTACAGTGCGGGCACCGTTCATATCGAGCCCTACGCCTGCTTCTCCAACAAGGTGGACAGCGTGGACGACCTTCCGGAGAACGCGGTCATCGCGGTTCCCAACGATGCGTCCAACGAATACCGTGCGCTGAAGGTCCTGGAGGAGAACGGCTTCATCAAGCTGTCCGACGAAATGACTTCTCTCAACGCCAGCGCGCAGATGGTGACCGAATATGTGAAGCCCATCGAGATCGTGGAGATGGATCAGGCCAACATCATCCCCATGGGCGACGACTTTGACGCCTATTTCGTCAATGTCAACAGAGCCCTGGAGGCCGGTCTGGACACCACCGCATATCTGATGCGCGAGGGCGAGGACTCCGAGTACGCCAACATCATCACCGTGACCGAGGAGAACAAGGACAACCCGGCGATCGCGAAGATGGTGGAAGTGCTCAAGTCCGATGAGATCAAGAAGTTCATCGAGGATCATTACAACGGCGCGGTCATCCCCGCGAAGTAAGAAGATCCGTTCCCGCGGGATGCGGCGGACGGTTCGGTGAAAAAGTATATTTATGTAAAAAAGGCTGTTTATCTGCCCGTTTCCGGCGAAATGTCGGAAACGGGCAATTTTTTTGCCGTATGGGATTGCAAAAATATGCAAAATTCGGTATAGTAAGTACGGATAAACTGTTTCCGGCGGGAGAATGGCTCTCCTGTGAAGGGACAGCGGTAAATCAATCATATGAGGAGGATGATCTCATGAATCAGAAATTCGGTATCAAGCAGGTTGTGGCGATCGGTATCGGCACTGCGCTTTTCATCGTGCTGACCAATGCGCAGGTTCCTTTCCTGATCGTGCCCAATACCGCTCTGCAGTCCCGTGTGGCGGTGCTGACGTTCTTTTCCGCCATCTACGGCCCTGTCGTGGGCGCGGCCATCGGCCTGATCGGACATGCGCTGGGCGATGCGCTGTTCTATGGCAGCATCTGGTGGAGCTGGGTGTTCCCGGAGGCTGTCTTCGCCATCGCGGTGGGCCTGTTCTCCGCGAAGTATAAGGTCAAGGCGGGCGGCTTCGGCGGCAAGGAGATCGTGCTGTTCAACGTGGTGCAGATCATCGGCAACGCGGTGGCATGGATCCTGTGCGCTCCCATCCTGGATATCCTGATCTACGCGGAGCCCGCGGGGAAGGTGTTCGGACAGGGCGCGCTGGCTTTCGTCGGCAATATCGTGGTGGCCGGTGTGCTGGGCACGCTCCTTCTGGTGGCTTATTCCAAGGTGGGCGCCAAGTCCGGCAGTCTCACAAAGGAGAACTGACCCGGGACGCATCCGGATAGAAAAACATACAGCATGCCCCATGGGAAGCCTGTGGGGCATGGATTTTTTTGACCTGCCGCAGCGGAATGGAAATGCCGCGCCCTTCCCCGGAACGGAGGCATCGCATTCGGCGGCAGGGCGGGAAATGCCGCATGCCGCGGCAAAACAGAAAAATGCCGCGCGTGCCGCGGCGGAATGAGGAACGAATGACCCCTATCATCGAATTTAAGAACTATACGTTTAAATATCGATCACAGGCGGAACCGACCCTTCTAGACATCAATCTGGCGATCTATCCGGGAGAGAAGGTTCTGATCGTGGGACCTTCCGGCTCGGGGAAATCCACCCTGGCGCACTGCGTGAACGGAATGGTCCCTTTTTCTTATCCCGGAGAGAGCACGGGGACGCTGACCGTGAACGGCAAAGACCCGGCCAAGACGGGGATCTTCGGCATGTCCAAGTCTGTGGGGACGGTGCTGCAGGATACGGACGGTCAGTTCATCGGGCTGACCGTGGCGGAGGATGTGGCCTTCGCCCTGGAAAATGACTGCGTGGAGCAGAAGGAAATGTTCCGCCGCGTGGACGAGGTGGCGGAGACGGTGGATATCAAAAAGCTGCTGGATCACGCGCCCACTGAGCTTTCCGGCGGGCAGAAGCAGCGCGTTTCCATGGCCGGCGTGCTGGTGGACGATGTGGACATCCTGCTGTTCGACGAACCGCTGGCGAACCTGGATCCGGCCACGGGCAAGCGCGCCATCGATCTGATCGATAAGATCCACCGGGAAGAGAAGAAAACGGTGCTCATCATCGAACACCGTCTGGAGGATGTGCTGTACCGGGATGTGGATCGGATCATCGTCATCGGCGAAGGCCGGGTAGTGGCCGACCAGAAGCCGGACGATCTGCTGGTGTCGGACGTGCTGATCAAAGAGGGGATCCGCGAACCTCTGTATGTGACGGCCCTGAAGCATGCGGGCTGTCAGATCAAGGCCTCGGACCTGCCGCAGCATATCGAGACCATGAGGCTGGAGGAACATAAGCAGAAGGTGCAGGAATGGTACAGCCATGTGACGCTGCCGGAGCCCAAGCACGAAAAGGAGGCGGCGCTGGAGATCCTGGATCTGGATTTTTCCTATATTTCCGGGAATCCGGTCCTTTCGAATATCCGTTTCCGCGTCAATAAGGGCGAGATGATCTCCATCGTGGGAAAGAACGGCGCGGGCAAGAGCACGCTTTCCAGCCTGATCTGCGGCTTCATCGATCCGGACCGGGGGAAGATCCTGCTGAACGGATCCGATATCGCGGACAGATCCATCAAGGAGCGGGGCGAGGTCATCGGCCTGGTGATGCAGAATCCCAATCAGATGATCTCCAAGCCCATGATCTTTGACGAGGTGGCGCTGGGGCTTTCCGTGCGGGGCGTGCCGGAGGAGGAGATCAAAGAACGGGTCAACGAGACGCTGAAGATCTGCGGCCTGTATCCCTTCCGCAACTGGCCGGTGTCCGCTCTGAGCTTCGGACAGAAGAAGCGCGTGACCATCGCCTCCATCCTGGTGATGAATCCCAGCGTGATCATCCTGGACGAGCCCACCGCGGGACAGGATTACCGGCACTACACGGAGATCATGGAATTCCTGAAGGACATCAATGAGAAATTCGGCATCACCATCATCATGATCACTCATGATATGCATCTGATGCTGGAATATACCGACCGGGCCATCGTCATCGCGGACGGTCAGCTCATCGCGGACGACACGCCCGCCAACGTGCTGACCAACGAAGAGATCGCGGACAGGGCCTATCTGAAGAAAACGTCGCTCTACGACCTGGCGGTCAAATGCGGCATCACGGACGCGTCCGGCTTTGCGGACCGGTTCATCTATTTTGAAAGGCAGGTGAGGGAAAATGGCAGGGTCCAGACTTCTGACGTATAAGGAAAAGGACACGTGGATCCACCGCCTGAGCGGCGTCACCAAGATGCTGTTTTTCCTGCTGTGGTCCATCACCGGCATGCTGACCTATGACACCCGCGTCCTGCTGGTGATGCTGGTGTTCAGCTTTGTGATCTTCTGGATGTCCAAGACCGAGTGGAAACAGGTGGGCACTGTGTTCAAGTTCATCCTGTTCTTCCTCTGCCTGAATCTGCTGGCAGTGTACGCCTTCGCGCCCCATCAGGGCACGGAGATCTACGGCACCATGACGGTGCTGGCGTTCTCCGGCAGATATAGCCTGACGGCGGAGCAACTCTTTTACGAGTTCAACATCATGCTCAAATATCTGACCGTGACGCCGGTGGTGCTGATGTTCATCGTCACCACCAATCCCAGCGAATTCGCGGCCAGCCTAAGCCGCCTGGGCATAAGCTATAACGTGGGCTACGCCATCGCCATCGCCCTGCGCTATGTGCCGGACGTGCAGGCGGACTTCACCAAGATCAAGCACGCGCAGGAGGCGCGGGGCATCGAGATGAGCTCCAAGACTTCCCTGTGGGACCGCCTGAAAAAGATGAGCATGATCATTTTCCCGCTGCTCTTTTCCAGCATGGACCGCATCGACGTGGTCAGCAACGCCATGGAGCTGCGGGGCTTCGGCAAGCATAAAAAGCGCACCTGGTACATGGGGAAGAAGCTGGCGCTCAACGACTATCTGACCATCGCTTTTGTGGTGGTGTTCATGGTGGCCGCGCTGACGATCACGTTCTCCCACGGGAGCAGGTTTTATAATCCGTTTGTTTGAGTCCGTACTTTGGGACGGGAGCTTCTTTTAGAAACGGACGTCTGAGGATACTGCGATGCGGACAAAACCGCCGCCGTTCGGCGGCCGGACCGGAAATACGGTCGGGCTGGTGAACGGCGGCGGTTTTTGGATGGGGGCGTTCTCCGAAAGATATGTTTTTTGGAGGACGTCCCGGGGATGGTTTTTTTTTCAGCAGATCAGTATTTGCTTTATTACCCCCTGACGGCCAGCTCTTTCAGACGGGCCAGTGCGTTCTTGACCGGAGGCAGCAGGAGCAGCACGATGGTCAGGATCATTTCCGGCAGGATGTAGCTCATGTTGTATGCGGTGGACGCCCAGATTGCGGCAATGTTCGCGGCGGGGCCGCCGGGAACATAGGTGGTGTAGAAGATGTAGCCGGAGATCTCATGGACCAGCAGTCTGCCCAGGACGCCGACGATATAGCCCTTGAGCAGCCCGTTTTTGGATTTCCAGAAGAAACCGGACAGGCCCAGTGCGCCGAAGGCCAGCGGATAGTCCAGAACCACCTGCAGCGGATGCACCACATAGGGCCCGGTGATGAACTGCAGGATGCCGTAGGCAAAGGCGGTGATCAGGCCGACAGCAGGTCCGTACCAATAGCCGATCAGGCAGATGACCAGCATGGAAAACAGCGTGATGGATCCGCCGTTGGGCAGGCTGGGCAGCTTGAGAACGACCGAGATTACCGTGGCCAGCGCGATGGCCATGGCGCAGAAAACGAGTTTCCTGGTGGTAAAAGCTTTGGTGTTGTTTGACATAAAAAAACCTCCTTGTTTGCACAGGAGGGGAATATCGCTCTTTTGCGGCCCGCACGGGAAAGCGTCGGGAATTCCCGGACACCGTCTGTCAGACGGCCGCAAAAGTCTGCCTCCCTCCGCCGGTATTATCCGGTTCAGGTAGTGAGGGTTAGAAAAGAAAATCTCCATCCGGTCTTCTTTTCAGTCTCAGCAATAAGCTCCCCTGGCTATGATTGATAATGACTGACTATTACTATAACCGTTGTCCGCAGGTTTGTCAATCCCATGCCGAAAAATGTCAAGCCTTGCATATGAGGACGGTCTGAGGTATTATTATTTCTATACGGACGGCAGAAAAGGCGGGAACGAGGCGCTGCGCGCGGTGCTGAGGTATCTGAAGGACAGCCGTGCGGAGAACGCGGTGGATGCGGCGACGCGGGAGCTGCATGGATACGTGGAGAAGGTGAAGGTCCGTCCGGAAGTGAGGGTGGCGTATATGAGACTGGATGAGATCATTTATTATGAGCGGAAGGACGCGGCGAAGGCCGTACAGATCCGTTCCATTCTGGATCTGCTGGAGGACTTTGGGGAGGTCCCGTCCTCTGTTCTGGAGCGTCTTCAGGCGGAATCGGATGCGGAGACATTGAAGAAATGGCTTAAGCTGGCGGCCAGAGCCGACAGCATGGAGACGTTTGTGCATAAGATGAGCGAATAGTCGTCTTTCCCAAAATTTTCATGGAAGTATACCGTGTTTTCTGCTATGATAAGGGCGTGAGGAAAGGGCACCGCGGGAAAGCGGTGCGGATGAGGTGCGGTATGTTTTCGTATATCTTGTTCGATCTGGACGGAACGGTGAGCGATCCCAAAGAGGGGATCACGGGAAGCGTCCAGTATGCGCTCAAAAGCTTTGGAATAGAAGAACCGGATAAGGATAAGCTGGAGCCTTTTATCGGGCCGCCGCTGAAGGACAGCTTCATGCAGTTTTACGGCTTTACGCCGGAGCAGGCGGATGCGGCCATTGTGAAGTACCGGGAGCGGTTTTCCGTGACGGGGAAATATGAGAATAAACTCTATCCGGGCATGGCACAGCTTCTGGCAGATCTGCAGCGCGCGGGGGCGCATCTGGCTATCGCCTCCAGCAAGCCGGAGGTCTTTGTGGAGGATATCCTCGTCTATTTCGGGATCCGGCAGTATTTCGAGGTCGTGGTGGGCAGTGAGCTGGACGGGAGGCGTGTGCAGAAGGAAGAAGTGGTGCAGGAGGCGATGCGCCGCTTCGGCGTGACCGATCTTTCCCGGGTGGCGATGGTGGGAGACCGGAGATTCGATGTCGAAGGCGCGAAGGCCATCGGCGCGCACAGTGTGGCCGTCACATACGGTTATGCCGGTCCTGGCGAGCTGCAGGAGGCAGGGCCGGAGATCCTGGTGGACGACGTGGAGGGGCTGCGCCGGGCGCTTCTGGGATTCGGGCCAGCGGAGCGGGATCCGGATATGGGCTATGGAATGCCGGGAGCAGAACACAGAGAACCGGATACGGCCTACGGCGGGAGGAATATGGCATACGGAGGACCGGGCAGAACAGGGCAGTCGGCGTCCGGGCCGGACGGCCCCGGCATGTTTTCCGGCGGCGGGGACCGATATTATCAGGACCGCTACCGCATGCCCCGGGACAGGAAGCCGGAGACGAAGCTGCAGCAGGGCCTGAAGGCGGTCGGGATCAGCGCGCTGGCGATAGGGCTTTATTTTATCGTGACGCTTTCGGTCAGCATGATCCTGATGATCGTGGGGACTGTATTCCAGGTGCTCAGGTCCGGCGGCGGATTCGGCGTTTATCAGCTGTACGCGGATGATCTGTGGCTGAATCTGGGCAACGCGTTCGGGATCGCGGCGGCGTTCGCGGCCTGCTTCGGGATCTGGCACAGGCAGGTGCCGTTTCGGGCGCCGGGGCCTGTGGACAGGCTGTCCCTTCTCCCCATGACGATCTTGGCCGCATCCCTTTCGGTAGGGCTGAACGGTTTCCTGTCGCTGACAGAGCTGTACCGTTTTTCCCCGACATTTCAGGAGGTCTCCGAGCTGCAGATGTCCGTTCCCATATGGCTGGGCGTTTTGTCCTATGCGGTCCTGGCGCCTCTGGGTGAGGAGTTCCTGTTCCGGGGCGTGGTCTACGGGCAGCTGCGCCGGGTGAGCAGCGCGCCGGTTGCCATTGCGGTCTCCGCGCTGGCATTCGGCCTGTTTCACGGCAACCTGGTGCAGTTCGTGTACGCGTCGCTGCTGGGCGCCGTGATGGCGCTGGTGCGGGAGCTTTACGGGACGCTGTGGGCCTCCGTCGCCTTCCATGCGGTCGCGAACCTGTTCGTCTATGTCGTGCTGGATCTGACGCCTGTCGGGGATGCGTTCGTGTCGGCTCCGGCGACCCTGTTTTTCCTCGGGACCTCCGTCATCTGTCTGGCCATCATGGTGATCTGGCAGAAAAACACGGCCGCGGAACAATCATAAAAAAGGCCAGCCCCACCGCGGCGGCGTCCCTGTGGGGCTGGCCTTTTTATGACCCGCGGGGCTGCTGTCGAGGATCCGGCGTGCAGCCGTCAGAGCAGCTGAATGCCGTGCCGGAGCGCTTCCTCCCGGACTTCACCGGGCCAGAGGGAGCATTGGACCTCCCCGATATGGGCCTTGCGCAGGAAGAACATACAGATCCGGGACTGCCCGATGCCTCCGCCGATGGTATAGGGCAGTTCTTCGTTCAGGATCGCTTTCTGGAAGGGAAGCTCTGCGCGCTCGGGGCAGCCCGCCTTCTCCAGCTGGGACAGCAGCGCATCCCGGTCCACGCGGATCCCCATGGAGGAGAGCTCCAGGGCGATGTCCAGCACGGGATAGTAGACGATGATATCGGCGTTCAGGCTCCAGTCATCGTAGTCCGGCGCGCGTCCGTCGTGCTTTTCCCCATTTTCCAGCACATCGCCGATCTGCATCAGGCAGACGGCGCCTTTGGCCCTGGCGATGAAGTATTCCCGTTCCTTCGGCGTATTGTCGGGGAACATATCCGCCAGCTCCTGGGTCGTGATAAAGAAGATGTCCTTTGGCAGGATCTCCTCGATATAGTCGTACTGGATCGCCATGTACAGCTCCGTTTTCCGGAGCGTTTTGTAGACGTCGCGCACCACGGCCTTGAGCGTTTCCACATTGCGCTCTTCTTTGGAAATGATCTTTTCCCAGTCCCACTGATCCACGAAGATGGAATGGATATTGTCCGTGATCTCATCCCGGCGGATGGCGTTCATATCGGTGTAGAGGCCTTCGCCGTGGGAGAACCCGTAGTCCTTGAGCGCCTGGCGCTTCCATTTCGCCAGAGAATGCACGACCTCCGCTTCGTAGTCGCCCTGCTCCTTGATGCCGAAGGAGACGGGGCGTTCCACGCCGTTCAGGTTGTCGTTCAGGCCGGAGGCCGGGTCGACGAACAGTGGGGCGGATACGCGGAGCAGGTTCAGATGCTTGACAAGAAGGCTCTGAAAGAAATCCTTCACCGTTTTGATGCCGATCTGCGTGTCATGCAGGTTCAGTGCGGAATGATAGTTTCGGGGGATCATTAAGTGTTCCATTTTTCCTCTTTTCTGCCGCAGGCTGGCGGCTGTATGTGATGTTCTGCCGCACCTGGCGGCTGGTATGTTATATTCTGCGGGGCGGTCCCCTATGCCTCTTCAGGGGCTGCGGTCTTGACCGACGCATCTGTTTCTGTTTCAGGCCTTTCCGGTTTCGGCTCGTCCCGCAGAAGGAGCTGCAGGGCGATGAAAGCCGCCAGACTCAGAAGGCTCACGAGGATGCCGGACCTGAGCCCTGCGGGGAAGAAGGACAGCTCGATGGTGTGCGCGCCCTTTTCCAGACGGGTGGATATGAACATGCCGTCGAAAAGCTCGATGTCCGCTTCCCGGCCGTCCACCTTCAGCGTCCAGCCCGGCTCATAGGCGACGGAGACGGTCAGCTTCCCGGCATTTTCCGCTATCACCTGTCCCCTGATGTGGGACGCATCCCATTCCGTCACCGTGAAGGGCTGCGCGCCGATGCGGGACAGCGTTTCCGAGAGGACGTCCGTATTCAGCCGGGCGGCGCAGGCCTCCAGCGCGCCGGAATCCTGATTTTCCAGCGTGATCGTTTCGCCCGCCTCGTGCCAGCCAAGATCCAGTATATAATCATATTTCACTTTTGAAAAGGATTTTGTGAGGCGCTCGGAGATCAGCTTCACATTGTCCACCTGGCTGCGCGCGCAGTAGGCGTAGTAATGTCCGGCGGTATCCGCCGAAAACTGCGCCGTCCCTTCGGCTTCCGTGACGTCCGCCATCGTGAACAGTTCCCCCGGGACGCCGGTGGAGGCCGCCATCCGGTTCTGGAGGTCGAACGGATCCTCGCTGGTCTCCTCCAGCGTGAGCGAGGAGAGATTCCAGCTCGGATCCAGCAGGAAACCGGCGGGCAGCGTGTAGAGATTTCGGTACAGATATACGCCGTCCTGCTGGTCGACGAGCTCATAGAGCGTCCGGTCCTCGTCCGGCGTGCGGGAAAACATATAGTGTACGTTCAGCAGGGCGGAGGAAAAGGGCGTCTGTCCGTCGAAGCAGTAAAACACCTTGCTTTCCGAAAGCCCCATCCGGTCGTACCAGGCTTCCGCATTGGCGTTGGCGGTGGAAGAGAAAAGGGAGGCGGTGGGATAGTCCGCCAGCGCGCCGTCGTTTTTGGTCACGCGGCTGAACTTTTCAAACCGGTAATAGTCCGGATCTGCGGCCTGTCTGCGGTCCGCCAGCGCGCGGTAGGCGGGCAGGTTTTCCAGATACCGGCTGCGGCTGGTGGTGGTGACGCTGGTATAGGCCATGTTGAACGTGGCCTCAAAAGCGACGGTGCACAGCGCGAAGAACGTCAGAACGCGCCCGGCCGCCGCGGGAGACGCTTCCCGCAGCCGCATCCTGCAAAAGAGCAGCAGTCCGTAGATCAGCACCAGCGCGGCGCTCAGCAGGAAGATCCCGGTGGAGAAGGCGTCGTCTGTCACCAGCTTTTCCGCCAGCAGGAGAAAGAACAGCCCGGCGGCCACGGCCCGGAACAGCTCCCGGGCGGAATAGCCGTCCGTCTTCAGGGCCGTCTCAAAGCACATGGTCAACACCAGGAAGATGTAGAGAAAGGACTGCCTGCAGGGCAGGGAATCCGGATAGTTGAAGCCGTGCCAGAGGAAGTTCAGCGTGTTGACCGAGAAGCTGACGATCAGGAAGGCGCACAGAAGCAGACGCGGCAGCTTCCGGCGCAGCTCGATCCTCCGGTGGAAAAGGTACAGCGGCATCAGAAAGAATACCGCGGAGGAACAGAAGATATTGGGCCAGTGGTCCAGTCCGGTCTCCCGCTGGACGCCCGTCGCGTGTCTGGCGATCACGTCCAGGAACGGGAAATACCAGGTGACCGTCTTTGGAAAGCTGGAATCCGCGAATTCCGTGAAATTCAGCGCGGAGATTTCCGGAAACAGGATGACCGCGGCCATTCCTCCGGCCAGGACGGAGAAAAGCACGAAGCGGGCCGCCGCCATTCCGATCCGCTCCAGACTGGCCCGCGGGGAATCCCCCTGCCACAGCTCCGGAAGCAGGACCAGGAAATACAGGCAGAGGAAAATGCAGATCATGATGGAAAGATAATAGTTGGAGAGGATGGAAACGGCCAGCGCGATGCAGTACAGGCCGGTGCGGCCTTCCCGCACGAGCCGTTCCAGGCCGAGGATGATCAGCGGCGTCAGCACCAGGCAGTCCATCCACATCACATCCCAGTTGTATGCCGCCACAAACCCCGACATGGCGTAGAAAACGGAAAAGAAGAGAACGAGCACGTTTTGCGTCGAAAAGCGTTCCTTCAGATAATATGCGAAGGTGAAGCCGCACAGGCCGATCTTGAACACCGCCATATAGCTCATGAATTCGATGAGATATCCGGACGGGCACAGAAGGATCAGCCAGTTGAGAGGGCTGGCGCAATAATAGATGTACAGGGCCAGATAGTTGGCTCCCATCCCGATATTGCGGGAATAGGTCAGCGGCTCTCCGCTGTGCAGCTTGCGCAGAAATTCCTGCAGAAAAGGCACATACTGGTGATACATGTCGGAATGCATGAAGCTCTCGTCCCCGAAGGGAAAGATCTCATTGCTGACAAAGATCAGCAGCATGGCGAAAAAGGGCAGCAGGAATGAGAGCAGGCAGATCCGGTTGCTCTGCAGGATGCGGCGCAGCCGCGCCGGAGGGCCGGAGGGCCTGTGTGTGTCCGCAGTTCGCATGTTCAGGGAAAGCAGATTTTTTTTCATGACGTTCCTCGCCGACCTCGTTTGGGCCGATGGCTGTCCTCAGCCGAACAGCAGGTAATATTGCAGGGTCTGATAGGGCCTCAAAAGTTCTTTTTGGTTTTTGGCATAGGCGAAGGTGCCGTCCGAAAGCTCCATATGGCTCGCGCACAGGACGGGGACCTCCCGGTTCAGTTCCTTTAAAAAACGGAAGAAGGCGGGCAGAGGCAGCCCGGCGGCTTCCAGTGTCCGCCAGCCCAGAAAATTGGCGCTGGTGCTGACGCCGGTTTCTTCCTCGATATCGTAATTCGCCCAGATGAAAAACGGGACCTGGTAGCGGAGTACGGCCTCTTCTTCATCGGACAGAGCCTGACAGCTGCCGCCGTGGAGCGCCAGCACGGGATTGACCACGGAATCGGCTGGCTGGTGATCGCCGAAAAAGACGAGCAGCGTATCCTCCTCCTGCTCGGAAAAATAGGCCGCCAGACGTCCGATGGCATCGTCGGACAGCCGGATCAGGGACAGATAGGCGGGCAGCAGCTTGGAGGAGGAGCCGCTGACCGTGATATCCGGATGGAAATTGTCGTAGCTGTTCCAGTCGCTGTAGGAGGAATGGTTCTGCATGGTCACATTGAAGAGGAACAGCGGTTCCCCGGCGGGCTTATTCTCGTATACCTCCACGATCTTTTCATAGTCCGCCAGATCGCTGACATATTTGCGCACCTTTTCGGAGTCCCTGTAAAATTCCTGGAAATGAAGCTCCTCGAACCCGAAGTCGGGATATACGCTGTCCCGGTCCCAGCCCGCGGCCCGGTAGGGGTGCATCGCCACCGTATGGTATCCCAGGGATGCCAGATAGGAGGCCATGCTCGGCATGGGATCCTTGACATACTGCTGATAGGGGATGCTTCCGTAGGGCAGAAAGGACATGGTGGAGCCGGTCAGATATTCAAATTCGGTGTTCGCGGTATTCCCGCCCTTTACGGAAACAAAAAGGCGGCCGGAAACGGTATTTTCGGCGCCGTTCAGCAGGCTGTGCACAAAGGGCATATAATCCTCATTGGTTTCGAAGCCGCCCAGCACCGCCGGGTCGGAAAACGCCTCATTCATGATGACGATGATGTTGGGCGTGCGCAGGGGCGCTTCCTCCGCCGTCCCGTAGGAGTCCAGGAGCTGTTTTGCCTGCTCCTCCTCATAGCCGTCCGGCTTTTCCACGGAAATATACTGCAGCTCCATCAGAAAAGCGGTCAGCGTGCCGTTGCGCGTCTGGATGACGGTGGGGGTGAACAGCTTGTCGTACAGCTTGAGCTTCTGTTCCACAAACGTCTCATTGCGCAGCATTTGCGCGTAACCGGCGATCGCGAGAAACGATACCAGGCCGAGTGCGGCCCGCAGCGCCCAGGGATGGGGAAAACTCCCCCTTTTGCCGCGGGACGGCGCACCGGGGCGGACCAGCCGGACCCGGATCAGGCATTCCGCGGCCAGCAGCAGGGCAAAACCGACCAGCACGAGGACGGTCCCCTTTTCCAGCCGGTATTCGTAGTTGTCCGCCACGCTGGCGGCCGTGTCCAGGGAAAAGATGTCCCAGGGCTGGATGGGAGCCCCGCGGAATTCCAGCACGAAATATCCGGCCAGCCCATAGACAGCGCAGAAGACCGTCTGGATCATCAGCGCGGCGCGGAGCCGTCCGGTGAGCGCGAAGAGGAACAGGGCGATGAAAAAAAAGAGCAGGATGTTCAGGAGCTGTATGTAGAACTTCATCGACGTAAACGGATCGTGCGTATAAAATTCGAGCAGATAAAAATTCAGAGCGGGTATGAGAAAGAACAGAAGACAGGATCCGGCCGCCCGCAGACGGCCATTCCGTTTGTTCATGGGAGCTTTCCTTCTTTCCTCGGTGATGCGGGAAGAGCCCGCCTTTGCCGTGCGGGCCGTATGCCAGGCGGCCGGTGCCGCCGTGTCCGTCCGTCGTCCGGGTCCTGCTTTTGCCGTGCGCGAACGGCCTTTTTCTGCTGTCTTTACGGCGGCGGCCACGGAAAACCTTGCCGCGCGGACCGTGTGCGAACGGCCGCCTTTTCTTCCCGCCCTATATTATAGTCAGACAGGTGCGGGATGTCAAATGTGAAAATCCCGGCATGATGCGTGTCCGTGGCGCATATATTTGGAAAAACAGCGGACTTTCGTTTTTCTTAAGAAAATAATCATGGGAAAAACAAAAAGCATGTGTTAAAATCGGAACAAAGGAGTTGAGAGATATGAAGCTGAAAAAGAATGATCTGATCCCGATCGCGGCGATCGCGGTATTTCTGGTCATCATCATCATCCTGTGCGCGGTGCGCATTTCCCAGCGGAACCGGGCGGAGGAGGAGCGCTATGGCGCGGCCGAGGAAACGGTGAACACGCTGACGTCGGAGCGGGACGAGAAGCAGGACGAAGCGTCCGGCACGGAAGTCGGAGAGGACGGGACAAAGGAGGCCCGGTGGTCTGAAGCGCCCGCGCAGAACGAAACGGAGGCGCAGGAGGAAGCGCGCGGGACCGTATCGGGGTCGGAGGCCGCCAAAAACCGGCTGCCGTTCGGCAAGCAGAAGGAAGAACAGGAGAGCACCGCGCAGGGCGTCAGGACGATCAGCGGCAACGATCCCATGGCGGATGCGGATGAAGTGAATAAGAGCAACGAGGATATGCTGTCGGAAATGTCCTACTACTGGGAGCAGAACAATCTGGAGGCCATCAGCGATCTGGCGCATCTGGGCTGGTATATGAAGATGTCCGCCAGCCTTGCGGATCAGGATACCTTCTATTATTATGGGGAGCGCAACGCCCAGGGACAGCCGGAGGGGACCGGCATAGCCTGCTATGCGGACAATGAATACTACTACGGCGAATGGGTGAACGGCAGGCGGGAAGGCGTCGGCAGATGGATCAAATTCTATATTTATTATGATGACGATAAGGTTTCCGACCGTGCCTATACGGTCCATATGTATCTGGGAGAATGGGCCGCGGACCTTCCGAACGGCGACGGGCAGGAGCATTACGATCTGGATATGAGCCAGGCGGCGAAGGAGGACCGGTACATTCAGAATGTCATCGGCACCTTCCGGGACGGGATGTACGACGGGGAAATGTATCTGACCACCCTCGACTGGAGGAACCGGCAGGAGGAATGGAACGGTCTGGCGGAGGGCGGCGTCTGGAGTCCCTACGGTGCGGCGACCAGCAGAAGAGAGGTGCCGGTCTGTCAGGACGTGTCCAACGAGGATAATTATCTCTGGATCACGGTGCGCAGCAACAAGGACCGGGGGATCAGCGAGCTGATGCCCTGAGCGGGGCCCGAGGGGCTGCCGGTGAACAGCCTGGGAAAAGCCCGGACGGCCGGAGACGGCTCCGTGTCGGACGGCGAAAATAAACCGACATCGGATGGCGAAAAATAAAGAAAAAAGACCTTTACAAATCTTCCCGGATAGTTTAAACTAGTACGAGTGAATTAATTGTATAGCTTTTATGGGATGACAAGGGCGTCAGATAGCCTGCATGCGCAGGTTTATTTGACGCCCTTTACGGTTCACGGCCCGGCAGAGGATGCGCGGGAGCGGTGTTTCGGCCGTGCAGGCGGCCGCATTTGTGGGGAGAGTGACAGTATGGGAGTGAAGTACGTATTTGTGACGGGCGGCGTCGTGTCCGGCCTGGGAAAGGGGATCACGGCGGCATCGCTGGGACGGCTTCTGAAAGCCAGGGGCTTTCATGTGACGATGCAGAAATTCGATCCCTATATCAATATGGATCCGGGGACCATGAATCCGATCCAGCACGGGGAGGTCTATGTCACGGACGACGGCACGGAGACCGATCTGGATCTGGGCCATTACGAGCGGTTCATCGACGAGAGCCTGGACCGCAATTCCAATGTGACCACGGGCAAGATCTACTGGTCTGTGCTGAACAAGGAGCGTCACGGAGACTACGGCGGCGGCACGGTGCAGGTCATCCCCCACATCACCAATGAGATCAAATCCCGTTTCTATAAGGCGAAGACGCCGGAGGAGGAGACCATTTCCATCATCGAGGTGGGCGGCACGGTGGGCGATATCGAGAGCCAGCCTTTCCTGGAGGCCATCCGGCAGTTCCAGGCGGAGATGGGGCGGGAAAACGCGGCGCTGATCCAGGTGACGCTGATCCCGTATCTGAAGGCATCGGGCGAGATGAAGACCAAGCCCACCCAGATGAGCGTCAAGTCCTTACAGAGCATGGGCATCTGGCCGGACATCCTGGTCTGCCGTTCCGATTATCCCATCGACGATAAGATGCGGGAAAAGATCGCCCTGTTCTGCAATGTGAAAAAGGAACATGTGCTGCAGAATCTGGATGCGCCCTCGCTCTATGAGGTGCCGCTGATGCTGGAGGAGGAGAAGCTGGCGCAGGCAGTCTGCGAGTGCCTGCATATCCCCTGCCCGGAGCCGGATCTGAGCGACTGGAAGCGCATGGTGGAGGATCTGCACCGGGCGTCGAAGTCCGTGACCATCGCGCTGGTGGGCAAATATGTGGCGCTGCATGACGCTTACCTGAGCGTGGCGGAGGCCTTAAAGCACGGAGGCATCGAAAACCATGCCGAGGTCCATATCCGCTGGATCGACGCGGAGGAGCTGACGCCGGAAAATCTGGAGGAATACCTGCACGATGTGGACGGCATTCTGGTGCCGGGGGGCTTCGGCCAGCGTGGCACGGAAGGCAAGATCCTGGCCGTCGGCTATGCCAGAAGGAACCGGATCCCCTATCTGGGCCTGTGCCTGGGCATGCAGCTGGCCATTGTGGAGTTCGCCAGAAACGTGGCCGGATTGCCGAAGGCCGCCAGCATCGAACTGGAGCCGGACACGCCGGACCCGGTCATCGCGCTGATGCCGGAGCAGAACGGCGTCACCGATATCGGCGGGACCCTGCGGCTGGGCGCCTATCCCTGTATCTTAAAGGAAGGGACGCTGGCGCACAGGCTGTACGGAAAGACGGAGATCTCGGAACGTCACCGCCACCGCTATGAAGTCAACAACGATTACCGCGATGTGCTCACCGCTCATGGGATGGTGCTCTCGGGCCTGTCCCCGGACGGGAGGATCGTGGAGATGATAGAATTGAAGGACCATCCGTTTTTTGTCGCCACTCAGGCGCATCCGGAGTTCAAGTCCCGTCCCAATCTGGCCCATCCGCTGTTCAAGGGGCTGATCGCGGCGGCCGTGGCGCACGGCTGTGCGGCGGCGCTGGATTCTTAAGAGGCGCGCGGCATACGGGACGGGGCAGCGGCCGGACGGAAAACCGGAGAGAAGCGTCAGCCGGACGGAAAAAATCCCGGACAGCGCGGCGCCCGGAAGGGATTCCTGGCCGAACACAGAGAACGCAGAATGGAACAGCAGTCAAGCGAGGAAATCAGTATGAATCAGATCAGAGAAGAGGAGATCGGCGCGCGGCCCGGCCTGTACCGCCCGGACTTCGAGCATGACAACTGCGGCATCGGCGCGATCGTCAACATTAAGGGAGAGAAAAGTCACCGGATCGTGGCGGACGCCCTGAAGATCGTGGAAAATCTGGAGCACCGCGCCGGAAAGGACGCGGAAGGCAAGACCGGCGACGGCGTGGGCATCCTGACCCAGGTCTCCCACCGGTTCTTTTCCAGAGTGTGCGGGGAGCTGGGCATTGCCGTCGGCGGCGAGCGCGAATACGGCGTGGGCATGTTCTTTTTTCCGCAGAATGAGCTGAAGCGCAGTCAGGCCAAGAAGATGTTCGAGATCATCGTGCAGAAGGAAGGCATGAAATTCCTGGGCTGGCGCGACGTGCCCACGGATCCGGACGTGCTGGGCCACAAGGCCAGGGAATGCATGCCCGTGATCTGCCAGGGGTTTGTGGAGAAGCCCGCGAGCCTGGAGAAGGGCCTGGATTTCGACCGCAAGCTCTATGTGGTGCGCCGGGTATTCGAACAGAGCAACGACAACACCTATGTGCCCTCGCTTTCCAGCAGGACTATCGTCTATAAGGGGATGTTCCTGGTGGGACAGCTGCGCACGTTTTTCCTGGATCTGCAGGACGCGGACTATGAATCGGCCATCGCCATCGTGCATTCCCGGTTCTCCACCAACACCAATCCCAGCTGGGAGCGGGCTCACCCCAACCGGTTCATCGTCCACAACGGCGAGATCAACACCATCAAGGGCAACGTGGACAAGATGCTGGCCCGGGAGGAGACCATGTCCGCCCACAGGTTTTCCGCGGACGATCTGACCAAGGTGCTGCCCGTGATCAACGTGAACGGCTCTGATTCCGCCATGCTGGACAACACGCTGGAGTTTTTGGCCATGAGCGGCATGGACCTGCCGCTGGCCGTGATGATCACCATTCCCGAGCCCTGGACTCACAACGACACCATTTCTCAGGAGAGACGGGATTTTTACCAGTATTACGCCACGATGATGGAGCCCTGGGACGGACCGGCTTCCATCCTGTTTTCCGACGGCGACCTGATGGGGGCGGTGCTGGACCGCAACGGTCTGCGCCCTTCCCGGTATTACATCACGGACGACGACCGGCTGATCCTCTCCTCCGAGGTGGGCGTGCTGGAGCTGCCCGCATCCCATATCCTGAAAAAGGAGCGCCTGCATCCCGGCAAGATGCTGCTGGTGGACACGGTGAACCATCAGGTGCTCACCGACGAGCAGATCAAGGAACGCTACGCCATGAAGGAGCCCTACGGCGAATGGCTGGACAGCAATCTGGTGACGCTGGCGGAGCTGAAGATCCCCAACGAGAAGATCCCTTCTTTTTCATCGGAAGAACTGGCGCGCCTGCAGAAGGCGTTCGGCTATACTTATGAAGAATACCGCAGCAGCATCTGCGCCATGGCCTTAAACGGGTCGGAGCAGATCGGCGCCATGGGCGTGGATACGCCGCTGGCGGTGCTGTCGAAGGAATATCAGCCCCTGTTTTTCTATTTCAAGCAGCTGTTCGCGCAGGTGACGAATCCGCCCATCGATGCGGAGCGGGAAAAGATCGTCACCTCCACCACGGTCTACGTGGGCAAGAACGGTAATCTGCTGGAGGAAAAGCCGGAGAACTGTCAGGTCTTAAAGATCAACAATCCGATCCTCACCGATCTGGATCTTCTGAAGATCCGCACGATGAAGAAGCCCGGTTTCCAGGTGGCCTATGTGCCCATCATCTTCTACAAGAGCACGCCCATGGAACGGGTGCTGGAGCATCTGTTCGTGGAGGTGGATAAGGCGTACCGGGAGGGCGCCAATATCCTGATCCTGTCCGACCGGGGCGTGGACGAGAACCATGTGGCCATCCCGTCCCTGCTGGCGGTGGCGGCGGTCCACAGGCATCTGGTGCAAACCAAGAAATGTACGGCTCTTTCCCTGATCCTGGAATCCGGCGAGCCCAGAGAGGTGCACCATTTTGCGGCGTTGCTGGGCTATGGCGCCAGCGCCGTCAATCCCTATCTGGCACACGCCACCATCGCGGAGCTTCTGGACGCGGGGCTGGTGAACAAGGACTATTACGCGGCGGTCAACGACTATGACAGCGCGGTTCTGCAGGGCATCGTCAAGATCGCTTCCAAGATGGGCATTTCCACGATCCAGTCCTATCAGGGCAGCAAGATCTTTGAGGCCGTGGGCATTTCCAGGGAGGTGATCGACCGGTATTTCACGGGAACGGTGAGCCGCGTGGGCGGCATCACGCTGGCCGATATCGCGGCCCAGACCGATGAACAGCATTCCCGCGCCTTCGATCTGCTGGGACTGGAGACAGATCTGACCCTTTCCTCCGTGGGACGGCACAAGATGCGCAGTCAGGGAGAGCAGCACCGCTACAATCCCCAGACCATCCATCTGCTGCAGCAGTCCACCAGAGAAGGGGATTACGATAAATTCGTGGAATATACGAAGCTGGTGGACCGGGAGGAGACCGGGTATCTGCGCAGCCTGATGGACTTCAATTATCCCGAAGAGGGCGTGCCGCTGGAAGAGGTGGAGAGCGTGGAATCCATCGTGCAGCGCTTCAAGACCGGCGCCATGTCCTACGGCTCCATTTCCGAGGAGGCCCATGAGGCGCTGGCCGTGGCCATGAACCGGCTCCACGGCAAGTCCAACAGCGGCGAGGGCGGCGAAAGCGACGAGCGCCTGCTGTCCGCGGGCACCGATCACGACAGGAGCTCCGCCATCAAACAGGTGGCCAGCGGCCGGTTCGGCGTCACGAGCCGGTATCTGGTCAGCGCCAGAGAGATCCAGATCAAGATGGCCCAGGGCGCCAAGCCCGGCGAGGGCGGCCATCTTCCGGCGAAGAAGGTCTATCCCTGGATCGCCAAGACCAGGCATTCCACGCCAGGCGTGAGCCTGATCTCCCCGCCGCCGCATCATGACATTTATTCCATCGAGGATCTGGCGCAGCTGATCTACGATCTGAAAAACGCCAATAAATATGCCCGCATTTCCGTGAAGCTGGTTTCTGAGGCGGGCGTGGGCACCGTGGCCGCGGGCGTGGCCAAGGCCGGGGCCCAGGTGGTGCTGATCTCCGGCTATGACGGCGGTACGGGCGCGGCGCCCGTCAGCTCCATCCACAACGCGGGCCTGCCCTGGGAGCTGGGGCTGGCGGAGACCCATCAGACGCTTTTGGCCAACGGCCTGCGCAACCGGGTCATGATCGAGACCGACGGCAAGCTGATGAGCGGGCGCGATGTGGCCATCGCGGCCCTTTTGGGCGCGGAGGAATTCGGCTTCGCCACGGCCCCGCTGGTAACGCTGGGCTGCGTGATGATGCGCGTCTGCAACCTGGATACCTGCCCCATGGGCGTGGCGACCCAGAATCCGGAGCTGCGCAAACGCTTTACCGGCAAGCCGGAATATGTGGAAAATTTCATGCGCTTCATCGCCAGACAGCTCCGGGAATATATGGCGAAGCTGGGCGTGCGCACCATCAATGAGATGGTGGGGCGTACCGATCTGCTCAAAAAGAAAGAGGGGCTCACCGGCCGGGCGGCCAAGGTGGACTTAAGCGGCATCCTGGACGCGCAGATCTGCACTGACAGAAAACGCTGTGTCTTCGATCCGGCCTGTGTCTACGATTTCCAACTGGAGCGCACCAAGGATGAGGCGGTGCTTCTGAAGAAGAAGGACCTTCTGAAGGCCATCGCCAACGGTGAGAAGAAAGAATATAAGGTAAAGCTGACCAATGTGGACCGGACCTTCGGCACGCTGCTGGGGGCCGAGATCACCAGGCTGCATCCGGAAGGGCTTCCGGAGGATACCGTCACCATCCGCTGCGAGGGGGCCGGAGGACAGAGCTTTGGCGCATTCCTGCCGAAAGGTCTGACCCTGTCCCTCTGCGGCGACAGCAACGACTATTTCGGGAAGGGGCTTTCCGGCGGCAAGCTGGTGGTGTACGCGCCGGAGGACGCCAATTTCGAGCCCCATGAGAACATCATCATCGGCAACGTGGCTCTCTACGGCGCCACCAGCGGCGAGGCCTATATCGCGGGCGTGGCGGGCGAGCGGTTCTGCGTCCGCAATTCCGGCGCCACTGCGGTGGTGGAGGGCGTGGGTGAGCACGGCTGCGAATATATGACCGGCGGCCGGGCTGTGATCCTGGGCCCCACGGGCAAGAACTTCGCGGCCGGCATGAGCGGCGGCATCGCCTATGTGCTGGATGAGAAAAACTGTCTGTACCGGAACCTGAACAAGCAGATGGTGCTCATGGAGAAGGTGGAGACCAAATACGATAAAGAGGAACTGAGGGCCATGATCGAGGCCCATGTGGCGCACACCGGTTCCGCCAAGGGAAAAGAGGTGCTGGAGCACTTCGCGGAGTATCTGCCCAAATTCAAGAAGATCATACCGGGAGATTATAAACGGCTGATCCAGCTGTCCTCCCAGTTCGAGGAGCAGGGCATGAGCCGGGAAGAAGCGCAGATCGAGGCGTTCTACGCCAGTCTGGCGGAGCGCTGAAAACGGGGCGTTGAAAGCGGAGCGCAGCGGACCGGGACATTTTGCGCCGTCTCCGACAGAGCGCCGAAGGCGGGCGCGGAGGCCGACGGTTTGTGAAACGGTCCGAATGGAGCAGATGCGGATGACGGCAAGGCATCGGGCCCGCGGACACTGTCCGCAGAGAAAGAAAAGAGGAGATCATGGGAAAACCGACAGGATTTTTGGAATATGAGCGAAAGGACGGGCCGGTGAGGGCCCCGCAGGAGAGAACCGGAGATTTCCGAGAGTTTCACGGGATGCTGTCCGCGGAGGAACAGCGTCTGCAGGGCGCCCGCTGCATGGAATGCGGCGTGCCCTTTTGTCAGGCGGGCATGATGATCGCCGGAATGGCCTCGGGGTGTCCTCTGCACAATCTGGTGCCGGAGATCAACGATCTGGTGTATCACGGCAACTGGGAACAGGCCTATGTGCGTCTGTCAAAGACCCACTGTTTCCCGGAGTTCACCTCCCGGGTCTGCCCGGCGCTGTGCGAGGCCGCCTGCACCTGCGGGCTGCACGCCAGACCGGTGAGCACGAAGGAAAATGAACGGGCCGTCATCGAGTATGCGTTCGCCAACGGGCTGGTGAAGGCGGACGCGCCGAAGGTGCGCACCGGGAAGACCGTGGCCGTGGTGGGCAGCGGTCCGGCCGGGCTGGCGGCCGCCTGGCAGCTGAACCGCCGGGGACATCTGGTGACGGTCTATGAAAGAAGCGACAGGCCGGGCGGGCTTCTGCGCTACGGCATTCCCAACATGAAGCTGGAAAAGAGCGTCATCGACCGGCGGATCCGGCTGATGGAGCAGGCGGGTATCACGTTCCGGTGCAATGTGAACGTGGGGAAGGACATTTCCGGAAAGGAGCTGGCGTCGCAGTATGACCGCGTGGTCCTGGCCTGCGGCGCATCCAATCCCAGGGACATCCGGGTGCCGGGCCGCGACGCGAAGGGCATTTATTTTGCGGTGCAGTTTCTGTCAGCGGTGACGAAGCGGCTGCTGGACAGCGATTTTGCGGATGTACCCTATGAGCTGGCGAAGGGGAAACGGGTGATGGTCATCGGCGGCGGGGATACCGGCAACGACTGCGTGGGCACGTCCATCCGTCTGGGCGCGAAGAGCGTGATCCAGCTGGAGATGATGCCGAAGCCCGCGGAAAGCCGTCTGGAGAGCAATCCCTGGCCGGAATGGCCCAAGGTGTTGAAGACCGATTACGGTCAGGAGGAGGCCATCGACCGGTTCGGAGAGGATCCCCGGATCTATCAGACCACGGTGACGGAATTTAAGAA
>CANRMT010000032.1 GCA_947631815.1 uncultured Eisenbergiella sp.
GGGATGGTGCGCGGGAAGCCGTCCAGCACATATCCGTTTCCGCAGTCGTCCTGCGCGACGCGGTCCAGCAGGATCCGCACGGTCAGCTCATCCGGCACCAGAAGGCCCTGGTCCATATATTTCTTCGCTTCCATGCCGAGTTCCGTTCCGTTCTTGATGTTCGCGCGGAAGATGTCGCCCGTGGAAACATGGGGAACGCCGTACTCCTTCGCGATCATCTTGGCCTGGGTCCCTTTTCCTGCGCCCGGCGCGCCCAGCATAATGATTTTCATTATCGTATTCCTCCATGGAAACGGACAGGGACAGCGACGTATACCGCCCTGTCCCGCCCAAGATCAATCGTTCAAAAAGCCTCTGTAGTTCCGAACCAGCATCTGAGATTCCACCTGCTTGATCGTCTCGAGCAGAACGCTCACGATGATGATCAGGCTCGTTCCGCCAAAGGATACGCTGGCCCCGAACACTCCGTTGAAGAAGTAGGGGAGCACGCACACGATGGTCAGACCGCAAGCGCCGATGAAGATCAGATAGTTCAGTATCTTATTCAGATAATCGCTGGTGGGCTTGCCGGGACGGATGCCCGGGATGAAGCCTCCCTGCTTTTTCATGTTGTTGGCAACCTCCAGCGGGTTGAAGGTGATCGATGTATAGAAGTAGGCGAAAAAGATCACCAGAAGGATATACACGACCAGACCTGCGGAGTACCAGATCTCATTGGGCCTGCACCAGTAGCTGGAATTCAGGGCCCGGATGATATGCATGCCGACCCCCGTCCCGTTGTAACCGGTGAGCTGGATGATCAGCAGCGGCGTCTGGAAGATGGACTGCGCGAAAATGACGGGGATGACGCCGGCCGTATTCACCTTTAAGGGAATGTAGCTGGACTGTCCGCCCACCATCTTGCGCCCCTGCATCTTCTTTGCGTACTGCACGGGGATCTTTCTCGTGGCGTCGTTCAGGATGATGACCAGCACGACCATCCCGAGGATGATCGCGAGGATGACGACCGCGGCGAGCACTCTGACCGCGATCGGGCCGCTGCTCACGAACTGCTCGTAGAGGCTGGCGAAATCATTGGGAAGCCGGGAGATGATATTGATCGTCAGCACGATGGAAATACCGTTGCCGACCCCGTTTTCCGTGATCCGCTCGCCGATCCACATCAGGAACGCGCTTCCTGCCGTCAGCGCCGCGATGGCAGTAATGACGTTCAGCGCATTGAAATCCTGCAAAAGCCCCTGTCTGCCGAACCCGATGGACATCGCGGTCGACTCGATCAGGGCAAGACCTACCGTTACATATCTCGTGATGGACGCGATCTTCTTGCGGCCTTCTTCTCCATCCTTGTGCATCTCCTCCAGCTTCGGGATCGCGATGGTCAGAAGCTGCATGATGATGGAGGACGTGATATAGGGCGTGATGTTCAGTGCAAACAGCGACATGTTCTCAAACGAACCGCCGGTGAATGCGTTGAAAAAGTTGAACGTGTCGCCCACCTGCGCGGCGAACCAGTCAGAGAAGAAATGCCTGTTCATGCCGGGAACCGGCAGCTGGCATCCCAACCTGACCAGCACCAGCATCAGGAAGGTAAAGATCAATTTATTGCGGATATCCTTGATCTTGAACGCATTTTTTAAGGTAGTAAACATTTACATCACCTCAGCACTTCCACCAAGCGCCTCGATCTTTTCCTTTGCGGATGCACTGAATGCATTTGCTTTCACATCGAGCTTCTTGGTAAATTCTCCGTTTCCAAGAATTTTCACACCATCTCTGGGATTCTTCACGATCCCCCGCTCAATCAGGGTCTCAACAGAAACAGTCTCTCCGTTTTCAAATACTTCCAATGCGCTCAAATTGATTGCGACGATGTCCTTCGTGTTTCTGTTGGTGAAACCTCTCTTGGGAATACGTCTGTATAAAGGCATCTGGCCGCCTTCAAAGCCGATCCTGGGGGCGCCGGAACGGGCCTTCTGACCCTTGTGTCCCTTGCCCGCCGTCTTGCCGTTGCCTGAACCGTGTCCGCGGCCCCTTCTGAAATTGTTGCTGTGCTTGGAGCCTTCCGCCGGCCGTAAATTAGATAATTCCATTTGCTGTTACCTCCTTACCTTATGCTTCTTCCACTTTCAGCATGTATCCGACCTGCTGGATCATACCTCTGGTAGAAGCGTTGTCAGGCATGATGACCGTCTTGTGCATCTTCGTAAGGCCCATGGCCACGATCGTCGCCCTGTGCTTCGGCACGGCGCCGATGGGGGATTTGACCAAAGTGATCTTTAATTTTTTCTCGTCCATTTTCCGTTCCTCCCTTAAGCCATGATTTCCGCAACGGATTTGCCGCGCTTGGCCGCCACTTCTTCGGGAGTCTTGAGCTGGCTCAGGCCCTGGATCGTCGCGAGCACAACGTTCTGCTTGTTGGTGGAGCCCAGCGCCTTGGTACGGATGTTCTTGATCCCGGCCAGTTCGCACACGCTCCGGGCAGGGCCTCCGGCGATGATACCGGTACCTTCAGGCGCCTTCTTGAGCAGCACGGTCGCGGAACCATATTTGCCGAGGAAATCGTGGGTGATGGAATTGTTCTCGTCCAGCGCGACGGTGATCAGATGCTTAGACGCATCCTCCTTGCCCTTGCGGATCGCCTCCGGGATTTCCGTGGATTTCCCCAGGCCGACGCCAACGTGGCCGTTGCCGTCTCCCACTACGACCAACGCCGTAAAACGCATGTTGCGGCCGCCCTTTACAACCTTGGTAACACGCTTGATGGAAACTACTTTCTCTGTCAACTCCAGATTCGTAGTATCAATGATCGTTCGTCTCATCTATTGTGTTCTCCCTTCCTAGAATGTCAGGCCAGCTTCTCTGGCTGCTTGCGCTAAAGCTGCAACTTTGCCCTGATAGATATAGCCGCCGCGGTCGAACACGACCTCGGTGATCCCCTTCTCCAGCGCGCGTTTTGCGATCACGGTCCCCAGATATGACGCCGCCTCGACATTGTTGGTCTTCTCCAGCTCCGCCTTCACGTCCTTCTCGAGGGTGGAAGCCGCGACCAGGGTATGACCGACCGTATCGTCGATCACCTGAGCATACATATGATTATTGCTTCTGAATACGGCCAGACGCGGTCTCTCAGGTGTGCCCGCCAGATGATGGCGTATTCTTCTGTGCTTATTCTCGCGAACGAGTTTCCTGGATTTCTTGCTAACCATTTTCACACTCTCCTTATCTGTTATTTCTTACCGGTCTTGCCGACTTTGCGTCTGATCACCTCATCAGCGTACTTGATGCCCTTGCCCTTATAAGGCTCAGGTCTTCTCTTGTCTCTGATGTCCGCTGCATACTGACCGACTTTCTCTTTGTCGATACCCTTTACGATGATGACGTTCTGGCCTTCTACGACCGCCTCAACGCCTTCCGGATCTACCATTTCTACCGGATGGGAATAACCTAAGGATAATGTCAGTTTGTTTCCTGCCTTCGCGGCCCTGTAGCCGACGCCGTTGATCTCCAGCTTCTTCTGATAGCCTTCCGTCACGCCCACCACCATGTTGTGGATCAGCGTCCTGGTCAGACCGTGCAGGGATTTCATTTTCTTTAAGTCGTTGGGACGGGTGACGATGACGTGGCCCGCCTCCACTTTGATCTCCATCTCAGAAGGAAGCACTCTCTCCAGCGTTCCTTTGGGACCCTTTACCGTCACTTTATTATTTTCTGCGATGTCCACAGTCACACCTGCGGGGATCGCGATTGGCATTCTTCCTATCCGTGACATGCCCGTACCTCCTGTTATGATTTACCAAACATATGCGAGCACTTCACCGCCGACCTGCAGCTCTCTCGCCTTCTTATCTGTTACAACGCCCTGGTTGGTGGAAATGATCGCGATGCCGAGTCCTCCCAGCACTCTGGGCAGCTCTTCCTTGCCGGCGTACACGCGCAGGCCGGGCTTGGAGATCCTCTTGATGCCGGAGATCACCTTCTCGTTCTTATCCTCGCCGTACTTCAGCGTGATATGGATGGTCTTGAAGCTTCCCTCGTCCAGCACATCGTATTTGCGGATGTAGCCTTCCTCCAGAAGGATCTGCGCGATAGCCAGTTTCATTTTGGAGGCAGGGACATCTACCGTATCATGTTTTGCAGTATTTGCGTTGCGGATCCTGGTCAGCATATCCGCAATAGGATCGCTCATGTTCATTGTGATTTACCCTCCTTCTTTACCAGCTGGCCTTCTTGACGCCCGGGATCTGGCCCTTGTACGCCAGTTCACGGAAGCAGATCCTGCAGATCCCGTACTTTCTCAGAACGGAATGAGGACGTCCGCATATTCTGCAGCGTGTGTATGCTCTCGTGGAGAACTTAGGGGTGCGCTGCTGTTTTATCTTCATTGCTGTTTTCGCCATGAAATCATTTACCTCCTTCTCACTTTGCGAAAGGCATGCCGAACAGTCTCAGCAGTTCGCGCGCCTCTTCATCTGTCTTCGCCGTGGTGACAACGATCACGTCCATACCTCTGACCTTATCCACCTTATCGTATTCGATCTCGGGGAAGATCAGCTGCTCCTTGATGCCCAGGGCGTAGTTGCCTCTGCCGTCGAAGGAGTTGGCGCTCACGCCGCGGAAGTCACGCACACGGGGAAGCGCGAGGTTCACGAGACGATCCATGAAGTCATACATCTTCTCGCCGCGAAGAGTCGTTTTGCATCCGATCGCCATTCCCTCACGGATCTTGAAATTGGCGACGGATTTTTTCGCTTTCGTAAGAACGGCCTTCTGTCCTGTGATGGTCTCAATGTCTTTCATGGCGGATTCCAGGACCTTGGCGTTCTCCCTGGCCTCTCCCACACCCATGTTGATGACGATCTTGTCAAGCTTCGGAACTTCCATCACGTTCTTGTAGCCGAATTTCTTGATCATAGCGTCTACGATCTCGTCTTTATATAAGCTTTTCAGTCTGCTCACGTTATTAGCCTCCTTCCTGGAATCAGTCGATCACGTCGCCGGTGGATTTTGCGAAACGCACCTTTTTGCCGTTCTCCATTTTGAAGCCAATACGGGTCGCTTTTCCTTTGTGAACGTACATGACGTTGGAAATGTCGATAGGCGCTTCCACCTGAATGATCCCGCCGTTCTGGTTTGCGGCAGAAGGCTTCGTGTGCTTGGTCACCATGTTGATCTTCTCAACGGTGACGCGGCCTGTCTTTTTGTTGACGGCGATCACTTTTCCTTCTTTGTCCTTATCTTTGCCGGCGATGACCTTCACGGTGTCGCCCTTTTTGATTTTCATCGTAGCCATGCAGCACCTCCTATAATACTTCCGGAGCCAGAGAAGCAATCTTCATAAACTGCTTGTCACGGAGCTCACGTGCCACCGGCCCGAAGATACGGGTCCCTCTCGGGGTCTTGTCATCCTTGATGATGACGGCGGCATTCTCGTCGAATTTAATATAAGAACCGTCCTTGCGGCGCATCCCCTTCACGGAGCGGACCACGACAGCCTTCACGACATCGCCCTTCTTTACAACTCCGCCGGGTGTTGCATCTTTGACACTGGCAACGATGATGTCGCCGATATTCGCATATCTTCTCGTAGAGCCTCCCATAACCCTGATGCAAAGGATCTCCTTCGCCCCGGTGTTATCGGCAACTCTCAGTCTTGTTTCCTGTTGAATCATGGTAAATTCTCCTTCCAACCTGATTGCCGTGTTTTATTTATTTGGCTCTCTCGATGATCTCCACAAGTCTCCATCTCTTTTCCTTGGACAGGGGCCTTGTTTCCATAACCTTTACCGTGTCGCCAATATTGCACTCGTTGTTCGCATCATGCGCCTTGAGCTTGTAGGTCTCCTTCACGATCTTCTTGTAAAGGGGATGCTTCACATGGTTCTCGATGGCAACAACGATCGTTTTGTCCATTCTATTGCTGACGACTTTGCCAATACGTGTCTTTCTCAAATTGCGTTCCACGTCCGATTACTCCTTTCTGGATAGACTCTCTTTATTCCGCGGCCCTGGTCTTCTGCGTGATCACCGTCTGGATCCTGGCGATGTTCTTGCGCACCTCGCGGATCCTGGCAGTGTTGTCAAGCTGGTTCGTCGCGTTCTGGAATCTCAGGTTGAAAAGCTCTTTCTTCGCAGCCACCAGTTCCTGCGCCAGATCTGCCGCGGACTTGCTGTTTAAATCTTCCAAATATTTCTTAGATTTCATTCGTCACACCGCCTTCCATATCTGCTTTCGAAACGATCTTGCACTTGCAGGGAAGCTTGTGCATGGCCAGACGCAGCGCCTCTTTTGCGAACTCATCGGGAACGCCGGCGATCTCGAACATGACGCGCCCGGGCTTCACGACCGCGACCCAGTACTCCAGAGCGCCTTTACCGGAACCCATACGGGTCTCGGCGGGCTTGGCAGTCACGGGCTTGTCGGGGAAGATCTTGATCCAGACCTGGCCGCTTCTCTTCGTATAACGGGTCAGCGCGATACGGGCCGCCTCGATCTGATTGGATTTGATCCAGCAGGGCTCCAGCGCCACCAGACCGTAATCACCATATGTGATGGTGTTGCCGCGCAGCGCCTTTCCTTTCATGGAACCGCGGAACTGTTTGCGGCGTTTCACTCTTTTCGGCATTAACATTATTTATCGCTCCCTTCCTTGTTTCCCTTCGCAGGAAGTACCTCGCCCTTGTAGATCCAGACCTTGACGCCCACCTTGCCGTAGGTCGTGTCTGCCTCAGCGAAACCATAGTCGATGTCAGCTCTTAAGGTCTGCAGCGGGATCGTGCCCTCGCTGTAGAACTCGGTCCGCGCGATATCGGCGCCGCCCAGACGGCCCGCGCATGCGGTTTTGATGCCCAGAGCCCCGGCCTTCATCGTTCTGCCGATGCAGGACTTCATCGCTCTTCTGAAGGACACGCGGTTCTCCAGCTGCTGCGCGATATTCTCGGCGACGAGCTGCGCATCCTTGTCGGGACGCTTGATCTCCTTGATGTCCACCAGCACCTTCTTGTCGGTCAGCTTGGACAGCTCCTTCTTCGTCACTTCGATCTCAGCGCCGCCCTTGCCGATCACAACGCCCGGCTTGGCCGTATAGAGGATCACCTTCACCCTGTCGGACGCTCTCTCGATCTCGATCTTGGAAACGCCCGCGGAATGCAGCTTCTCCTTCAGGAATTTTCTGATCTTGTAATCTTCTACCAAAAAGTCTGCGTACTCCGCATCCGCGTACCACCGGGAATCCCAGTCTTTGATCACGCCGACTCTTAAACCGTGAGGATTAACTTTCTGTCCCATTTATTTTTCCTCCTGCTTTTTTTCATCAAGCACTACAGTGATGTGGCACATTCTCTTTAAGATCCTGTAGGCTCTTCCCCGGGCCCTCGGATGGATCCTCTTCATGATGGGGCCGGTGCCCGCATAGCACTCCGCCACATAGAGGTTCTCCCTCTTCATGCCGTTGTTGTTCTCCGCGTTCGCGATCGCGGATTCAAGCAGCTTCTTCACAAGGCCGGAAGCATATCTGGGATTGTATGTCAGGATGCCCAGAGCGGTCTCAACATCTTTCCCTCTGATGGCATCCAGCACAAAACATGCTTTGGGTACAGACACTCTTGCGTAAGATAATTTTGCAGAAGGTCTTGTATCTTTTTGGGTATTTCTTTCTCTCTTGATCTGGGATCTGTGTCCTTTTGCCATGAATAAAAACCTCCTTTCCGTTATCTCACTTTGGTCTTCTTTTCGTCTTTTCCGTGACCTCTGTAGGTCCTGGTCGCCACGAATTCACCGAGCTTATGCCCGACCATATCTTCTGTTACATATACCGGAACATGCTTGCGGCCGTCGTGAACTGCAAAGGTGTGTCCCACGAAAGACGGGAAAATTGTAGACCGGCGGGACCAGGTCTTGATGACCTGTTTCTGTCCGGAAGCGTTCTGCGCGTCAACCTTCTTCAGCAGGCTGGCATCTGCGAACGGTCCTTTTTTCAATGATCTTGACATGATTCTTCTCCTCCTTATTTAATCGCTCTGCCGTCTCTTCTTCTCACGATCAGCTTGTCAGACGCCTTCTTGGACTTGCGGGTCTTCAGGCCGAGCGCGGGCTTGCCCCAGGGAGTGCTCGGGCCGGGCCGGCCGATACCGGTCTTGCCTTCGCCGCCGCCGTGCGGATGATCGTTCGGGTTCATGACGGAACCGCGGACGGTAGGACGGATGCCCATATGGCGCTTGCGGCCGGCTTTGCCGTAATTGATCAGGTTGTGGTCGCCATTGCCCACAACGCCGACCGTCGCGCGGCATACGAGAGGAACCATTCTCATTTCACCGGAAGGAAGTCTCAGGGTGGCGTACTTGCCTTCCTTAGCCATCAGCTGTGCGCTGTTGCCGGCGGAACGGACCATCTGGCCGCCCTTGCCGGGATATAACTCGATGTTGTGTACCTGCGTGCCGACAGGGATCTCGGACAGAGGCAGGCAGTTGCCGACTCTCACCTCGGCCTCGGGGCCGTTCATGACCTTCTGGCCGACCTGCAGGCCCTCGGGAGCGATGATATAGGCTTTCTGGCCGTCCGCGTAGCAGATCAGCGCGATGTTCGCCGTCCTGTTCGGATCGTACTCGATGCCGATAACGGTCGCCGGAATGCCGTCCTTCGTCCTCCTAAAGTCGATGATCCTGTACTGTCTGCGGACACCGCCGCCCTGATGGCGGACGGTGATCTTGCCCTGATTGTTGCGGCCGGAATGCTTCTTCAGAGATACGCAGAGGCTCTTCTCGGGCGTCTGCTTCGTGATCTCCGCGTGGTCCGATCCGGTCATATGCCGTCTGGACGGTGTATAGGGATTATAGGTCTTGATTCCCATGATGTTTTCTCCTTTTGCTCAATTTATTATCGTGCTTTTTTTGCACATACTGGAACCGCTCTTACAGCCCTGCGAAGATCTCGATATCCTTGCTGTCGGCCGTCAGCGTGACGATGGCCTTTTTGATCTTGGCGGTCCTGCCCATCACCATGCCGCGCCTCTTCTTCTTGCCGGGCGCGTTCAGGGTGTTGACCTTGGCAACCTTCGTGCCTTCAAACATCTTTTCCACAGCTTCTTTGATCTGGGACTTGTTCGCTTCCGGATGCACCAGGAAGGTATATTTCTTCTCGCTCATACCGGCCATGCTCTTCTCGGTGATGACAGGCCTGAGGATCACATCATAGTATTTAAGGTCAGCCATTATGCGTATACCTCCTCGATCGTCTTAACCGCGTCCTTCGTCAGAACCACCTTGCCGGCCTTCATCACGTCGTACACATTGATCGTGTTGGGAAGGGCCATCTGCACATGCGGAAGGTTCCGGGCGCTCATCATAACATTCTTATCGTTCTCATTCACCACGACCAGACCCTTGCCGACGTTCAGGTTCTTCATGACCTGCGCGAAGCTCTTCGTCTTGATCGAGTCGAATTTCAGTTCGTCCACAACGATCAGGTTGGAGGACGCCACCTTATCGGTGAGCGCGGACTTTAACGCCGCCCTCTTTTCCTTGCGGTTCATCTTGAAGGAATAATCCCTCGGCACCGGCGCGAACACCACGCCGCCGCCGGTCCACTGAGGCGCTCTCGTGGAGCCCTGTCTCGCATGGCCGGTCTCCTTCTGTCTCCAGGGCTTCCTGCCGCCGCCGGACACTTCCGCGCGGGTCTTGGCCTTCTGCGTCCCCTGGCGTTTGTTGGCGAGCTGCTGCACCACAGCCAGGTGCACCAGGTTCTCGTTGATCTCGACACCGAACACCGCATCGCTCAGCTCGATGGTGCCGACTTCTTTGCCTTCCATATTATAAACAGTAACGTTTGCCATCTGTGTGTTCCTCCTTTCCTAATTTAAGCTTCCACCTTGGTGGTCTCTTTCAGCGTAACCAAAGCTTTCTTAGGTCCCGGCACCGCACCCTTTACGAGGATCAGGTTCTTCTCGGCGTCCACTCTCACGACGTCCAGATTCTGAACCGTAACTCTCACGCAGCCCATGTGTCCAGGCATTCCCTTGCCCTTGAACACGCGGCCGGGCGTGGTGGCCGAGCCGTTGGAACCCTGATGGCGATGGAACTTGGAGCCGTGGGCCATGGGGCCTCTGTGCTGTCCGTATCTCCTGATCGCGCCCTGGAATCCTTTGCCCTTGCTGATCGCGGTGGCATCCACTCTGTCGCCCGCTGCGAAGATGTCCGCCTTGATCTCCTGCGCGAGTTTATATTCGGAAGCGTTCTCGAAACGGAACTCTCTCACATATCTCTTGGAGGAAACGCCCGCCTTCTCAAAATGACCCTTCTGGGCCTTGTTCACGCCGTGTCTGCGCAGCACGTCCTTCCTGCCCGCTTTGTCACGGTTGACAACTCTTTCCTTCTTGTCCACGAAGCCGACCTGAACCGCCTCGTAGCCGTCGTTCTCTTTCGTCTTGATCTGCGTCACCACGCAGGGACCGGCCTGGAGCACGGTCACGGGGATCAGATTCCCGTCGTCGCTGAAGATTTGAGTCATTCCGACTTTGATCGCTAAAATACCTTTTTTCATGATTACCTCCTGTTTTGTCTACATAGCGGAATGTTCGCGGCTTTCCTTCTCCTTTGGGGAGCGGTTAAAGCGGTCGGACCATTCATACGTCTTTGTAGAGGTCTGCTGATCTTTGGATCCTTATCTGGTCTTCATCTTGATGTCGATGTACACACCGGCGGGCATCTCCAGCCGCTGCAGCGCATCCACGGTCCTGGGCGTAGGGGTGATGATGTCGATCAGCCTCTTGTGGGTCCTGCGCTCGAACTGCTCTCTGGAATCCTTGTCCTTGTGCACCGCGCGCAGGATCGTCACCACTTCCTTCTTGGTGGGAAGCGGCACGGGCCCGCTCACCTGTGCGCCGTTCTTCCGGACAGTCTCGATGATCTTCTTCGCGGACGCGTCCACCAGCTGATGATCATACGCCTTCAGTGTGATTCTCATAACCTGTGTTGCCATAAAAAAAGTCGCCTCCTTTTCGCGCTTTTGAAATAAGTGCGACAAGCGGTGACTGTACACTCTCCCGTGTGTGTCCTGTTGATAAGCAACCCGGAAAGAACCTCTCTTTCCCTCATCACGGACGCTCACGCCGTTTCCCCTGTCTGCGCGGTCTGCTGTTCTGCCGCCGACAGGTGCTGTTGTACAGTGACTTGTCGTCAGTTTTCTAACTTGACATTCGCTCCACGGAAAACCTGCCGGGGATTATGGCTTTTCCCTGACAGCAACCTCACGCTTCATCGCTATCATGTCACAGCGTCTCAATTATAAGGGAAGACTTCAAAAAAAGCAAGCATTATTTTAAAAAATTTTTCAACGCGGGAGCTTCCGGCGGCCCGCCCCCGTCGGAGGCGGGCCGTCCCGTCATTCACCCTTCGTTTTCACGATCCGGAAGGAATCCAGCACCTCCGCCGTCCCGTCCTCCTGCTCCTCGAAAACGGTGACCGTCAGCGAGGTGTCCGTCACGTCCACCCGCGCCATTTCCGGACGATAATTCTGAACGCCCACCGCAACATAATCATAGTCCTCTTCGCTCATGTCATAATATTTCGTCCCGGTGGAAGAATTGAGCGTAAAATATACAATGCCCTCCGGATCCGTCACCTCGGCGGCCTGCTCACCGTCCGGCTTCGTGCCGTCCATGAGAAAGGTCCTCGTATAGGTATGATCGTGCCCCATCAGCACAACATCCGCCCCTGCCTCTTCTAAAAGCGGGATCAGCGTTTCCCTTCTTTCCAGAATGCTATCGGATTCCGCATGATATCCAACGGAAAACAGGGAGTGATGAAACGCCGCCACGGTCCAGACCGGCGTCCCGAACCGCTCCCGACAGTCCGCAGCCGCTTTTTTCAAAAATGTTTCATGGGCCTCCGTATCGCCCACATTTGTGTTCAGACAGAGAAACAGCGTATTATCCCGGAAAAACCAGTAATCCCCGCTCATATCCCCGGAGCTGCCCAGCGTTTCCCGATCCATATTCGGCATATAGAAAAAGCGGCTGAACGTATCGTCACGGTTCTCATGGTTTCCCACCAGCGCGGCGATGGGATATTTGTGAGACAGGGGCGTGGAAAGATACCGTATAAAAAGCTCCTCATTGCCCCTCTCGTCTGATTGGTCTCCCAGCGTCAAAAGAAAGGACGGTTCCGTTCCCTGTGCGGCATAGTCAAAGAGCAGTTCGTAGTTCTCCATCGGCCGTGTATCGACCCCGTCCACGATCTGAGGATCCCCGCTCACAAGAAAGGAAAAATCGCCATCCTCCGGCATTCGGAACGTATAGATCTCCGATACCGCCTTATCTGCGACCCGGTAGGCATATTCCTCTCCCGGCTCCAGATCCGTGAGGACCGCCCGAAACGTGCAGGCATTCCAATCGTTTTCATAGACCTTTTCTGCAGGGTAGGTCCTGGCATTCTGCAGGACGCCGTCCGCCGCATCCGCCGCTTTTGCGGCCTCAACATATCCCGTCTCGCCGCTTCCCTGCCAGGTGATCAGCATCTGCGTCTCATCCGCGCCGACTCCCAGACAGACCGTATCGCTGCGAAGCACCGCGATCCGATCCTCGTCGGAAGCCAACCCGCTCATTTCAAAATAAACGTCCGAGCTGGAGTCGTTCGCCTGGTGAAGCTCCACGGTGAAAATATTGACGCCCTGCTCCAACAGGCCTCCATCCACCGCTATAATCTCTTCCCGCGGGTTTTCCAGGATTTCTCTGCAGCCGTAAGCGTCCGAAGCGGCGTAGCCTCCTACCGGAACATTCCCGTAATGTATCGGCGTCCCGTTCAGGTAGACGATCACAGAATCATCATAAACGATCCTCGCCTCGTATATCGTGTCCGCGTCCGGATCATCCGCGAAAAACAGAGCCCGGAAATAATAGACCGGAATATTCTTACCGTCCGGCAGATACTGCCTCAGACATATATCCGGCTCAAGACCATCAGCCAGTTCTTCCCGCTTTCCCTCATAAGCGCCAAAAGCCCCGCGTCCTGAAGGCCAGTCCGAATCATCGTACCCCTTCTCCAGCCATGCACTGTCTGCCAGCTCCGTCAGCACCTGCGGGTCATCCCGATAGTGCCACTCCCACACGGTTTCTCCCAGACGGTTCCCATCCTCCGCATATGCGGCATACAGCGGCAATGTTTCCGTTTCCGGGATATCTGGCTGTGTTTCCTCTCCGGCGCTCTCCCTCTCGGCCATGCCGCTTTCTGAAGATTCACCGGATATCCCCGCGTCAGAAAAACCGGCAGAAGGTTCTCCGGCCTCCGTCCCGCAGGCCGTGAGCAGAAGCATCAGGATGAGCAGCGCTGCCGAAACGGCTTTTGCGCTGTGCGCCATCGGCCGTCCACCTTTTCTCAGAACTTTTTTTCTGCCCATGATCACTCCATTTCCTTATATCTGAATTTCAGTCATCCGTTGACAGCAGCTCCAGCATCGGCAGATAATAGTGATACGCGAAAGAAAGCCGGTCATAGCCGAACTGGAGACGAAGCCGCCTGGCGGATGCCCACAGCGCCTCCAGGCCGACATCATGATAGGTATTGATCTCCGTCAGATCATGCGCGCCCACCCGCTGCAACTCATAAATGCAGATGATCCGCTTCCGGTATTCCCGGGCATATCCGGTCTCCTTCGCCATCTGCATATACTCATCCGTGCGGTCATAATTCATCACGGCAACTCCGTCACAGGCGTCGGCGATCAGCTTTTCCAGGACCTCCGGATAACTGGCATCGTAGGATTCCGGAATACAGACAAGGAACTCCAGCCCCTTTTCCTGCGCACAGGCATATGCTTCGGACATACAGGAAAGATAACTCTCCATCAGGATCCGCCTCGTCTCGGCCCCTTCCCCCCATTCGTCCAGAACATACGGCTCCACATCCACCATGACGCCGCAGATCTCGGCGCCTTCCGGCTGTTTTTCATTAAAGGATGCGATTTCCCGTATTCTTTCCGTCAGTGTTGCCGCATCTTCTTCATAGGCCCATTCCGCATCGCCCATGAGGGCATACACGGAAACAGCCTGCCCGCAGAGCCGGTCCGCAAACGCTGCCGCTCTGCCATCCTGCAGGCTTTCCTCCGTAAACTCCTGATATACCTCCGTCACAGAAGTCCGCCGGATACAGTCCGCCATCCGGTCGCTCTCGTCCTCCGACAGCACCGTCTCTTCCCAGCTGAACATGCCGAAGCCGCCTTCCGGCAGCGTCGCTTCCTCTCCCCGCTCCGGCGCCGCCCCCTCCTCATCATGCCGAAAGGTTTCCTCCTCCGACAAAGTATATTCCTGTTCTGTCTGCCGCGCTTCCGCGTTCTCCTGTCCGGCAGATCTGTACCCATTTCCCATGCCGATGCACAGGGAAACGACGCCGACCGCTCCCAGCACAAAAGCTGCTGTCCAAATGCGTGAGGCTCTCATCGATCAGCCCTCAACCTCCCCAGAATCTTTTTTCTTCCCGATCATCCGCCGCACTTCCCACTCCGGCATCGGATGGTAGAGTCCGAAGCCCTGTGCGACATCACAGTCATTCTCCTTCAGGAACTGCCGCTGCTCTTCCGTCTCCACGCCTTCGGCCACGGCCGTCAGTCCTATCTCATGGCAAACCCGGATCATGGCGCGCAGGCTGCTGTCTCCCGCGGCCGTTCCAATGCATCCGACCATCTCTCTGTCCAGCTTCAGGCCGTCCAGAGCATACTCCTGTGAAACCAGAAAAGTTTGAAAGCCCTCGCCCGGATCGTCCAGAACGATGCTGACTCCCAGCCGCTTCAGGGCGGCGGCATTTTCCTTCAGCATTTCCGTATGATGGACCGCCGAGGTCCCCGATATTTCAAAGATCAGCAGCTCTCTCGGAAATGCATATTCGTTTATGATCTCACTGCATTTTAACACAAATTCCTTCGTCGCAAAAGTCTCCGTGGAAAAATTGCAGGAAACAAAAAAATCCTCCTTCCCGGACAGCCTGAGCTGATGCAGGAAAGCGCATACCTTATCCAGTACATAAAAATCCAGCTGACCGATCAAATGCTCCCGTTCCATCAGGGGAATGAACCGTCCGGGGAGCAGCAGCCCCGCTTCCGGATGTTCCCATCTGGAAAGACTTTCTCCCCCCACGACCGCGCCGCTTTTCAGATCGACATAATACTGCATATAAAGTTTAAATTCCTGATTCTCCAACCCCCGTTTCACATCCGCCTGCAGCCTGCGCTCCTGTGCAAAACGCGCGAGCACCTCATCCGTACAGACCAGAAAATCCTTTCCGTCCCGATACGCCGCCTGGGCGCCCTGTTCCGTCTGAAAGATCATCGCATCCAGATCGTGATCTTCCAGTTTCAGGCGATAAATGCCCACGGCGACCTTCTGCGAATCATCCTGCATTCCGCCTGCCGCAAAGGTTCTGATCCTGCGCAGCGCCGGTTCAAACCATTCCCGATCTTCCTCCGGATTCATGGAAAGCCGCAGCATGACAAAACCGTTATCTGATATCTTTGCCAGAATATCCGTGTCGGATGTATAATCCTGCAAAATAACGGCCGTATTCCGCAGGAAATCATTTGTTTTCTCCCGTCCGTATACCCGATCGATCTGATCCGTATCTATATGGAAATAAAACAGGCTGTACAGGACCTTATTTTTGTCATTGAGGTAGGAACGGTAATACCGCTCCAAATATTCCCGGTTGCCGATTCCGGTGAGATCGTCCGCCTCCCGTTCCTCCGTCATGGTTTGCAGGCGTCTGCGATATTTTCGGATCAGCAGACACAGCAGCAGAAAAAGCAGCAGGATGAGAAGGAGCAGCCCGCCAAAGGATGCCCGCAGCACGTCCCTGTTCACAGGAGGATTTTTTCTCGCTGTCCCGATCACCAGCCCCGTCACCGTTTCCCCATCCATTTCCGACAGGAAATTCTGCAGATCCGTTTTGAATGCTCCGGGAGCCGCGTCCGTCAGCAAAAGCTGATATACGTTCGGCTCTCCCTCCTCGACAGAATGCAGCAGCACGATCTCGCCATTTTCGGCATGCCGGAAGGCCTCTCCGCTCCGGCAGCCTGAAATCACATCCACCTGAAGGTTCTGAGCAAGCTGTTCCCTCTGATCCTGCTTCCCCGGGCTGTAATATCGGACGTCATAAACGCTCTGCTCCGAAAAAGTGCGCATCAGCTCCGGGATCACGCCCTGAAAGCTTTCTGTCTCTTCATCATAGTATTCCATGGGATAGGCGTCCGGATTTCCCGCAATATAGATGATGATCTTCTCCACTTCTTATTCTCCTATTTCCCGTACTTCCGATTTTCGGCGAAAAAGTTTCGGTTCAAATACCGGATTATCCTTTCCCAGCTCCTCCAGATCCGCCTCCAGACCGGCCGCTCTTCTGTCCATATCTTCCAACATGCGTCCAAAAAGCTGCCGCAGCCTTCCAACATTCGCCGCATAATTCTCAGCTTTTTCTCTCTGTTCATCCGCATAAGAACGAATTGCCTCTATGGCGTCCCGTTCTCTCTCGGCCAGCGTCTTTTCAAGCTCCTCTTCCTTCGTCAACGCTTCTGTTTCTTTGGCCTTTTCTGTCTCCTTCAGCTGCCGCAGCTCTTCCTGGGACTCTTCCAGCCGTTTTTCCAACTCCGCAATTTTCGCGCAAAGCCGTTCCTCCATCCGGGCGGCTTCCCTGTCCTTCTCCTCCAGCTTCGCCGACATATCCTCCTCCAGAGATACGATATACCGGTAAACACTGTCTTTGCTGTACCCCCAGACACGCTTTTTCAGTCCATCCAGTTCCATTCCCTTTTCCTCCCATCATTTTCAGACCGTTATGTAAAATTGATCTTCTTCCGCTCGATCTTTCCCCAACTGACCTTCTTTTTGCGGTATCCGATCAGGGATGACATTCTCACCCAGGCCAGCAAAAACCGCAGGCAGGAAACTTCCAGCATACACAGCCCGATCGCCTTGATCACATCCATCCACAGCAGCTTCAGATCGATCGTATGAATTCTGGCGAAAAAGGCCGTCAGAGACAAAACGGCGGAGAACACGATATAGATACAGGTATACATAACTCCATAAGGCCAGTTCAGAAATTCCAGGAGCAGTGCCAGGATGATCGTACACACCCCGAACACCTCAATATATGGAGAAAACAGTTCATAGATCAGAAAATAGAGATAGGATACAAAGCTCACCATCCCGTATTTGGGATTCATGAGGATACTCCTGTGCTCTGTCATGCACTGATAAAGTCCGATATGCCAGCGTTTTCTCTGTCTGCAAAGATCTCCCAGCCTTTCCGGCGCCTGCGTCCAGCAGATCGCATCCGTCGCATACCGGATCCGATAAGGAATCTGATTTTCCCGGCAGAAAACATGCAGCTTCACCACAAGCTCCATATCCTCTCCCACCGTCGCGGGATTATAACCCCCCGCATCGATCACCACACTTTTTTTAAACAGCCCGAACGCGCCGGAAATGATGATGCTTCCGTTGAATTTATCAAACATAATGCGGGCTGCCAAAAAGGATCTGTCATATTCCAGCACCTGCATACACGCCAGGATCTGATTGGGCATGCGGTATTTGATCACCTCGCCGTCCCGGATCTTAGCGCCGTTGCACGGCCGCACCGAACCGCCCACGGCGATCACCCTGTCATCCTCCAGAACAGGGCGGACGATTTTTTCCAGAGAATCCTTCTGCAGCACGGAATCCGCGTCCATACACAGGAAATACGGATACTGCGCGGCGTTTATCCCCATATTCAATGCGTCCGCTTTTCCGCCGTTCTTCTTGCGGATCAATGTGATGGGCACCTTATGAGTCCGCGATTCAAATACAGCCTCCGCCGGCTGACATTGCAGCTTCCTCTGGATCGGTCGGTTTACATGTTTCAGGTGAAATGTCTCCTGCACTACACGGGATGTATCGTCCGTGGAGCCGTCGTCCACCACAATGATCTCATACAGTTTATAGTCCAGCGCCAAAAGAGAACGGATCGTCGTCTCGATCGTCACCTCTTCGTTGTGCGCCGGTACCACAATAGACACCGGCAGATAATATTCGTTCAGCAGTTCATTTTTGAGCGCATTTCTCCGTTTCGCCCCGTAAAGAGTAGAAGAACCTACCATAACGGCCAGGAACAGAAAACTGGCATATCCGATCATATATAATACGAAAAAAAAGCCCACACAGTCAAAGAAAAACTGTAATATATCCCTCATTCCGCCACCGCCCTTTCCATCGCATCCTCTTCCTCCAGACGTTTCCTGTCCAGCCGGTACATCATCATTTCTCTTGCATAGCGGTCTTGTCCCCCGACGACCTCCAACAGCTCCTCGTACCCCAGGCCGTGCGCCCGCAGGCTTTCTGCCGCATTGGAACGCACATACCAGTTGGAACTGTGGATCGCGCCCATCAGCGCACTGATCACATCCTCTCCCGGATACGCTGCCAGGGCGGAAACGCTGACCGCCAGATATTCCCACCGGTTCGGATCCCTGTCTGCCGCAAAGGACAGCAGCGCCTGCTTCGCGGGCGGATACGGATATCTGCCGACATAACGGACCGCCGAGAGCCTCAGCTCTTTGTCCGCCCCCTCATCCGTCATGATCGCGTACATTTCCTCCTGATATTCTCCGGAGCGAAAACGGATATAATTGAGAACGGACAGCTTGGTCCGATCCGAAAAGCGGTCCAGCCGCTCCCACAGGAGCCGGGTCAGCCGCCTATGATCCCCCTTAAAAGACAAAAGTCCATCCGTCAGTATCTTCTCATGAAAAAATCTTCCCATGCGATCCTGCAGCGCCACGGCCTCCACCACGCTTTCCGGAGAGCCGAACTCGTACAGGGCCTGCAGCGCATTGACCCTGCAGTAGAGATTGTCTTTTTTCATGTAGTCCACCATAATATCCTGTATCGTGTCCACAGCCATATGGTTTTTTTGTCTGTGTCCAGCGAGAAAATAGGCGAAATAAGCCGCCTGGACATTTTCGCGATCCCGATAGACAACCGCCAGCTGCAAAAAGACATTCTGAAGCTCATGCATATATTTCTGCACCGCAGGTTCGGACGCCCGGGGTTCCAGATGATCCCTCAGCATTTTGTCAAAAGCATTCAGATTGCCCACCCGGGAAAGCTTTTTGACCAGCTTTTGAAAATGCTTTTCTTCTGCCGCCTCTCCCCGGTCCAGACGTTCCAGCTGCTCCTCCATCTTCTTGACAAACCTGTTCTCCACGGAAGTCAGCCGTCTGTCCTTTTCGTTCAGGATCAGATTATAAATGATATTGAAAACGATCATGCTCAGGCTTACGGCGCCATACAGATAGAGCAGTACTTCGCTTCCCATTGCCGTCTCCCTCCCCTTTCAGCCAACCGCGCTCTCCAGCGATGCCCAATACTCCTGCAGCATATAGTAGGACTGTTTCAGCCGCTCGTGATAGGTCACGTCATCTTCCCAGCCCTTTAACGGCAGAACACCCATGGGAATGCGCCGCTCTGCGTCGTTTGCGGAACCGATCCCCGCATAGAGCGCTTCGATCTGCATATCCTCTATGCCGCTGCATTCATAATAGTCGTCGTGGACCGTCATATCGGACGGATTGGAGAAATTCAAAAGCTGCCAGGGGATCCTGACCTCCACATAATCCCCGGAAAACATAAAATCCGCCAGCGAATCGAATGCGGGATCCTCCGGATTCGCATTCCCGTAGCGCAGCTTTCCTGTTTCAAAGCTCTCCCCCGTCGGAACAGTCATATCTGTCTCCGGCAAAAGCCCTTCCAGCTTCAGCGCCATATTGATGGGGACATAAACAGGGCTGTCTGATTCCGGTGTGTTTTCCTCGAAATAGGGATTAAGCACATAGTATTGATGCCAGTATATGGCGCGCAGGACCTCGTAACGTTCCTGTACCAGCACCCGGCTGTTTTCTCTCCCGTCAATGACCATCAGGAAATCACAGGCCCGCTCAAAGGGAACGTCATATTCTTCACAATAAGTGCTACCGGACTTGGGCGTAATGTCTAACGGCACATAGAGCGTCTCCGCTCCCCCGTCAAAGCCCTCCTTATGCAGCAGAAAATACAGGAACTTTTCATCGTATTTCATGCTGACTTCCATGCCGGCGTTTTCACTCACCAGATCGTCCTCCGTCCATTCAGATATGTCCCCATCCACATAGCAGACGCTTTTTTCCTTTCCGGGGTCAAAAGCAAGCAGACCGAAAAACTGTTCGTTGGTCTGATAATCGCTCCAGTAGGCCGTGTTCGCCAGATCCACCGCATGCATGGTATTCCAGGTGCGCTTGAACCATTCGTCCTGCCAGGTGAACACACAGCTGCCCGCGCAGCCTGCCGCCATGATATCCTGATAGGAGTCGATGATCGCCTGCCCCTGCTCCCGCTCGCTCATGTGCCCCTGATTGCGGCCCGTGTTGCGGTCGACCTGCGCCATGCCCCGGCCGGTGGTGACCCCGTATTCCGAGATGACCACGGGGATCGTGTGATAAGCGGTCAGCGCTTTCAGATATGCCAGATAGGTATTGTGATGTCCGTAGGAATCCACATAGCTTTCGGGGGACAGATAATCCTCGATCTTCGGCCCCTTCAGCAGGGATATCCGGTATTCGATATTGGCACGGCGTATCTCTCCCAGACGCTTTGTGATCTCCTCATCCGGATATTTTACAAATTCCTGCATTCGATCCAGATAATCCGGATAGTAGGAATAGACATGATAGGAGGCAAACATCCCAGACTGAAACTTTTCCGTCTTCCGGATATGCTCGACATCTACGGTTCCCTCTTTCAGTCCTACCGATACGATAGCCAGCGGATAGACAAACGGATCCGTCGTCGGCCAGTTTGCAAAGGCGATGAGCCGCTGCTGTTTATACCGCTCCGATTCATACTCAATGATCTTATCGCCCACCTCCGCCAGCATGGACTCAAAAGGGGAAGCCTCCGGCGCAGTATAGAGATAGGTTCCCGCATAACCCGCCTTTTCCGCGCAGTTCTGATCTGTATAAACTACCGTATAATCCTCCCACTCGACTCCTAAGATATAACCGATCACCCAGCGCGACACGTCCCTGCGATAGCTTCCGCTTCCGATGTTACCATAGGACAAAGAGAGGCTTTTCTTCCCGTGCAGCACATCTACCAGCGTCCGGCAGTCATCCAGAAAGGTCTGCCGGAACTCATCGTCAAACGCGTCCCTGTGGGAATACAGGATATAATCGTTCACCCAAACCCCGTGAAGCAGATACAGCGGTTCCTTCCCTTCCCGCTCCCTCTGGGAATTGTACTCGTAAAATGCATTGTAAAAATCATCGTGCAGGATAGTATAGACGCGGATGGTATTGGCTCCTAGTTTCTGAATCTGCGCAAACCAGCGCAGATAAGTCTCCTTCTTAATCGCGAAATCCGTGGCCCATTTCCCGGGAATCCCCACGCCCATATTCACGCCGCGAATCTCAAAAGGGACAAACGTTCCTTCTTCTTCCATATAAATCGTGGTTTCATCCGTCTTCATGAACGTCGTGACAGATGCATCCGGACTCAGATCCAGATAAACTCCCATCCGGTAATACAACAAATTCCACGAAAATGCGAACAGAACCACCGCACAGGCGATAATAATAAATCTCTTCATACACCAACTGTTCCTCCGATGCGCGATCAGTGATTGTATTTTTTATTTCTTGACGGATGTCCGTAGAAGCGCAACGCCTCGATATGTCCATCCATCCATTCCCCACGCGCTGTAAGCCAGTCTTCCAGAAAGGTCTCTGCCTCCTCAAGGCTATATTGATTGCGTTCTGGCCGCAGCACCAGCATATCCTCTGCATAGGCGTTCTTCCATCTCTGGAAATTCCTCTCTGCGGCCGGACCAAGCCACTCTATTGTTCCTTCAATATACTGCCTCATATATTCCTCGCTGAAAAAAGACTTTCTCAGCTGCCGATACCGCTCAATCACCCTCTCCACGAATTCTTCATCCCGGAACAGCATCATGTAATATCCAGTTTCTGGGAAAAGAAAGCCATCCGCACCGCAATCATCATCTCTATAGTTATTGCAGGCATTATTGAAATCCCAGACACACATTTTATATTTTTCTCCCGGAGATTTATAAATATAAGTAGAAGCCGCATTGGCATCCACATTAGAGGTAAATTCGTTCAGAAGATAGTAGTCCACAAAACTGTCCACATCAATCCAGTTCCAGTAACCATACTCCTCTGTATCATGATCATAGGAATAAAGTGCCTTCTCAAAAGCGGAAAAATCCAGTTCAATCTGTTTCGACATTTCTGTTGTCAAATTCCTTTTTCCGGGATAACGAACAGCCACATCTGCGCCTACGATCATGAGTCGCTCTGTTAGAACATAGACATCTCTCGGCGTTTCCAGATCTTTCTCAGTAGGCCGATCAATCCGCAGTAAATATCCTCCCAGATCAGCCCCGTTTTCACTTTTCTCCAAGCTAAGCCGAGCATTACGACCCCCTGTGATCGTTTCTACCATCAGATACAAGCCACGGTATCCCCCATTTATGAACACCTCACAGTAACGTACATTAGGCGCATAATCCATAATCTCACCGGAAATGTTGTACCACATATAATTTCGTACCAACGATTTATCCATGTACGGTCCATGCAGCGCCCATTCGTTGTGAGCGTCCATCCCCATCACGGAAATATCTCTATCTTCCCCCTCTTCATTCACGAATTTCAAAAGATATGGCTTCTTCTCAAAACGTCGGGATGAATTGCCACGGATGCGGAAAAGACTGTTTGTCACAAAGGCTGGAACGTCAGTCAAATGGTTATTGCCCTCCTCGTTATCGATGACAGAAACCTTCACATTGATATAATCGGAACCATCTGGCGCCGTGGTATATATCGTAGTATGAAATCTGTCATGCTTTCCTGTTCCTGGTTCCCCCGGCACTTCCTGTCCCTCCGTGTCAATAAGCACCAACGGCAGATGGGAACAGAAAACATTTTCTCCGTGGTCACTGCAGGGCGTATAGCCCGGTTCCTCCAGATGCTGATGATAGCGGCCCGGATCTGTTTCCGTATCCAGATAAGCTGCCGCCGCGGTCGCAACGATGACGATCAGGGCAGCGAATCCCCCAAGAATCCTGTATTTCATTTGGCTTCCTCCTGCCCGGTTTCACGTCTTCAGCTGCTGATATCGTCGTTCTGCATCACGATATTGAAATACTCGATATTGCCCAGCGCGTACACCTCGTCCGTAATGCTCTGGTCCTTCTTCCGGTCCCGGTTTATCACCGTCCTGCTGATCTCGTAGATGAACTCCGCGCTGGTTTCCGTGGTGTTCTTGACCCGCAGCACGGCTTTTCTGGAATACCGCTGGAAGAACAGCGCCTCCACCCGCTCCTCGTTGGCCCGGGAGGTTCGGACGATCATCAGCATCCGATTGTCATTTTTGATCCGTCCGAATACCAGAAGCCCAACAAAGACGAATGCGCTGCCGATGCCCGCCACGCGGTAATCCCCTGCGCCGCAGCAGATACCCGCCACGATCGCCCAGAAAATATAGACTGTGTCCCTTGAATCCTTGATCGCCGTCCGGAAACGCACGATGGAAAGGGCGCCCACCATACCTAAAGACAGTGCCAGGTTATTGCCGATGACGATCATCACTGTCGTGGTGATCAGCGTCAGCGTCAACAGCGAGACATTGAATTTTTTGCTGTAAATGCCTCCCGCGTGGGACATCCAGTAGGACAGATAGATGAACGCGGCGATCAGAGCGGCCGCCGCCATCCGGATGACGATCGTCTCCACCGTCAGATCTCCGGCGGTGGCTGAAAACAGTTCCCAAAGTCTTTCTCTCATTTTTCTCCTCCTCACAGCTGATAATGCAGTCCAGCGCTCCTTGACAGACAGTATTTGCTGACGGAAAATTCGGAGCGGTTCGCCGCGTTGATCATGTTCTTGATATAACTGAGCAAAAACCCGTTATATTTCACTTCCAGCACCGCATTGTAGGGATCCAGCACCGGATACTGAGGCAGTTCCCGTGAAAAAATATCGAAGTCGCCTTCCGTCGCGGTGATCTCGCCGTCCAGCGTGATCCGGATCCGGTTCTCCTTCGCGATGAAGGCGCGCCGCCGATATTCCACCACCGCCTTCGGCCGGTAGCACTGCCGGTTCATCAGGCCGTAGCACTCTGCCGCAAAAGGCTCCTGATACTGAAGCAGGACACTGTAATCTCCCTGTATCAGCTGACGGACGTCCTCCCTGCCCACACGCAGAGACCGTTTTCTCTGCCACTGGTCCTCCTTCTGCTTCATCTCCAGCATCGCGAACGGATCGTCCGGATCGTAACAGCGCAGCCGGATCTTGCGGCGCAGCTCCAGTCCATCCACCTTATCCCGGAAATCGTCGTCCCCCAGCGTGTCAAAATACAGGGAACGCACCCGGTATCCCGTGCCGCCGTTGTGTTCGTCCGGAAGCATGACCGCCGCCAGACGATGATACAACCTCTGTGCATCTGCGAGCATCACCAGATATTTTTTTTCCTGACGCAAAACCTCGTTCAACCCATCCTCCTCCGGCTGTTCGGACTGTCCCGCCGGTCAG